>NZ_JACJFB010000019.1:0-80374 GCF_014164325.1 Pseudoalteromonas sp. SG43-4 | reverse complement strand
ACAAAACAAAAAAAGAGCCGAAGCTCTTTTTTAATACTTGTTAACTGTATTTAAGCGCTATAAAAACTGAATTTATTTTTTTGTCACATCATTTGGATGTTCCACGCCAATCCATGCTTTGAATAGTGCTTTTTGCTGTGGCGTTGCCTCTTTATCAGCAACTACTTTTTTAGGCTTATCGAAATCTTCTGATAATACTAATGTTAAGCTTTCAAGTGCATCGCGACGAAGATAGTCAACGGTTACTTTGTCGCCTGCCTTAAACGTTTCTAGGCTAGTTTTTAAATCTTTACCTACGTGATGTTTGTTTATAGCGACAATTTTATCATCGGTAGTTAAACCCGCTTTCCACGCACTGCCACCACGGCGTACATAACTTAACGTCAGTAATTCACCTGTATTTTTGGCGGTAGCATCAATACTTGCAAGTGCTTTTGCTTTTTCAGGACGCTCAAACTTTAAACCTACTTTAGTAAGTAAATCGTCAAAGTTAATACTTGCAGGCGACTCTACATTTTCTTGCCACCAGCTTGAATAATCACGTCCTGTTAAATCTTTTAAGATATTAAGTACATCTGTATCTGTAAATCCAGCGGGCATTTTATGATTGTTATAAAGTGCTTTGTGCACGTCGCGATAGCTTATTTTACCTTGGCTTTTTTCTAGTAAGTCAATATCTAAAGCAAGTGAAAGTAACGAACCTTCTGAATAAATATTGGTGCTGTAGTTACGTGCGTGATCGCCACCTTGATTAATCCATTTATCAAAGCTTGTTTCGCTTGCGCTTTGCACTTCACGGCCCGGTGTTTGCAAATGACGGTTAATGGTTTTACTCATTACTTTAAAAAATTCATCTGTTGTTTGAATGCCTGAGCGCACTAATAAATGATCTTCAAAGTAACTTGTTGAACCTTCTGCAATCCACAGCAGTTTTGAATAGTTCATATTAGTGTAATCGTATGGCACTAAACCTTGAGGGCGATATGCTTTAACATTCCATGTATGAACAAACTCATGCGCAGCGGTGCTAATAAAACCTAAGTAATCTTCGCGGCTACCAAATCGGTCACGTGGTCGTTGAATAATTGTTGAGTTTAAATGCTCTGTTGCACCACCAGCTCCTGATGTTGCATGCACCATAAATACATAACGCTCATACGGATAGCCATCCCAAATTACATTACCCGTGGCAACTAATTTTTTAAGATCGGTAAGCATTAGCTCTACATCGTAGTTACCATCGCCCCATATAACTAAATCATATTCACGCCCTTCTACTTCAAATGTGTGTAGTTGGTTAATACCCGTTTCGATTGGTGAATCAACAAGTACATCGTAATCGGCTGCTTTAAATGAATTTTTGCCTTTTAAATTATTCATACCCGATACAGAACGCCACTTTTTAGGCACGTCTAAATTAACGGTTACAGGCTCTTGGCGAAATGATTCACTAAACATAAAAAAGCCTGACGCATCTATAAATGCATGGCTGTCGTCAATGTGGCGAGCACGTTTACCAAGCTCATTTGCATACACCTGGTAGTCAACATTTACTTCTGTAGGTTCATTAAGATGTACACGCCATGTACTGTGATCTATTTTTTCCCATTTTAGTTCTTTGCCATCTTCATCTTTGGCTTTGAAGTAGCGAATGCCATTTGCAAGATTTAACATTTCGTAGCGACCCGTGCGCCACGCAGGAAGTTTTATATCAAGGTGTGCTTGCGCTGTTTTTGGAAACTCAACACTTACATCACCTAAATGATGCTGTGGTTGCGAGATTTCTAAAGAATAATTTACATCGGCAAATACAGGCGCTGAACATGCAGCTAAAATTGAAAGGGCTAATAACTTTTTCATAGAGACTCTTAGTGGAAACTTAATTGCTTACAAGACTAACAAGCCCCTATTTAAAAGTGAATTAAATACGATAAATGACCCTATATACGAGTTTATAAGTAGTAGCTTATTAAAATTTCTAAGTTTTTTACTAGATAACTACACATAATAAAAATTTGTTGTAAACTGAAGATAATGAAATTAATTTGATGGCGGTATGCTTAGGTGTCACAAAGATCTAACGCAACAGATAAAAAGCTAAAACAAGCAATTGATGCGCGTATGGCTGTTGAGAGTGCTCGTAAACATCAAGTAGATGTTCTATGTGACTTTACAGCTAAACTATCGTTGAGCTGTAAAGGACTAGATATCGAGTTAGATAATCGCCTCGCCAAATTTAGAAGTGCGCTTAATAAAGGCATGAGTTTTGAAAACCTTGCTCCCCTTATTAGTGAAACTTTAATCCTACTTAAAAACCAAGAATCGATTCAACAAGCTCAGCAACGTAATTTATACAACAGTGTGCAAAGTGCCGGTAAACAATTACAAAAAACCAAAGGTTTACCTGACGATACTCGTAGGACTCTAAGAAATTTACTCGATCACGAGATTAATAACGTTCATTCAACTCATGGTTACATTCCGCTACTTGATCAACTTATTAGCTTTTATCATGAAGCGTTGCTTACCAAGCAAAACCCTCAAGTTGATCAGCAGCGCCCAGTAAAACAGGCGCGTGCAAAAAAACTACTTGAGCTCGCAAATGAACTTATACTTGAAGAAGAAGCTACGCTACAAATTAATAATATAAAAAATAATATTACAGAAAGTGACTCAATCGATACATTACTTGATGTTGCAATTAGTATTATTGATGTAGTGGTAAAAAATATAAGTAAAGAGCGTAAATCCGCGCAAAGCTTTTTAGTTTCATTAAATCAAACCCTCGAAGATCTTCATAACTCTATCGTCTCAACTAGCAAGCACTCTGAGTCTATGGAAGTTGAGTTTGACTCACTTAATAAAAGCATTGAACTAAAAATAAAAAATCTTAATGAGCAAACGCAAAAAGCTACATCAATCTCATCTTTAAAAGAACTCGTAGATAACGAATTAAAATCAATAAGCGAAGATTTTATAGCAAAAGAAAAGTTAGAACGAAAAGACAGAGAAATGCTTAGCGCTAGCTTTAATGAAATAAATACTCGAATTGTTACTTTAGAAGATAAGTTAACAACGTATAAAAAACGCTTAAACGAACAGCGCTTTAAAAGCTTACTAGATGGGCTTACAAAACTGCCTAACCGGGCTGCATTTGACGAACGTTACAATCACGAAATGCATTTGTTTAATGTGCAGCCATCAGATGTTACGCTTGCAGTTATTGATGTTGACCACTTTAAATCTATCAATGATAGATTTGGCCACACCGCAGGTGATATTACCTTACAAGTTATATCAAAAGCGTTGCAAAAATCGGTAAGAAAGTCTGATTTTATAGCGCGTTATGGCGGTGAAGAATTTGTACTATTAATGCCAGGTGTGTCGCTAGAAAACGCAACATTACCCCTGGATAAAGTAAGAAAGGTAATTAAAAATATACCTTTTAAATTTAGAGAAAAACAAATTGAGATCACTATTTCGGTAGGTGCAACTCAATTTAAAAAAGGCGATACCCTATTAAAGGCATTTGATAGAGCTGATGATGCACTTTACGAAGCCAAAAATTCAGGGCGAGATAGACTTTGTACCAGTAAATAATGTCATAGCTATTATAACTTTTATGACAAGTAGTTTTACGATTTAGTAGTAGGAGCACGTCTATGTTAATACAGTTAAACCCAACTGGGGTTTTAGATTTACTGTCGCAATTAGAAGTTGATTTATTAGAGCAATCGTCTGCTAGTGAGCGTTATAAATTATTTAGAAACTGCGTACTTGCAGTCCTCAATGTAGGTAGCCATACCGACGACAGTAACGATATATACGACAAATACAAAGATTTTGATATTCGTTTAGTAAGCCGCGAACGAGGTATTAAAATTGAGCTTGAAAACCCACCCGAAACCGCATTTGTTGATGGCGAAATAATTACCGGTATTCACGAACATATATTTTCTGTTATTCGTGATATTTTGTTTATTTGTCAAAAATACGAAAAAGATTTAAAAGAGCAAAAAGCCATAACCCATATGGTGTTCGATATGCTCAGAAATGCAGGTGCGCTGCGTGTTAAAAGCGAGCCTAACATGGTTGTTTGCTGGGGCGGACATTCAATAAACGAGGTTGAATATAAGTACACAAAACAAGTAGGTTACGAACTTGGTTTACGTGGATTAAATATTTGTACCGGTTGTGGTCCTGGTGCGATGAAAGGCCCAATGAAAGGCGCAACTATTGGCCACGCAAAGCAACGTAACACCGATAATCGCTACTTAGGTTTAACAGAGCCAAGCATTATTGCTGCCGAGCCACCAAATCCTATTGTAAACGAACTCGTTATTTTACCTGATATTGAAAAACGCCTTGAAGCTTTTATTAGAACAGCTCACGCAATTATCATTTTTCCTGGTGGCGCAGGTACTGCTGAAGAGTTGTTATATTTATTAGGCATATTGTTGCACCCAGATAATACTAAACAATGTTTACCTGTTATTTTAACTGGCCCCAAACAAAGCGAGGCGTACTTTAAAGAGCTATGCGAGTTCGTTGAAATGACACTTGGTAAGGAAGCGTTGGATAAGTTTGAAGTAATTATTGATAATCCTGAATTAGTCGGTCAAAAACTAAAGTCATCGATGGCTAATGTTCGTGATTACCGTAAAAGTGAAGGTGATGCTTATTACTTTAACTGGACATTAAAAATAGATAACGACTTTCAACAACCTTTTGCACCAACACATGAAAATATGGCAAGTTTAGATTTACACCTTGATCAGCCTAAACAGCTACTCGCGGCTAATTTGCGTAGAGCTTTCTCTGGTATTGTTGCTGGTAATGTAAAAGACGAAGGCGTTAGAGCCATTAAACAAAACGGTCCATACATTTTAAGTGGCGAACCTGCCCTTATGACAAATATGGATAAATTATTACAGGCATTTGTTCTTCAAGGTCGCATGAAGCTCCCTGGTAGTAAATATGTTCCATGTTACAAAATAAAAGCATGAGTTTTATAGTTTGAAACCCCATTTACTTCTTATAGATGCGCTTAATTTAATTAGGCGCATTTACGCCGTTGACGCGAATCAAAAACATCATAGCGACGAGCAAATGATACAAACGTGCTGTGCACGTGTAGCCCACGCCTGTAAAAAGCTTTTAGATACGAGTAATGCAACCCATGCCATTGCTGTGTTCGATGGTGACAAAAGCTGGCGTTATCATTTTTATAAAAACTACAAACATTCACGCGCGCCAATGCCCCAAGTATTAAAAGATGCTCTATTGCATTTTAAAGCCGCAATTGAAGAAACAGGTATTGTAGTATTTGAGCCTATTAACGATGAAGCTGATGATATTATTGCAACGCTTGCCTTTAAGGCATCAAATAATCAAATAACGAGCACTGTTGTTTCTACTGATAAAGGCTTTTTACCTTATATTGGCCCTTACATTACAGTTTACGATTACTTTAAAAAGCTATATTTAGATGAGTCAAGTATAAAAGAGCGTTTTGGTGTTGAGCAAAATAAACTCGTTGATTTTTGGGCATTAGCGGGCGATAAAACAAATGATATTCCGGGAGTTAAAGGAATAGGTACTAAATCTGCGCAGCAAATAGTTAATAACTATAACTCAATTGAACAAGCAGCCGAAGATGAGTCTCTAAGCCCGAGTATTAAAGCAAAGTTAGCCGCTAATATGGATATGTACGTAATTTCAAAGCACTTGGTTAGTTTACGCACCGATATAAATTTAGGTTTTAGTTTAAAGCAGTTAAGACTTAATTAGTCGCAAGTTAATAGCCTCTAAACATTACAAAACGTATACTGATATTAGTTACCGGAGTCAGAGTAAGCCATATTGAAAAAATTTATCCGATATTTAATTTTAGGTTTAGGGCTATATGCACTGATAGCTGCATTGGTGATTACCTTTTATAAAGACGATCCTCAAGCTATGATTTGGCAAGACCGAGAGGCTTTCAATAAACGTTACATCGAAAAACTATCACTTGAGCAGCCAACAACACTAAATAGTGTTCTTGATTACTTAGGCAGCCCCGATCTTACTTATGCCAAACGAGAAGGTGAACAAGTATTTCAGATAGTTTTTTATCGTACACAACATAAAACATCTGACGGTATTACCACTATGGATGAATGTACTGGCCTATTATTTAAAAATGGGCAGCTGTTTTTATGGGGCCCGAGTGCATACAATAAATACCAAGAACAAAATTAGGTGAAGGTTTAATGGATGAAGCTGTTTCAACTACCTTAGAGCAGCTGCTTAATAATACGCAGCTGTTTTTAAGTTATTATAACAATAAACAAAAATGGACAGCTCTATATCCAATGGCAAGTAAGCTAGCTGAGCAATATAGAGTGCTCTACAACAAACAGCCATTCGCATTACAATCCCGATTAACGCTTTATAATCCAAGTTATTCTTATGCAACAAATTTAGTTGTTAGTCAGAGCGTCATAACTGCTGCCCTGTGTAAATCTCAAAATTATAATAGTGTCTTAAGTGAGCTATACATAGCCGCTACACTCATTGAACATTTATGTGTTGGAGCGCAATTAAACAAGCTTTGCGAGCAAACACCTTTTCAAGATTCTGATAAAAAAATTTGGAGAATGCGTCATCAGTTAGCAGCAAAAGTAATGTTAGCTAGTGGCGATTCAGCAAAACCTGTTACGCAGTTACTAGCTAAATTAAATAAGTATAAACAAGCATTGGTAAGTGCTCCTAAAATAATGCTTTACGATGGGGGCATAACGCTGATTGCTCTAGCAAATATTATTAGCATGAACATTACGAGCAACACGGCTAATAAACATATTAGCTTATATAAAGCACTTACCGATTTGTACATTCGCACACCTAACTTGTTCGCACTGCAATTAATTAAATCACTAATAGCGCATTTAGGGCCATTATTACCGGGAAGCCGCGTTTTATACGCTGAGCAAACCATGATTTATTTAGCAACTGATGCACAACAACGGCATGTTTTAATTAGTACAGCAAATCCAAATAAATTAACCTGGTACAGAGTAAAAGCAACGCTTAACGATAATCCAAAACAATGGCATTGCACTGATAAAACCATTAGCTTTAAAGTATTTAACAGTGAACATGTAAAACCACAAAGTGAGCTTGAGGTTGATAAGGCACAATCTTTACTTGAGCTAATAAGTAATATTAAGTTACAGCACGAATACAGCTATAAAGGATTAAGCCTGCTGATGGCGCCTCACCCTCTCGTAATTGCTAATTTATGCGAGGCAGTAAAACCATATAATAAAGAACATCAGCCCGCAAAAGACTTAAAACATAGTTTATCTATGGTCGGTTATTATAATGCACCTGCAATAATTCAACGGGTTGTTTTTGAACAATTAGTTAATGTCACCCCACATCCATTGCAAGCCTACGTGACTAACAGATTAAATGGATTAGTAAAAATAATGGCTTTATTGGTTAGTAAAAATGACCATGACCAGTTTGAGCACATTACTTTACCTTTATACGCTTACGCTCATTTTTTATTAACGCAGTGCGGTACACAGCTTTCTCGTAAAACGCTGATTGACGACACACCAAATAAAACATTGAGTGCCCCTATCTGCTCCTTTTTTGGGGTAAATGCAATTAACACCGAACAACTAACACAACAGCTTACTCTTTTATTGAGTGATAACCCATGGACAGCAGCACTCTTAGAAGCAGAGCAAACACCTAAAAAGCACTTAACTGAGGCCCATAAACTTTGGATCACACTTAAGGTTGTTGCTCAAAATGTGTTTAAACCAGAACTTTCGCTAACTCCGTGGCAGCAGCAAACGTTAAATGAACAGCTAAAAATACTCAAGTGGCATAACCAAGCTGATTTTTATCAACAATTAGAATCTCTTGAGTTGTTTAATAGTATTTAGTTTATTAGGCGCTATTTTATGTCTTTATACCCATTATAACTTTCGTGTATACCCAGTATTTTTTGTATAAACTAGCAAAATGGGTGATAAATTGGTATAAATGCGCCCTTAAATTTTCAAGCACGTTCACATAAATGTTCTAACAAGCGGTTACTCTCTCAGAGTAATAATTTATGTGCAAATCAAACTCTTTAAAGGAAAAGTCAATGGCCAAACAAACCATCACAGTGATCAAAGGCGACGGCATCGGTCCGAGCATTATCGACTCAGCACTTGAAATATTAAAAGCCGCAGGTTGCGACTTTGATTATGAATTTGTTGATGCTGGCCTAGCTGCACTTGAAAAAACAGGTGAGTTATTACCGCAAGAAACAGTTGATACAATTGCTAAAAACAAAATCACTCTTAAAGGCCCATTAACTACGCCTGTAGGTGAAGGTTTTACATCTATTAACGTAACACTTCGTAAGCAATTTGGTTTATACGCTAACGTACGTCCAGTTAAATCATTTGTTGGTACTAAAGCACGTTACGACGATATTGATATCATTACTATTCGTGAAAACACGCAAGGTATGTACTCAGGTGCTGGCCAAGTAGTAAGTGAAGACGGTAATGAAGCAGAAGCAAAATCGATAATTACGCGTGAAGGCGCAGAAAAAATCGTAACTTTTGCATACGAGCTAGCGGTACGCGAAGGTCGTAAAAAAGTAACTGCAGTTCATAAAGCTAACATTTTAAAATCAACATCTGGTTTGTTTTTAAAAGTAGCACGTGAAGTAGCTGAGCGTTACCCACAAATTGAATCAAATGAAATGATTGTTGATGCAACATGTATGAAGCTGGTAATGACACCTGAAGAGTTTGACGTAATTGTTACGACTAACTTATTTGGTGATATTTTATCTGACCTTTGTGCTGGTTTAGTTGGCGGTTTAGGTATGGCACCTGGTGCTAACATTGGTGAAGATGCAGCAATTTTTGAAGCTGTACATGGTAGTGCACCAGATATTGCTGGCAAAAACCTAGCTAACCCAACATCTGTAATTTTAGCATCTATTCAAATGCTTGAGCATTTAAATATGGGCGATACTGCAGAGCGTATTCGTAGTGCTGTTGCTGATGTAATTAAATCAGGCGACCGTACAACTCGCGATTTAGGTGGCAGCCACGGTACAACTGATTTCACTCAATCAGTAATTGACCGTTTATAATTAATATTTGTTATTAATTTAAATAGCCCGCTAATTTAGCGGGCTTTTTTATGTTTGCTAACTGCGTTTACTACCTAATGTATTTATGCAAGTTAGTATTAAACCTAAATAAACTTAACAGTAGTAATCCTAATAAACCCGCCAGTGATCCGCCACTTGAACCCGAACTACTTTGTTGTTTTTGTACAGTAGCAGATAACTCTTGAGTAAAAGTATCATTGGTTTGAGTATCAGTAACATTCAACGTTACGTTATAAGTCCCGTCAGCTTGATAAGTATGCCTTGGGTTTTGTAAATTTGATAACGCACTGCCATCACCAAAATCCCAACTGTAAGTGTAACTATTAAAGCCGCCGGTTACTTGGGCATTAAATTGTGCGCTTAAATCACTAACTGTAGCGTTTGCGTTTATGCTAAGCGGAACATTAGCAGTTACATCAATCGCTTTTGATTGTTCAGTGCCGTCGTCATCTGTCACTGTAAGCGTTACTTGGTAATCGCCAGAGTACAAATAATTATACGTAAGCGATTGAGTCGCTAAAGTACTTCCATCTCCTAGCTGCCAATTATAAGTATACGGTGCGACTCCACCTGTAAGCGATGCCTCAGCTGTTAAAGTTCCTTGGTTTATTTCATATTCAATTTCACTTACAGTTAATGGTTCAACTAATGTAACTTGTGCTACAGCTACTTGCTGTGAAGTACCATTATCTGCCATAAACTCAACGTTATAAGTGCCATAGTCTTGGTATTCATGAGCAGGCGTTAACTCTGTGCTGGAGCTCCCGTCGTCAAAACTCCACGTAAATTTGTCCGCTGGAGTAAGTGCAAAACCTTCTACACTAAAATTAACGGTTAAACCGTTTTTAGTAAAATTAATTCCCTTAGTAACATCGTAAGTAAGCTCTACTTCTATATCTTCACTATCTGTTGACTGGCTTATAATACTAAACCCAAAACCAACCTGTGGAAGCACAACACCCGATGGTTTTTGCACTGCAAAGCTATAATCGGTTTTATCAGTAAACCCGGTGATAGCTGATAAATCATCATCACCTAACCCTGCCCTTTGTTGATATAGGCTAAAAGCAGCATCACGTATTTGAATTGCTGAAGCAGCCGGAGTTTGCGTACTGCCCTTATTTATTGAACGCTGATCGGCATCTACCACTAATGCAAAACCACTACCTGGATGCTCGGTAGTGTTATTATCTGCTTGAGATTCATTGCTGTACCACAATAATAAGCCTGGTGAGTACTGCTCAGCTTGTAAGCTACTGTCAACGCCTGTGTATGAACGCAGTTGTAGATAGTAATGTGATGGCGATGCATATGTGTAACTACCTACTTTTTCAAAGCCATTAAACTCAGTGTGAACTTGATCTTGTGCATTATTTTGCCAAATTAAAGTATCACTTTGCTCAATGCGCATATCATCAACAACAAAACCATAATAATGTGTGTTCGCATCTGTTATGTATTCAATTTTTAAATCAATTGTTTGCCCAGAATAAGCCGATAAATCAAACTTATGGGTCAAATAGCCGTTAGGTTGCTTAGCATCACTATTAAGAAATGAATCACCTGAGATATACGGACCAATATCACCGTAGTATGGATTAAGCGCTTGCGTATAATTACTCGCGATTGGCTCGCCATTTACTTTTACTTGAACTAAATCGTAATCGCGCTCAATACTGTAATATGCAATAAAGCTTAAAGTAAGTGTCTCAGTTGTGCTTGGTAGCGCTATTGTATTAACTAAGCTATTGCTAATATTGTCGCCCGTATTTGAATAGTATTGAAAATCACCTTCAACTGGATCCCTAAATTTTTCGAGCCTTGGTGGTAGTGTTATTTTTATTTGATTTTGCTGTTGTGAAGTACTCGCAGTATTAATTAATGTTTGCTGTGAGTTAGCCTCTATCTCATCCATATCAAGCGTAAGCTGGTTAACCCAGTTACCCTGGTACCGCTTTTGTAAATATTCAAGCGCATAAGGGCTAAACATAACTGGCTCTGAGCCTCTTGGCGAACCAGCCCAACTTCCTGTCGACATAACTGACCAAGATGCGACAGGCTCACCTACCGTGTTAGATTGTAAGTCGTATTCATCTAATAATCCTAAATCATGCCCAAACTCATGCACAACCACACCAATCCCGGCATCAATAGGGTTAATGGTATAACCAAAGAGCTTAATGTTGCTGCCTGCAATCTCGCTCGGCCCGCTATTTTCATCAAATACATAGTAGCGGTGCGACCAAATAGCATCGGTGCTTAGGTAACCGCCACCCGCTTCTTCGCCAATACTTGAATGAAATACCATTACATGGTCAATAATGCCATTAGGTTCATTAAGGATACCGTCACCATCAATATCATCTAAATCAGTTAAGTCATAATCCGCTAAATTAATATTAAACTTTGCAACTGCTTTCTCCACAGCCTCTTTAATTAAAGCGGGCGCATTTATATCCCGTGTACTGCCTTGGCGCTCACCATATATTTTTGCATTGCTATTAGCGGTTACCCAACCATATACCTGCCCGCTAAAGTTTAAGCTATTTCCCGAAGCCGCTTTATAATAATCAGCAGCCGTTTTTAAGCTTTGTCCATCAGGGCCTATATAACCTTGAGTATTAAAAAGCATTTGCTGATAGTGCTCAGTTGAATAATCAGCGTAAAACATGTCGGTGTCTTGCTCTACAAGTTGATTGTCGTCATGTTTAAGATCAGGAAAATCAATTAAGATACCTAACACTTTTACATCATTAACGCTTTGATCTGGCACTAGCGACGTTGAAAAAGCGACCTGTTGTTTATTTGTGTTTGAAAAAAAGTTGGAAGAGGATTTAAATTGCCTAAAGCCATTTTTAATTGAGTGATTGGCAACGTCTTTGTTACTCATATATGACTTAAATGAACTATCTAACTCACTTGAAGATATTTGGTCTCTTTTTTTAAGCCAATATAAAATACGCTCTTCGTTAGTTATACCAACATCATGCGGACTTAAGTTATTAGCCGCCACCATAGGGCTTAATAGCGTAGTTAAAAGCGCAATTAACGTCACTTTTTTCACTGTGTTTTCCTCAAACATAATTATGTAGCAATCATACCTAATAATAGAAATTTAAACATGCGATAAAAACATATAGTTAACATATGCAATTAAAGCTAATGGTCTCTCACACTATTTTATATCTAAAATCGAACTTACAACCTAAAATGCATAATTTCTGCCAGTAAACTCAATTAAACATAGGCTTTCTGCAGGTTTAAATTAAAAAAAGCCACAAAACGAATTTAAAATGCAAAAAACAGCTTTCAAGGTTGACATGAAGGCTCAAAACCCTTAAAAATAAACCTATACAAAATCTTTAATTTAAAAGCAGTGTTTTGCTAAGTAGAGTAAAAACTATGAACACACACATTAATCTTTTAGTCGTACTCGTACTGGTCTTAGTTATAAGCCCAGCGGGGATGTATTAAAAGGTGATACTGCTTTTTAAAAACCCTCGCACTACGCGGGGGTTTTTTTATGCATAAAAAAGCGCACAGAGGAATGAGGATGAGCAAACAAGAATATAATGGTTCTGAACTAGTAGTTCAGGCATTAAAAGAGTTAAAGGTAAAATACATATTTGGCTATCCCGGTGGTTCGGTTTTAGACTTATATGATGCACTTTTTCAGCAAGATGACATTGAACATATATTAGTACGTCACGAACAAGCTGCAACACATATGGCTGACGGCTATGCCCGCGCTACTGGAGACGTTGGTGTTGTACTTGCAACCTCAGGCCCTGGCGCTACAAACTGTATTACAGGTATTGCAACGGCCTACATGGATTCAATTCCTATGGTTGTGTTATCAGGCCAAGTGCCTACAAATTTGATTGGCGACGATGCATTCCAAGAAACCGATATTGTGGGTTGTTCTCGCCCTGTAGTTAAACACAGTTTTAACTGTAGAAGTGCTAAAGACATCCCTACAATCTTAGCTAAAGCTTTTTATATTGCTAGCACTGGCCGCCCAGGTCCTGTCGTTGTTGAGCTTCCAAAAGATATGCTTAACCCTGCTATTAAGTTTGAATACGAATTTCCTAAAACCACCGAGCTGAGAACGTACAGCCCAAATACTAAAGGGCACTCAAAACAAATTCGCAAAGCCGTAACAGCTATTTTAGAGGCCAAAAAACTGGTTATCTACTCTGGTGGTGGTATTGTCATTTCAAATACATCAGAGCAATTAACGCATTTAGTTGAATCATTAAATGCCCCCATTACAAATACACTAATGGGATTGGGTGGTATTTCAGGTGTGCATCCAAACTTTGTAGGTATGTTAGGCATGCACGGCACGCTTGAGGCAAACAAAGCAATGGCTAACGCCGATGTGATTTTAGCGCTTGGTGCCCGATTTGATGACAGGGTAACTAATAATGTTCAAAAGTTTTGCCCTAATGCCACAATTGTTCATGTTGATGTTGACCCAACTTCAATATCTAAAACAATTAAAGCACACATACCAGTTGTAGGTTGTTTAGCAACCGTACTTGAACAACTACAAGCGGGTATTGATAAAAGCCCAATTAAAATAGACCGCAGCGCGCAAGAAGATTGGTGGCGACAAATTATCAGCTGGCGCGAACAAAAGTGCTTAAGCTACAACACTGATGGCGACAAAATTAAGCCACAAGCCGTGATAGAAGCGGTTTATAAAGCCACTAATGGCGATGCTTATGTAAGTTCTGACGTTGGTCAGCATCAAATGTTTGCAGCGCAATATTATCCATTTAAGCATCCTCGTCAATGGATCAACTCAGGCGGCCTAGGCACCATGGGCTTTGGTTTACCTGCTGCAATGGGCGTAAAGCTAGCCTTTCCTGATAAAGAGTCTGTGTGTATTACGGGTGATGGCTCTATTCAAATGAATATTCAAGAACTATCAACCTGTTTACAGTACAACCTAGCGGTAAAAGTTGTATCACTTAATAACCGCTCTTTAGGTATGGTACGCCAATGGCAAGACATGGTTTACGGTGGACGTCATTCATCATCTTACATGGATTCACTACCTGATTTTGTTAAGTTAGTTGAAAGCTACGGCCATGTAGGCATACAAGTAAACACACTAGATGAGTTACAACCTGCTATCAATAAAGCAATGTCAATTAACGACCGATTAGTCTTTTTAGATATAAACGTTGATGAAAAAGAACATGTATACCCAATGCAAATTAAGTTAGGCGGCATTGATGAGATGTGGTTACGTAAAGGAGTAAAAGCATAATGCGTCGTATTTTATCTATTTTATTAGAAAACGAACCAGGTGCCCTATCACGTATTGTTGGGCTTTTTTCACAACGTGCATATAACATCGACAGCCTAACTGTTGGCACAACTGACGATCAATCACTATCACGTATTACCATTACCACTATGGGTGATGACAGAGTTGTAGAGCAAATTACAAAGCAGGTTAACAAATTAGTCGACGTGCTTAAAATTATCGATTTAACAGAAATGAGTCACATTGAACGTGAGCTATTGCTTGTTAAGGTATTTGCTCAAGACGAGACGACTCGTGCAGCGGTTACGCGAGTAGTTGATGTGTTCCAAGGTGCTATTTTAGATATGGGCCGACAAAGCTATAGTCTACAACTAGTGAGCAGTACAGACAAAATAGAGTCGTTTTTAGACACTCTTCGTCATGAAACCGATATTATTGAAGTTGTACGTTCTGGCGCTGTTGGCATTGGTCGAGGCGATAAAGCCTTAAAAGCATAAATTTATAATATAAAGGCATCAATTGATGTCTTTATTAAACATAAAAAAAAAGAGCTAATTAGCTCTTTTTTTAATTTAATTCGTTAAACCTATTAAGGGTTTACTTGGTCTTTAAGACCTTTACCTGCTTTAAAGCTTGGGATAGTTGCCGCTGCGATTTGGATCTCAGCACCCGTTTGTGGGTTACGGCCAGTGCGAGCTGCACGTTCTTTTACTGAGAAAGTACCAAAACCAACTAATGCTACTGAATCACCTTCTTTTAAAGAAGAAGTTACAGCACCTGTAAACGCGTCAAGAGCACGAGTAGCAGCGGCTTTAGAGATTTCTGCATCAGTAGCAATTTTTTCAACTAATTGAGCTTTATTCATTGTTAGATTCCTATTCGTTATTATTTTGCCTTCGCAAAACCTATCTTTATGCATTTTTAAAGAGTTAGCAACAGCAAATTGCATTTTTTGCTTAAATTCTTAAAAAATGAGTAAAATTTAAATAATTCTCTGTAAAATACAGCGTGTTGGGTTAACAAAGACTTAATTTGAGTACAATTTTGGCGCAAGTTAAGCAACTGGGTAAATAAGCTATATTTTTTCGATCACTAAGGTCACTTCCCCGACCTCGACTCCAAACTTAACAATAGATGTGCGGTTTATCAAGCGCGATTGTGTAACCAGGTACATCCAATCATCAAAATTCACTTTTAAAGTACTGCCATCGTATGGAAGCTCTACATCGTAATTCCAATGAAATACGCTGCCATCACTTCTACCTTTTGCAGTACCTATAACATCATCTGCCACACCCGTTAAACTATTGTCTTCGTTTAACGTTATTTTCCAAATACGCTTTTGAGTTTCGCCATCGTCATAAACAAAGTCTTCTTCAATAACGCCCTGGTTACCATCCCAGCTCGCATTCATATCTACGACAAGCTTGCGGGTCAATTCACCCTTAAAGTCTTGTACAACACCGTAGGCTTTCAAATTTCCACTAAAAAATGTTTTAAAGTCAAAGTTTGGCGATGTATTTTTATAATGCTCTACATTTGGTGCCGAACAGCTTATCAGCAACAAAGCAGATAAGCATACAAGAGCTGTTTTAAACGCGTTAAATACATTCATATTAATTCCCTAATAGTTGCTTTCGTAGTTTCGGCTCAGAGGTTTTTTCATCCAGCCAAATGGCTAAAAAATCACTCGAAAATTGAGGTTCATTTATTTCGCCAATTTTTTCATCATTATGATAAAAAGTACTCATACCCTGCTCATTTGTGACTAACGTTAGCGAATCACCTTGTCTAATATCAGGCCAAATAGACAATAATTTACTGTCGTATTTGTCTGCTAGCTCTTTTTTTCCAATATGCTCCCACTGCTCATTTGTTGCTTTTACGATTTCTTTAGCTTCAAAGTCACGTAAATAGGTAAGTTTAAATTTAATAGGATGCGTTCCTGCGCTGTAATTACCTGAAGGGGTAAATAAAACCGCGTCATATACATCCCAAAATAAATACTCCATTCGTGCTTCGCCTACTTTGTTAAACTGTGTGTTAGCTAAAACAATTGAAGTTGTAAGCAAATAAAAAGTAACTGCCTTTAGTAAAAATTTCAAAATAAGCTCCCTTGAGTCAATGGGTAATGTTACGAAATGGGAATTGTGGGCGATCAGCGATTGATGAATAACTTGATTTTTTGGTTTATAAAAAGAATAACAGTAAACACTGTAGACCAAAGCGCACCGTAAACGAGCCAAAACTGCCATAAAGGTAAACCTAAACTTATTACTTCAAAGCGCGCCCCAGCCCAATAACTTGCTGGCGCAAAAGCCATGCATACTAAAAAGGCCTGCCAAAGCTTTAATTTACTCAAAAAAACCATTGAGGTATTTAAAGAAAGTAATAACGCAGCCCATAAAAAGACGAGCCATAGAGGGAAGGGATAAACTTTAAACTCTAACAAGCCTAACTTTACCGCTATAAATTCTAATAATAGTGCTAAAGGTAGGGCTTTAATTAGAAGTAAGGTGTCTTGTTTTTTTTGTTTTGACAACCAAAACATTAAAACAATAATCAGTCCGCTAAAAAGTAGCGAATCAGCTTCAAGCAGCAATGATAAAAACCACACTGCTTGAAATAAAACAAAATTAGTAACCGAGCGCAATATCATCGTTATCGCTAACAAAACGTGGTTTACGCGCCATTAAATGCACCGTACTTGTTGCTCTGGCTCTAAACGCGCCTTCGCAATAAGCAAAATAGAACAACCATAAACGATAAAAACGTTCATCAAATTTTGAGCGGTCCAAATCAGGCCAGCTTTTTATAAAACGGCTTCGCCAATCAGCTAATGTTCTTGCGTAGTGTGCACCAATATCATTAACAGTATGAATTACCATGTCGGTATTATTTTTAATCTGCTCACTCATTTCGTTAAGTGATGGCAAACACCCGCCTGGAAAAATATACTGCTGAATAAAATCAGAGTTTTTTAAGTAATGCTTATAACGCTGATCGCCAATAGTTATAGCTTGTATGAGCATGGCACCGTCATCTTTTAACAATTCACCACATTGAGTAAAAAAGCTAGGTAAGTACTCATGGCCCACCGCTTCTATCATTTCGATAGAAACAAGCTTGTCGTACTTTCCTTTCAATTGTCTGTAATCGAGCTTAAGTAATGTAATTTTACTTTCAAGACCAAGCTCTGAAATTTTATTAGCGACATAATCATGTTGCTCATCAGATATGGTTGTTGTTGTTACATGGCAATCGTAATGTGTGGCTGCATATATAGCAAAAGCCCCCCACCCTGTACCAATTTCAATTACTGAATCATTTTTTTGAAGCTCAACTTGCTCACAAATGCGTTTAAGCTTGTATTGTTGAGCCTCTTCAAGCGTCGCTTCTTTTGAAGGATATACAGCACTTGAGTAAAGCATTTCTTTACTCAAAAATGATTCGTACAAATCATTACCTAAGTCGTAATGAGCAACGATGTTTTTCTTAGAACCCGATTCAGAATTTTTATTTTTTATGTGATTAAACCGGTGTGCAATATTGCTAAAAAATGCGAATTTCTTCTCAAACTCATCAAGTTGCTTCTCATTTATAGCAAATATCTCAATGAAAGAGGTTAAGTTGTCACAAGACCAATGCCCCAAAATATACGCTTCACCAGCGCCAACGCTCCCAGATAATGCAAATGCCTTATACATAGCTTTATCGTTTACAATAATTGTTGCTTTTAGCACTGAAGATGGGTCGCCAAAAACTGTACGCTCATTCCCTTCAATTAAAACAACTTGACCTGTTTCAATTGACGAGAAGGCTTTAGTCACTAATTTTTTATATATGTTAGTTAACCAGTTTGTGCTTTGTTCGCAATTTAAGCTCGACACTTTATCCATTGAAATACCTATTAATTGTCCTGACTATCTATGTGCTTTATGGCTTGCCTGAGTGGCCTAAAAAAGGAACTCGTTTAATAAACAACTTTAACGCTTGATAATAAATACTTTTGAAAATAGACCATGTCATGGCCGGAAAACGTTTAAATAACTTATTAACTTCTTCTTTAGTAAGTTCTTTACGTTTTAAGCGAAGTGTAGCATCAAATAATAGCTCTTCATTTCGCTTATTTTCAATGTGTATCAATGTTTTATCAGGCGATTGCTTAACATGCCAATGATAGTTCATATCTAGATTCATAAAAGGTGATACGGAAAAAACCTTTTTAAAGTTCACTTTTTTTTCTAAAGGTACTAAATAATAATGACGTTCGTTCCATGGTGTATTACTTACTTCAGCAATCATGTATTTAAAACGGGTGTCGTTATGACCAAAAAAGTAAAAATTAACAGGACTAAAATACACACCAAAACAACGAAGTTGCCCAAGCATGTAAATATGAGTAAAGGTTTCAGTAATACCTAAATTGGCAAGTTGTTCGTGTGCACGCTCAATAAGAGGACGTTTAGCAAGCTGTGAGGTGCCTTTAAGATAATCAGCTTCATTAAACTTTAACGCCTTTAAGCCTGACGTACCTATGTGTTTATGCACACCATTTAGTTGTTGAGGATTATTTAAATCTACCCACATCATATACAGAGGGTAACTAAAGCGATGTTCTTTAACAGCAAAACGGCGATGTTTAACATCGCCTAAATACACTGCACTAGTCAAATTCGACCCCAAGTTGCTTGGCTACATCTACACCACTGTGTACGCCATCTTCATGAAAACCATTGTACCAATAAGCGCCACAAAAATAACTATTGTTGTGTCCGTCAATACTGTGTTTAAGTTTTTGAGCCGCAATAGACTCTTGGTTAAATACAGGGTGGTGATAAGTAAACTCGCGCAAAATTTTACTTTGGCTTATTCCTTCAAGATGGTTAAGCGTTACACAGAACTGTGTATCTGATTGTATACCTTGCAAAATATTCATTTGGTAAGTTACAACAGCGGCTCTATCAGTGTTGTTGTTAAGTAGGTAGTTCCAGCTTGCCCATGCCGCTTTTCTATCTGGTAAAAGGTTTGTATCGGTGTGCAACACCACTGAGTTCTCAGTGTAAGCTATTGCACCCAATACTGACTTTTCTTGCTCAGTAGCATCACCCAGTAGTGCAAGCGCCTGATCTGAATGACAAGCAAATATTACTTTATCAAATTTACTTTGCTCACCATTGGCAAACTCTATTGTTACTTCATCATTTTGCCGCGTAACTGATTTAATATTTGTATTGAGGTTAATTTTGTCGGCAAAACCTCTGATCAGCGGCTTTATATACTGACGAGAGCCTCCTGGTACTACATACCACTGTGGTCTATTGGTTACATCTAAAAGCCCATGATTAAAGAAAAACTTAACAAAAAACTCAACGCCTACGTTTTCCATTTCTTTAATACTGGTAGACCAAATAGCCGCGCCCATAGGAAGAATATAATGGTATTTAAAAAAGTCATTAAACTGGTTATCGTTAAGCAATTGCCCTAATGATTGATCAGACTGGTAATCACCTTTTTCATGCATTGCTTTGCACAGTTTGTTAAACCTAACAATGTCGTACAATAATCGCCAAAACTTAGGTCTAAAAATATTACGACGCTGTGCAAATAAGCTTGTAAACGTATGTCCATTGTATTCAAAACCAGTGGCTTCGTTATGCACACTAAAGCTCATCTGGGTTGTTTGTTTATCAATACCAATGCGCGAAAGTAGCTTTTCAAAATATGGGTAAGTTCGGTCATTAAATACAATAAAGCCTGTATCTATTGCGTATTTGATGCCACACACATCAACATCAACCGTTGCTGTGTGGCCACCTATGTAATCATTTTTTTCAAATACGGTTACATCGTAATGTTTGTGAAGCAAATGCCCACATGTTAAACCAGATACACCAGTTCCTATTATTGCTATTTTTTTCAACGGGCTAATCCTTTTGCGATTTTAAGCCAAATCGGCAGTGGTAAAATGCGTAAAGCTTTTAATATAAGTGTAAAACGATAAGGGAAATGAACGTCTTTGCGGCGTTTTTGAATACCCTTAATCATGTAGTCAGCTGCTTTTTCAGCAGTAACGGCCATAGGCATCGGGAAATCATTTTTATTAGTAAGTGGCGTTTTTACAAACCCGGGATGAACTAAAGTCACATCAACATCATTTAAATCAACCGCTAAGCTTTTTGCTAAGTAACTTACACCCGCTTTTGATGCGCCATAAGCTTCTGAACGAGGTAGCGCAAGATAAGTAACACTTGAGCTGACCAAAACAAGTTGGCCGCCTGGATTTATTTTAGGAAGTAACGCCTCAAGGCAATACCCCATAGAAAGTAAATTTACGTTTATTACACGCTCAAACAGCGCGCTATCAAAGTTGCGCGCATCATCTATATATTCACAATTACCAGCGTTTAAAATAACACGGTCAAAATGAGGAAAGCCAATAGTAGACTCTTTTATATCTTGCAGGTTAGTTGCATCAAATTTACATGCTTGGATATTGTCGTATTTAGCAAGCTCGGCGAGCTTATCACTATTACGGCCGCAAGCTATAACAGTGTCTCCTAGCTGTGCATATTTAATTGCTAGCTGCTCGCCAATACCTGATGTAGCACCCGTTATAAGTGTGATCATAATTAACCTGCCCTTTTATCAATTAGCTTTATAACGCTACCAAGTAAAGGAATGTGTTTGTATAACAACTCGCCCACATTAAAGTAGTCTCTGTGCTTAATAATTTTGCCATCTTTAAAAATAAGCTTACTATGACCGGCTACCGAGATAGTTTTACCTGATGAAAGCTTTGGATGTGCATAATGCATAGTCCAATAAATAAAAGCATTGTTACCGCTATTAAACGAATCACTAATATCAAACTGGCAATGCTTAACATTGCTGTATAAGTTAGCAAAGTACCTGCGCAATTCTACAATGCCGTTAATTTCATGCATCGGGTCTATAAACTGTATGTTGTCACAGTAAATATCACTCAATAAATCAAGATTAGTACTATTAAGCTGTTGGTATATTTCAACAAATTTATCTACTGGTAACTGGTTATCCATATCACACCTTAAATGCAGCAAGTGCACGTTCTCGTGCCGCTTTATGATCAACTATTGCTGGCCAGTAACATTCCTTATCTTTGCCTGTTGCGGCTAAATAAGTGTGTGGAAAATGAATGTGTTTATCTGGCACGTTTTCAAGCTCTGGCAAATACTTACGGATAAACTTGCCCGTTGGATCAAAGCGCTCGCTTTGTCTGATAGGATTAAAAACTCTAAAATAAGGCTGAGCATCACAGCCCGTACTTGCAGCCCACTGCCAACCACCATTATTTGAGGCTAAATCGCCATCAATTAGGTGCTGCATGAAAAAGCGTTCACCTTTACGCCAGTCTATTAATAAATGTTTAGTTAAAAAGCTTGCAACAACCATTCGTAAACGATTATGCATCCAACCGGTTTGCTTAAGTTGTAGCATTGCTGCATCCACTAATGGGTAACCTGTACGCCCTTCGCACCATGCTTTAAAATCGCTTTCGCTTTTACGCCACACTACAGCATTATACTTTTCGTTAAAGTTATCGCCGCGCGAAAGCTTCGGAAATTCAGCAATTAAATGTCTGTAAAATTCGCGCCAAACAAGCTCGTTAATCCACGTAAACGTTTTACTTTTTGATGTAGTTAAAATATCAGGATAACGCTGCTGAATATTAATAAGCAGTTGCTTTGTGCTTACAATACCTAGTGCTAAATACGGGCTTAAACCTGATGTGCCTTTTACACTGGGAATATCACGCTGGTCGTCGTAACTTGTAAGTTTGTCGCATATAAAATTATCAACTACGGTAGAGAGTGTTTCGTCGTCAACTGGCCACTTATCTGAGCATCCATCACTTTTTAGTAAGTCACTCTCGTCAAACTCAATAAGCTCAGAAGTTAAAGGCCATTGTGGGAAACTAAAGTGTGTATCTTGATACTGCTTTAACCATGCACGTTTAAATGGAGTAAACACTTTATACATTTCATTACTTTGATTTTTGACCGTTCCAACAGGTGCAATTAAATCACCTTCGTACAAAGTAAAAGTAATAGAAAGCTCATCGCATTCATGCAAAATTGCTTTATCGCGGTTTACTTCATTAAGCTCATACTCTGTATTAGCAATTACGTGTTTTACATCGTTTGCTTTACAAAAGTTAATCAGCTCGCGCGTACAATCACTAAAGCTAGGCGCTTCAATAATATGTAAAGTAATACCGTAATCAGCAAGTTGTGATTGAAGATAAGTAACTCGGCGCTTGAGTAAGTCAATCTGAATAGGCGCAGCTTGGTGTTGTTGCCACTGCTTTTCAGACACAAAAAAAATGGCGTGTTTAGCGCCATTATTTAGCGCTTGAATTAACGCTTCATTAGATAAAAGGCGCAAATCGCGCCTAAACCAAAATAATGTATCCATTAAATACCAAATCGTAATTTTAAATCGTGAGGGTATGGGTTAAAAAACACCTGTTTTTCAAGGTACTCATTCGGATGAACTTTCAAATGATGTTTTAACAAGGTAAGTGGTACATACAATGGCACCAATCCTTCGCGGTATTCGTCTATGGCATCACGAAGTTCTTGTTTTTCAACCTTTGATAAATCATTTTTAAAGTAGCCTTGTAAGTGCATTAGGGTATTGCAATTATTTCTTCGAGAAGCAGGCTTTTTCAGACCCGTCATCAAACCTAAAATATATTCATCAGCAACTGCATTTATGTCGTCACCTACGAACGTTCCAAGCAGATTACCTAAATCACGATAAGCTTGGTAATTATGAGCCATCAACAAGTACTTATACTGAGAATGAAATTGAGTAAGCTTGTGAACCGTTAGTGGTTCTTGTACTAACTTTTGCCAATTTTTAAATACGTAAATTCTCATTACAAAGTTTTCACGTAAATGCATGTCATTTAAGCGACCGTTTTCTTCACATGGCAATAATGGGTTGTGCTTCATTATTTGCTCAGCAAAAAAACCAATGCCTTCAGAAGTATTACCCGTGCCTGCTTCGTTGTATATTTTAATGCGCTCCATGCCGCAGCTTGGACTTTTTGCGCAAAATACAAACCCGCTCAACTCTTTAGCTTGTTCTGTTGCAACTTTTTTACCATACTCGGTAAGTTGTTGACCTACATCTCCAGTGCCATCTGGGCGACATACTTTAATAGTATCTCCCACTTTAACTTGGCGAATAGTTGGTCGAGGTATTGGTAAACCTACCGCTACCTCCGGACAAAACCGTGTATATTCAACGTGTTTACCTAACTCATCCATACAGAAATTTGACTTTTTATGACCTGTGTCAAATCTAACTTTTTCGCCTGCTAAGCAGGCGCTTATACCTATTTTTATTATATCTGTGTGCATAAATTCTCTTAGTAAATCAAATTACCTATTGGATTTAGTAACTTGCTGAAGCCCTTATTAAAATGTAGCGCACTACTGACAACTGTAAAGCACAAACAACCATCTTTTGTTAAAGGAGTATGTTGGTGGCTACCATCTTGCCATATAAAGTCACCTGGTACATATTTTCCTTCTTCATCACTAAACTCGCCATCTAGGAGTAAAGTAACTTCAAAGCCAGTGTGCGTGTGTTCTGGTATTTCACCACCAGCATCAATATGTAACAAACTAGAGCGTAACGGGCCATCATCAAGTGCAATACGCGATCTCGCAAGCTTACCCACTTGGGTAAATTTACTGTGAGAAATACGCGTTAGCGCACGTGGAAGCTGATAGTTATGCTCATTAACTTTAATAGAAACAGGCTCTACTTCATAAACTTCGTCAATAGAATCATCAGACGTGATCATATCAAGCACATTCAATTCAAATTCTTCAAGTAACTCAGGTTGCTCAGCTTGAGGTTTCTCATACTGCGCTGGCTCTTCGCTAAATAATGCGTTTGCGTTACTTGCCTCAATTTTAGCTACTTTAGCTTGGCACACAGGGCACATATCTACATGTATAGAAACGGCTAAACTCAATGATGTAGCAAGTGATGCATCGCAATACTGTGTCAGTAAAGTTTCACTCGGGTGATGTTTAATCATGCTGATCTCCCATTTCATTACGTAATTTTTGCAAGGCCAAACGTAATCGTGATTTTACCGTGCCTACTGGAATATTAAGTTGATGTGCAAGTTGCTCTTGCGACATGTCTTGAAAATAAACGCCTCTTACCACTTCGCGTTGAGCAATAGGTAATTTGTCTAAATAACGTTTAATTTGTTTATCTTCTAAATGATCACTGTATTCGTGATGTGTATCTTGTGATTCGTTTAATAACGGCCAAATATCTTCGCTTATATTTTCTTCTTTATTACTTTTCATTTTACGAAGCATATCGAATGAAGCGTTACGCATAACGGTATAAACCCAAGTAGTAGCCGCACCTTTATCACTGTGATACAAATGTGCTTTACGCCAAACAGATGTTAACGTCTCTTGCACAAGCTCCATTGCTTGAGCTTCAACACCAAATTGCTTAATTCCAAAGCGTTTAATTTTTGGCGCAAAGTATTCAAATAAATAGGAAAATGCTTTTTTATCGCGTGACTGTGCAACATCTATAAGCGCTTGCATGAGTTCTTTACTCGGCGTTTCTGGCATGGCAGTGTACTTACCTGTATTAGGTTCACAACGTGGTGATTGTTGTTGACTTACCATAATAATTTATCCCGTTATTGCTTTTGTATTAAGTAATACGGGCAATAATTAATTTAGGATCATAAAATTTAGGCAAATTCGTTATTAATCACAGTATGGAGGAAATTCAGTAAGTTATCAAAGTTCGTTTCAAACGCAAGTTGCTGTTTTTTCTCAATAGAAATAGGTAGGAGCTCAAGCCAACGGGCTGCAATCCAAGGCAGTTTGTCAAAGTGAGTTTTTTTGTACAGTAAATTAAGTTCCGGATTACTTTTAAACACGTTTAAAAGCGCATCATGCAATAAGTCATGTTCGCCAACTGAGTTGTTAGAATCCTTATACCAATATGGCGTATTACAAGAAGACACCAAACCATGTCGCAGTTCGTCCTCGTCTTGATAAACGTCATTTATTTGAACGCTTTGAGAAGCAAACACATCGATTAATAATACATCGTTGTCGTCTTGGTCAAAATCAATAATATCAACAAGGCAACCTTGCGCGCTTATATTAAATGGCGTGTCGTGCTCAAATGTACAAAGCACAAACCCTGTATTGTTTTTTAATGCGGTTTTAACCATATTTAAATAGCGAGGCTCAAATATGCGTAATCGCGTATAGCCTTCAGGTAACATAAAAATGGGTAATGGAAAAATCGCACGTTTCATAAAGTCTACTTCTTTCAAACACTCTGCCTTTATTTACGTGCGCTTTTGCTAAGTCGATCAGCTTTGTATGAATCGAATTAATTACCAGCTATATAATTGGCTAAAGATTAAACCAACCTCCCATAGCTTTAAACACTTGAACCGAGTAATAAGCGCTAATCATACTGACTACGGGTGCTAACATTAATGCAAATAATCCAAGTTCACTGCTCATCGTTTTAATCCTTTAAATAATTTATTTTACGTTTTTTATACTAGTGTCAGTATTTTTAAGCGTTGTGCTATGTGTTAAAACGGGCTCATCTAATAAACCCTCTAAAACAGTTTTAGCATCAAAATAAAGCGTTTCCTTTAGTGATTTTTCAAGCTCGATTGTGGTTTGCTTTACGTAGCTTGCTACACTTTGAGTTAATATATCAGTTACATCTAGGTCCACTTCTGTTGCATGTACTTGCGCAGAACATAATACTAATAAACTTGCCATAGCGATTTTAATTGAATGTTTCATAATGGTATTCCTTGTTTGTGTATTGTTTAGACGTAGTTACATACTCAAGGGTTGTGCCAACATAAAAATAAATCGTAAGCAACTGTAATTAAACAATTTTACATGCATCTCTTTAATTTAAAAAATTCATACCTTGTTAATTTAACCATTTAATTTAATTTTTTTGACTACTTTTTAGTTAATAAATAAAAGGGTTTAAATGTATTAATACCGTCACACTAAATACATTTAGCGTTTATAAAAACGTCATATCTACCCGCTAAAGTGCACACCACTATAAATAATTCAAAAAGTGCAGTATGACCCTTTCATCACGTCGAAATTTCTTAAAAACCTCAGCAGCAAGCATATTTACCGTCGCAGTATCGAGTGCCATTACAGGTTGTGCTCAAACATTAACAAACAAACCACTATCGGCTATTGAATTTAAACACGGTGTAGCCAGTGGCGATCCGCTCAGTAATGCTTTAATAATTTGGACACGTGCAACTACTTCTCAATCAAATTTTGAAGTTACTGCTGCTTGGGAACTGGCAAGTGACTCTCAATTTAAAAACATCATCCGCAGCGGGCGCGAACAAACAGATAAAAGCAGAGACTTTACAATAAAAATAGATGTGCAAGAACTTGCTCCAAACACAGAGTACTTTTATCGGTTTATGGGTTTAAATACACAAAGCCCAATTGGCCGTGCTAAAACACTACCAATAAATAACATTGAACAAGTAAAAATGGCTGTTGTGTCGTGCTCAAACTATCCTGCTGGGTACTTTAATGCCTACACCGATGCCGCTAAACAAAAAGATTTAGATGTGGTACTGCATTTAGGAGATTACATTTACGAATACCCAATGGGCGGATACGCTACCGAAAATGCTGAAAAAATTGGCCGCCAATTAGCAGCCGATAACAGTGGTGAAATTATTACCCTTAGCGACTATCGTAAGCGCTATGCTATTTACAGAACAGACCAAGGCCTTCAAGCTCTTCACGCTGCAGCGCCTTTTATTGCAATATGGGATGATCACGAAGTTACCAACGATACCTATAAAAGTGGTGCTGAAAATCATACCCCTGATGAAGGTGACTTTTTTAAGCGCCGTGCAGCAGCTATTCAAGCCTATTACGAATGGCTGCCAATTAGACCGCCTATGGGCGAACAAAGCCCGCAAATATACCGCACCTTCGATTTTGGTAATTTAATAAGCTTGCACATGCTAGATACGCGCGTAATAGCACGCGATAAACAACTCGCTTACAGCGACTATAAAAACCTAGAGACCAAACAAATGGATGTTGCGCGCTTTGCCAGTGATTTAAATAATCCAAGTAGGCAGTTACTAGGTAACACACAACTAAACTGGCTCACGAGTGCAATAACTAAATCAAATGCAAAATGGCAAGTATTGGGCCAGCAAGTATTGATGACTAAAATGTGGCTACCTACTGAAATATTCTCGCAATCCGATCGCACTAAAATACCTCAGGTGTTAAAAGAGCTTGTTGCCATTAAAAAAGCCGTGTTAGCTAATAAAGCGGTAACACCTGAGCAACTCGCACGCGTAAATACTTTAAAGCCTTACAATTTAGATGCGTGGGATGGTTACCCAAGCGAGCGCGAAGCATTATACAAAAGCGTTACCGCATTAAATAAAAAGTTAGTCGTGGTTGCAGGTGATACGCACAATGCGTGGCATGGCACATTAAAAAATGCAAAAGGCGAAAGCATAGGAGTAGAATTTGCAACGCCTGGTGTTACATCCCCGGGTATGGAGCATTATTTAGCGCTTAATACAGCACAAGCAAAGCAAATGGCTGACTCGCTTTCATTGTTAATAAACGACTTAAACTATTGTGACTTATCACACCGTGGATATATGTTAGTGACTATTACTAAAGAGCAAATCACAACCGATTGGCGCTATATAGATAACATAAACTCCCCTAGCTACAACATCATTAATCAACACCAAAGTGTTTATAAAGGCTAATACTTTTAAAAAGAAGGTAAATGTATTTGTATTATTTACCTTCTTCGCATATTTTATTTAACGCGTTTAACTACAGCTATAGATAAGCGTCCACGAAGCATCACTTCCTGGAATGCTGTTTGTATACCAATTTGCGCTGTATGCATTACCTTGATATTGCATTTTATCGTCTGTGTTATTGTGAGTAAACGCACCGGCCGAATAATCTTCTTTTACCCAATTAGGATATGTATTAATACCATTACAATCTGTTGAACTTACAACACTGCATCCGTTTGTATCAACACTTGTACCAGCGGGTGTATCTGGGCACTGATCAATATCATCATTCACACCATCGTTATCCGCATCGCTGTGTGGTTCAACTACTTCAACAACGCAACCTACATTATTAACAGTTTCACCTACAGGTGTATTAGGGCATTGATCAACACTATCGCTAATACCATCGCCATCGCTGTCAGTTACTTCACAACCAATACTGTCAACCGTTGTACCTGCGGGAGTGTTATCGCACTGATCGTTACTATCACTTATACCATCGCCATCAGAGTCTAAAGCAACCGTACTACCACCCCAACCTTGAATGATCTCTTTAACTTTAGTGCCTGACGCGATTAATGAATTCCAACTACCACCTGGCGTAAATAACGATGCACCTTCGTTTTTATCGTTTAAAGCCCAGTTAGCGTGGCTAATATTGTTTGTTTTAAAAATGCCATCCATGCATCGGTTTCATTAATATTAACACCACCATTGCCATCAGCATTAACTGTTCCCCACTCTGTGGCGAATAGTGCAATACCGTTATCGAGTGCAGTTTGTGCTTTATTTCGATACGATTGGCCATGCGTGCCAGCATAAAAATGCAGAGTGTAAGCAATATTGGCGCGATCTATCGGGTTTTGTGATGCCACATCCACATCTTGTGACCACGTAGGCGTACCAACCACAATTAAGTTATCAGGGTCGATTGCTCTAATTTTATCAATAACTGTTTCTGCGTAAGGCTTAATATCGTTAACCCACGAGATTTGTAACGGCTCATTATAAATTTCATAAATAACATTGTCGTACTGCCCATATTTGGTAGCTACGTCTTCAAAAAAGCGAATTGCAGTTGCTTGATAGGTATGTGCTTCATGGCTATGAAAATCAATAATAACGTACATATCTTCGCTAATAGCTGCGTTTACAACAGTATCAAGACGGCTCATATTGCCCTCCCAATCAAAGTTCAAACTACCACCGGTACTCGTACCATGGCCAATAGCTGCACGAATTAATGTTGCATTAAATTCAGTTTTTGCCTTTGCTACTGTTTCTGCTGTGTAAAATTTTTCAGCGCCCCACCCCGTATTACTCCAAAATAGGCTAGGTCCTGCAAAGCTTGTGTTTTCTCCACCTGCAAGAATTTGATTCCCACTCACCGTTAACTTCTCAACAGCGGCATTGGCCATGGTTGAGCACCCTAATAATAAAGCTAACGATAAGCTCGCCACTTTAAAATCCTTTCTTTTATGATTATTTGAACTGTTATTCATCGTATTTCCTTAAATTGAAATTATCAGTCGTCATTGCTTGATGTAATAAATTGACACAAAACCAATACTTAACAGTTAAACAAAGTTAATTTGGCGAGGTTTGAGGATTTTACTGGGTATATACAGGTATTTACACGATGTTTACATGGTGCAGGCAAAAATCTCGGTTACAAAAAATATGTATAAAAATGGAAAAAGCGGTAATAATTATTACCGCCATCAATAATAGCTAAATATCAGAGTAAATATTAATAAGCCAACCAAACCGAGTTCTGATTAACTGGCTTATTTTTTAGTAGGCAGCGCTTTTCTGCCCAAACGATATGCATCCAGCATACTCAGCACCCAAATTATAATCATTAAAGGTACATACTTATATTCAGCGAGTTGAGCGCAGGCGTCAGAAGGTTGTTGCGCGGCTTTTAAAATGGCCGTAACCGACATGGGTATTTTTCCGTTTACAATTTCATTTGCAGTACACTGTGCAATCGCAAATATATCTTGAAAGGTTAAAATTAAAAGAACAGAGAATACACCCGCAAAAATAGCGCCTATAAGGTGTTTTTTTAAAGAAAAATGCCCCGCTCCAGGATAAACAATGGCGGTAAGTAAAGCAGCTTTTAGATCTTGTTTCATGGTTATTTCAGCTCGTAATATGTATTACACTAGACACCAACATAGTGAATTAATTCTCTTTAAAATCAAGTAAAAGCTAAAGTAGCGTATCAAATAAAGTTATTTAGAATTACTCACAGCTAAGATTGAAACTTTCAGCGTACAGTTGTACACTGAAATTAATTCCAATAGTGGTAGGAACAGTTATGTCGTTAGAAGCGCCTTATTCCCGTAAAGAAGAGAAATTAAACGTAATCAGCCATGCACTCGGTATTATATTTGCCGCGTGTGTTATGTGGGATTTATTTAGCCAAGCCACCAGCACTAAAGCGTATGTTAGTACTGCAATTTATGGCAGCAGCTTATTTGTGCTGTTTTTGTCATCCACTTTGTACCACGCGAGTATTCAACCGCGCTTAAGAGCCTTTTATAAAAAGTGCGATCACTGCGCCATATACTTATTAATTGCTGGCACCTACACTCCCTTTTTATTAATCTCATTAACCGGTGCTTGGTCATGGGCAACACTTACATTTATTTGGAGTGTTGCACTGGCGGGCGTTGCGTACAAAGTATTTGTAAAAAACGGTAATAAAAAAATATCACTCGCCACCTACTTACTCATGGGCTGGTTTGCACTGGCTATTGTATATCCGCTTTATTCAAGTGTTGATGTAAAAGCACTTTACTGGCTACTTGCCGGCGGCATTTTTTATAGTTTAGGTACATTATTTTACAGCGCTAAAAGCACCCAATTTAGCCACGCTATTTGGCACTTATTTGTTATTGCTGGGTGTGTTTGCCATTATATTTCAATTAGCCATTACGTTTATTGAGCTTGTATAGCCAATTAGAATGGTCTGGTTTGAGCGATAAGCGGACTGTCGGGTCAACTCGTTTTTGGACAAAAATGAGTTAAAGCCGCAGGACGGCTCTGTGCCATAAGCGGACGGTCGTAACCTTGGTTTCTTGTTAGTTTTAAATAAAATGCCAAACTATATATCCGCCTAAAATGAAGGCACCAAAAAATATACTTAACGCAAAACGCTTCGCCCATACAAAAGCAGGTTCTCCCTTTTTAACCCTATCCCATTGTTGTTTTAATAACTTCTGCGAGTCTTCGCGAACTAAATCTACTTTTTCATTAATATCACCCCATTTTGCACTTAGAGTGTATGATTTTATTTCATCTAAATGCTTAACTAATGCAATGATATTTATATTTTTATCATCAGGATTCAACTTTAAAAATATCTTAGTTAAAGAAGAGGATACTGCTGCTTGGCAATCTTTAATTTCACTAGCAGTAAATACTAAATTAGCATTGGCAACCCTAGCTGAATGATCTCTCTGCTTCATGTCAACCAAGACAACGATGTTTCCAAGAAAATCAGAAATATCATCTCTTAATGATTCAATCCATTTTTGACGAAACTCAGAAACTTTTTGCTCTTTAGACAAAATAAGAGATATAAACGAAAAAACTCCAGCTATTGCGGAAGCAATTATTACTCCTGCCGGAATTAAAGTATTCACGGGGATTTCAGGCATAATCATCCTTAAAACTAACGCCCATATTAACGGACAAAAATTAGTTTGCTAAAATGGTGATAACAGTGAACAAAAGCAGACTGTTTTTTGTCCCTATTAAATTGTTTATTAGACATTTTCGGCACACAAAGTTGATTGTTCACCAAATTTATTAGCTATTTTAATAAAAGTAACACCATAATTTTTATTACCATCATTGAGACAAAACCTTAGTTGCTCGATAAAATCCCACATGATATTCCTCCACTTGGGAGAGCTATAATTTAGTACATTTTGAATGATTAATGTTACTACCAAAATACTATCATGTAATAAAGTTATTTGATCAGGGAACTCTTCATTTGTAGGTATCCCTGTTATAGAGTGGAAATCTTGTGCCCCATCGTTAGACATAGGATGCGTGTGCATTGTTGCCATATCAAAACCATATTTATATAAGAAGTCCATTTCCATGCTTTTGGCTACATCTTCTGCTTTCGGACGTTTCCATGTGGGTTTGTTTTTTAATAGTTCTTTTACTCTAGCCTTCATTTTAGCGTTTAGTGGTGGACTAGAGTTTTGAAACCTAGTGTCACTTTTAACCAAATTCTGCTTTATAGCTTGTTGATAGATAGACCAATCATCAAATTCTTGAAATTGATTGTTCTGAGCTATGTGTTCTATATGAAAAAGCCTATCGAGTAAATTTCTGTACATAGCCCACCCATCTTGATAGTTTTTGATATCCCATTGAGCAAATATTCCCTTTAAACTCATTGATGCTTTTGCAATTGAGTTTCTCAAAATAATATCTTTAATTTCACATTCTTCTTTTGCAAATGACAGCAGGATAATTCCACAAAAACCATTTATAGATTCGTGCATCAATTTATATTCGTCATATTTTCGATATTGCAATGAAACCTCCTGAATGCCCAACAACTTTATCAGAGGACACTTTCCCTATCTTAGTGCGAAAACATCCTTATTTTGTGAACTTATATTAATAGCAAACACTATAAGTTATTGCCAACTATAAATATTACTCTTACTGCAACTTATATAAACATGTAAAAAAAGAAAGTTTCCTCTTATTCAGACTAAGTTAATGACAACTTGCCTGAGTGGCGGCTTTTCGCTCTCAGCTGAACTTCGCAAAAGTGCCATTTTGAGCCGTTCTGCTACTAGCTTATAAGTACAAAAACAGCCATTCGGTAACTTTGTCTCTAGCAGCAATTTGTTCGGCTAGTAGCTTGAGAAGCTGGAACTATTTGTATTCATTTTCTGCTGCAATATTGATCAAACATTTAACCCAGTATTCGCGTTGTTCTTCTTTTTTAGCTAGGTATGCATCAATATTTTTTCTGCTTTCTTTGGTATCGTATCCTTTTTTTCGATAGGCTTTTGTTAACCCTAATATCCTTTCTACTACTTCGGGAGCTTGATTGAAATTAACGTAGAGCTTATTTTTACATGCTGATAGTTCTTCAATTGTCATAGATTCAACTTTATCCATTAAAACGCTATCTGCACTAATATTAACGATTGCTGCATGAGGCTTATAATCAGTGGTGGAACCAACGTTTAAGTGCTGAACAGTCTTATAGCCCTCAGACGATGAACCGTAATTTATAGCTTCACCTCCTGAGTTGATAAGTGGTGTATGCGTATGTGCAGAAAGCCATAGGTTATAGCCACTTTTAGTCATTAAATCTCCCGGTCTACTTACATAAAGCCCTGTCCACCCCAAATTCGTAACAGGATAATGAGAAGAAATTATTCTTATTGAGTCTGAATTATTGAATTGCTTTTCGAACCAATAAGTTTGACCTTGGTTCCAAGATACTGATCCTCGAAGACCAAAGAATGCAAAGTACTCCGATAGTTCAGGCAAAACTTTGACGTCTGAGTAATCTGAGGAATCAACAAGCAAAAATTGTACATTTGATTCATTCGATGAAAGCACAACCAGACCTGCGTAGTAGCATCCATTTACTTGCTGTTCCTCTTCGCTAACGGATTCGCAGCTTTCTAAAACTCCTGAATCCTTGTCCGTCAACACATCAACAAATGACGATATTCTAAATTTACTTTTATTATTAATAATTTTACTAGACTCTAAATTGTAGTCGGAGAACAATTTTGCCAGAGTGCTTTTAGTAAAATATGGCTGATCTCCACATGCTTGGTTTCTAGCTGTAACGTCAGATTGATTGCCTGTAGCTAGATAGTCATGATTACCAACTGTCAGAAATACTGGAATCTTGTTCTGTTTCCTGAATGAGCTCATCACATTCATAAAACTAAGTATTTCGTCCTCACAACCACTATTAGCTGCATCCCCAAGATACAAAATAATATCAGGCGAATTTTTCGCTAATGATTTCAGCATATATTCAAGGTGTTCAGCCGCCAAATGCTCCTGAGCACTCGTCCTAATAGCTACATTTACTAAAGCGTCAGTACGCATATTTCTGAATAAATAACCATTTGATCTATTTTTCGTAGTTATTTGTGTGTCTGCAATTATTCCCACATGTAAGTTTATCTCCTGACCCGGCATGGGCATAGGTATCTGTGTACGGCTCACACAACCAGAAAAAAACAATACTGACAAAATGCTATATAAATATTTAAATCTGCCCATTTTACTTCCTTATATCTTGAACTATTTTATACCCTAATAATTTAATAGTGCTCAAATCGAGCATACTTCTGATTTGCACATCAGTTTAAAGCTTAGTAACTTATTTCTAGATAGGAAAATATTTATTGATTTTCGCAGTGGTCTCTGCGGGACATATATCCGTAAATTGCTCACTTTCCTTAATCTAAGGGAAGGATTGTGCTTTTTGTTAAAAACAAACTGAATACAAAAAAATTTTAATAACCGCGCCTCGGTCAAAGCCGACCTTAGAGTTTTTTAAGTTAAATCACTTTGAGGCAAAGGCGAGTTATGTTCATAACCCGTCGAAGGACAAAAACGTTTCAGAGCCGACAAGTAGCTCCGTGCTAAAAAATAAACATTATGATGTAATTCGTTTTTAGCTCTTCGTGCAATAGGTAATTCAGCGGAAGATCACTTATAACTTTGAGTAATGTATAGTATTCTGGTTAAAAAATATTCATGGCAGGTGATTATTACAATGACGTATATTTTGAAAACAAAAATAAAAAACTTTAAAAAATTCAGGGAGTATGAGGTTCAATTTGACCCCAAAAGAAATATTCTAATTGGGGATAATGAAGCAGGAAAGAGCACTATATTGACGGCTATTGAACTTGTATTGAGTGGCAGCAGAAGTAAGGTAGATAGCTTGGGTATCGAAGCTTTGCTTAATGTTAGTGTTGTTTCTGAATTTCTAGCGGGTGAGAAGAGTATAGACCGCCTTCCGAGTCTTCATATTGAATTATTTCTAAATGAAACAGATAGCCCAGATCTCAACGGTAGAAACAACAGTGATGGAATTTATGCTGACGGGCTTCAATTGATCTGTGAACCGAACGAAGAGTTAAGCGCGGAGATACGGCAAGTTTTGGATACTGAAGGTGATAACTTTCCTTTCGAATTTTACGTTGCCAAGTTTATTACGTTCAATGGGGATGCATACTCCAGTTATCGGAAGTTTTTGCGCTTTTTGTCTATTGATAGCACTCAAATTAACAACGAGTACGCAAACAGTCAGTATGTAAAAGCCATGTATGAAGCGACCGTAGAGCAACCTGTCCGTTATAGTCTAATGAATGAATATAGACAGCAAAAAAGTGCCTTCAGGGATACCCAGCTAAATGTGATTAATGATGACTTAGAAGGCTACGATTTTGCTATCCGCTCTGGCTCAAAGTTCAATTTGGAAACTGATCTAACACTAACAGAGGAAGGCATTCCTATTGAAAATCGTGGTAAAGGAAAGCAGTGCTTTATAAAAACAGCGTTTGCATTGAGAGAGCGTGATGAAGGCAAGAGAATCGATGTCTTGTTACTAGAAGAGCCTGAGAACCACCTTAGCCACACCAGCATGTATAAGCTAATTAGTCAGGTAGAGAAGGCTCATGATAATCAGGTGATAATTGCAACCCATAGTAGCTTAATTAGCTCTAGATTAGATTTAAGAAAGTCGATCTTACTGAATAGTGCAGCAATCAGACCTGCTTCCTTGACAGACCTCACGAGGGATACCGCTAAGTTTTTTGCGAAAGCCCCTAACCATAACATCTTAGAGCATGTCCTTTCTGAAAAAGTAATTCTTGTTGAGGGTGATGCGGAATATATTCTGATGGAGTGCTTATACGAGCGAACAAAAGGTCATGCACCAAGCGAGGATGGTGTTCATATAATCTCCGTTGGTGGTACTAGCTTTAAACGATATATGGAAGTTTCTAAGTTGTTGAATATTAGGACGGCGGTGATCCGTGATAATGACAGTGACTATCAAAAAAACTGTATAGATAATTATCATGATTATCAAGCAGATTGTATAACAGTATGCGCTGACCCAGATAACACAAGAACAACTTTTGAAATATGCATGTATCAGGATAATAAAGATATATGCGACGGCTTATTTTCAGGCGGAAGAATCCAATTAACACCTCAACAGTATATGTTGAATAACAAAACTACCGCAGCATTTAGGTTACTTGACGAGAAGGCGAATGAAATCACTGTACCTCCATACATTAGAGAGGCCATTGAATGGATAAGCGAGTAGTACTAGCAGTTGCAGGATCGGGGAAAACACAACATATAATTGATAAATTAGGTATAAATAGTCGTGCGCTGATTGTTACTTACACTGTAAATAATACTACTAATCTAAAAAAGCGTATTTTAAAAAAATTTGGAGTAATGCCTAAAGGTGTGCGTGTTTACACCTATTTTTCATTCCTAATGTCGTTCTGCGTGCGACCAATCGTTGGTAACGACGTTAAGATAAAGGGGATTAGCTATAGTGAACCGCCTAAATTTGCGAAACGCAACACTCACAGACATTACTTCAGCCAAGGATCCCGACTTTACCATAGCCGTATTGCGAAGATGATGATGGATTGTGATGGTGTGTCTGATATCTCTGAGCGTATAGAAAAGTATTTTGATTTCTTTTGCGTAGATGAAGTTCAAGATTTCGCAGCTAATGATTTCAATTTGCTTTGTCAGTTGTCGAAAATGGATGTGGAGGTATTATTCGTTGGTGACTTTTTCCAACATACTTTTGATACTAGCCGAGATGGTAATATTCAAAAAAACCTACATAACAACTATGAAGCATATCTTACCAAGCTCAAAGATTCAGGATACATAATCGACTTAGATACACTCGCTCACAGCTATAGATGTAGCCCTACAGTTTGCAGGTTTGTTACCGAGCAAATTGGCATCACAATAAACTCCCATCGACAAGATGAAGTCAATATTGCCATAATTGACGATACTGAACAAATTAAAAGATTATTCTCTGACGATTCCATCGTTAAATTGTTTTTTAAAGAAAGCTACAAGTACGTTGGAAGGTCTGACAATTGGGGAAATACAAAAGGCTTGGATGATTTTTCTGACATCTGCATAGTTCTAAATCCGACCACATTCACAGCCTATACAAAAGGACAATTGGCTACTTTGGCACCATCGACGTTGAACAAGCTATACGTAGCTTGTACAAGAGCTAAAGGTAATGTGTATTTTGTCTCACAACGATTACTAGACGGGCACAAGAAATAAGTTAGATTTTATGCCCGCTTTTAACTCAAAGCAGACCTTTAGAGCATTTACGTTAACTCCTTTTAGGACTGAAACGAGTTGATCATGAATGACTGTTCATGGCACTCTCCAGCCACTCGACACCATAAAATATTGATAATAATTGATAAGGTATTTTACTGTTTCGGATGGCGCTTCGCTTATCCGACCTACACTGGCACTGAGCCGAACTTTGGCACAGAGCCATGAGTAGCCACTCAAAACTGTAATGTAAGAAATCAAGATTCTTCCTTTTTTAATTGATTTATCTTCAACCTAGCGTCTGCGGTGTTCGTAAAACTTACCTGTAAAGTGCCCATCGCCTCATAAAAAAAGCACGCAGCACGCACAGTGATAAAAAGTAATAATATTTTGTATTAAACAAACTTACTTGACGTTTTATTGCAATTACCATGAAAACCCAGCTTATTTTTACACTAAAGAAAAGCTAACGTCGAAAAGTACAAAATTGAGTTCGAGTGCCACGCATACTTGCGATAGGTGAAAATTCTATATTTGGCTTCTATAATTTTTCGGGGGGATTAGCATATCACTTAACGACACACTTTAACGTGCTGCTATTTTCTGGCTTAATTATAAGCCCATCAGTGCAGCCATAAACGCACCTTCCCAACTTGATTGGCTTAATGAACGGTGTGTAATATTTTCGGTACTAATATCCACTTTTTACCCGTCATCCGCTCTTATATTTTCTCCAGTTTAAATATAAACACTTTAAAATAAGTAACATAGCTTAATATTTAAAAAGCACCTCTGTGGCATATCTATTGCTTTTTATAAAGAAGGCGGTGTACGTAAACGGCTAAAAATGTCAATTTTAAAGGAGAGACAGAGTGGGAGCATTACAAGCTAACTATAATATTGCTATTCGTGCTAAATCAGTTAGTCGCTCTTTAGCTTCGACATTTTACAAGCACACACGCCTCTTATATTTTTTACATCACCCAATTCACGCTAAGCAAAGAGAAGTAACAGCATTGCTGTGCTGTCTGAGATTACGCTCTTTGTAATTACATGCAATTAATCGAACTTAAACTTTACGTTGAGGAGACTTTGATATGCCAACTAATCAATTTACTATGCAAGATCCTAGAAGCCAATATCAGATGGGACTTACCGAAAAAGACAGTAATCAACCGGACCCAGGGCTAGATGAAATTTTAAAACCTAAAGCAGATCATGGCGAAGATTCCTATGAGGGCCACGAAAGGTTAAAAGGCCGTAAAGCTTTGATCACAGGCGGCGACTCTGGGATTGGAAAAGCCGTAGCCATCGCATTTGCAAGAGAAGGTGCGGAAGTTGTTATTAATTACTTACCCAGCGAAGAAACCGATGCGAAAGAAACACTCGATATACTAAAAGCCAGTGGTAACAAGGCTTGGGGTATTGCAGGTGACATATCTGATGAAGATTTCTGTAACAGCCTTGTCGCTCAAAGCGTTGAATACTTGGGGTCAATTGACATACTAGTTAATAATGCTGGTAAGCAACAATTTGTCGCCGAGTTAGAAGATTTATCTACCGAGCAATTTTGCCAAACATATGCAACAAACGTATTTGCTATGTTTTGGATAACAAAGGCCGCAGTAAAGCATATGCCACCCGGGGCAAGTATTATTAACACAACCTCTATCCAATGTTACCAGCCTTCTGCTGGACTTCTTGATTACGCATCAACTAAAGGCGCAATTACTAGCTTTACTAAAAGTTTAGCAAAAATGGTAATAGATAAAGGCATTCGGGTTAATGGTGTTGCTCCAGGGCCAATTTGGACTCCGCTACAACAAAGTGGCGGCCAACCGGCGAAAAAACTTCCCGAATTTGGTGATAACGTGCCACTAGGTAGACCAGGCCAACCTGCCGAGCTAGCCCCAACATATGTATACTTAGCTTCGCAAGAGTCAAGTTACATTACCGCTGAAATAATGGGCGTGACAGGTGGGCAACATCTACCTTAATCATCAACAGATGATTGTTAAACAACATAATAGCGGCGAGTATACGCCGCTGTTATTACCTACTCTTTTTGCATCACATCTAAACAAAATCCACTAAGTATTCGTGAAACCGTGGTTATAAACACCCTAAAAGCCTGAGTTACCCACTGCACTATTTGACTTAGTACGAGGTTGAGTGAGCCTATTTAAGCACGCATAAACAAACTGCTTAAACAACTAGAGCTGCTTAAGCAGTCAACTTAGGCTTTATGCCTATCTATCAAACTGGTTTTATGCGTTGTCTTTTTTAGCACGTATACCGCGAATGAACTCTTCTAAATAAGGCATAAACTCTAGCACGAGTGATATGAATAGCACTGTTATCAAGTAAGTTATTGGTATAGGTGACTCTTTTAATTGGAGCGTAAATTCAGGAGGAAAGCCCCCTGGAGTAAATAATGCTGTAAATTGTTCCCAGTGCCGCGCAATAATTAATACTAAAGCCAACAGCGGTATCATTTCTAAAAAGCTATGTATATGCTGCTCTATTGGCCCCACTCTACGTTTACTTACCGCGTAAGTTACATCCCACATTGCTGTAAGTTCATGAATAAAAAACAACAAGATACTAATAGCAATAATCAAACTATTAACTTCAAAAATTAAAACAAGAATTAACGGTATACCCACTTCGGCAAACATTAATAGATGAATAAACGACTCTTTTGCACCACTTGTTGTAGAAATATTACTACGTCGATGACAAAACCAATCCGCAATGCCAGCTACAAGCCAAATAGGGATCACAAAGTACATTAAAATAACTAAAGTAGGGTCAGTCATATTTGGTTAGTCCTTAAAATCAAGTTTTTAAAAATTGTCACACTCAAAACTAAATATATACGCTTGGTCATTTCGATAATTAATAACGTACCGATGAGCATAAATCGTGTTCTTCAAACACGTTCTTAGCCACCTTTATTATAGCTTTAAGAATTTTTACTTAGCTGTATATGAGATACCTATTAAAGCGAACTCTTGAACCACCACGGGTATGCTCATTATTTTCTACGACAGATTGTTACTTCAAGTGGTATGCCAAACTTTTATTTTTAGTGGATTGCATGAAAACGCAGGTATAAGTAGGTGTGGAAGAGTTTTAGACTCACCTCTTTGTATTTTTGATGGCTAGAAAGTAGAAAATATGCCCCTTTTTTGTAACTTTTTCATTTATCGATAATCTAGGTTAGTAAGGAGCTTGTATTGAAGATAAAACTAAATGCTCAAATATCAGGTTATTTATATGTATTGCTAAACTTCATAAATAAAAAAGTGGTCAACATGCTTGGTTTGGTAACAGTGCTTAAATACTATTATTAAGCCATTCCTTGTCTTCTACTGCCATCGGCACTCGCGCATATTCACTTTGTCGTTTTTAAACAATACGCCTTCTGATAATAGCTTTTCACGCTGTTCTTGGTATTTTTCGCTACCTTCAGGGAATGATATTTTACCTTGGCTATTCACCACCCTGTGCCAAGGTATAACTGAGTCGTTTGGCATCACTTTTAATAAGCGCCCCACCAAGCGTGAGTTTTGCGGATAGCCTGCAAGAGCAGCAACTTGCCCATAGCTTGCTACTTTTCCTATTGGTATGCCTGCGATAACAGTATAAATAAGTGTTTCTTTATCAATATCAGCGTTCATTTAAATACGCCTCACTAAGTACTTTAAATTGCTCCCAAATAGTACGCGCTACAGGGCCGTGGTGCATTGCATGCTGCCTAAAGGCTCTAATTTGCGCGCTAAACTTATGCTCTCGGTCAGTTATGTGTATTTCTTGAAGTAAGCCTGCTTTTATTTCAGTGTAGCAGTGCTCTAGGCTCATCATTGCCCAACCAGCACCTGAGAGTAAAAACGATTTTAAGGTCGATACATCATCAATTTTCATCATGGCGGAGCCTTTTGAGTACGATAGCCTGTCGCTGTCGATACTCAAGTCACTTTCAAACATGGCTAAACACGGATACGTTTGCAGTTCGTTATAGGTGAGCCTTTGAGGGAGTACGCCTTTAGCGCTCACAATGCCAATAGCAAGCTTGCCAATTGGTACGCTTTCTAAATCGCCTGTTGCATGAAATAAGTCAAACCACGGGCCAATGCCTAATTCGGCTTGCCCACTGTTTACTTGCTCTAATGAGATAAAGCGTTTTCCGCTTGTTAAGCTAAATTCGGTGCTAGTAAACAACCTAAAAGTATTACTTATGATCTCGTTGTAACTTTGCATATGGCACAGTTGTTCGTAACAAATTCTAAATTGAGGCTCATTGCCTAATGCTAATTCTTCAGCAAGTTGTGCCAGCTCGTCGTTGGCATGCAGGAGTTGCTTCGCTTCGCGGTGAAAAATTCGCCCTTTTTCAGTAAGCTGTAATCGGTACTTACTTCTGTCTAGTAACTCAAATCCTATTTTGGCTTCTAAGTTTTTAATGGCGAGTGTAAGCGCTGGCTGCGTTTTATGTAGCTTTAGTGCTGCCCCGCTTAAGCTTGCGCTTTGCACTATGGCATCTAAAATTATTAATTGATTCAGCTTCATATAGCACTCTGCAACATTATAAGTAAAACTTATTGAGTTTCTAAAATTTAATGATTTTTATTTTATATGTTTGCAGCGTATGCTGCACTTAATTATTTTGCCATCATTGCAACGGAGAAGACATGAAACTCTTTCGTCTATGTTTATTAACAACGACCTTACTTAGCTTAATAGCCTGTTCTGAGCCAGAACAACAAGTTAAAGAAGAGCCTATTCGCCCTGTTAAATTATTCAACATAGGTCATGATACGCAAACTAACATTCGCAGCTTTCCTGCTGAGGTTGTTGCAAACCAAGGCTCTTACCTAGCTTTTAGGGTAAACGGCGAACTTGTTAAGTTCCCTGTGCTTGCTGGTGAACACGTTGAAAAAGGTGATTTATTAGCAAAACTAGACCCAGAAGATTTTCAGTTACAGTTTGACGAACGTAAAGCACGCTTTGAGCTGGCAAAGTCACAACTTGGCCGTATTGAGCAATTGTTTGAGAAAAAAATCACCAGCCAATCAGAATTAGATGAAGCCACTGCTAATATGCAAATTGCCGAATCTGCATTTAAAATTGCACAAACAAACCTTGAGTACAGCGAGCTGCGCGCGCCATTTTCAGGCACGGTCGCAAAAGTATTTGTTAAAAACTTTGAAAATATTCAAGCAAAACAAAATATATTACGCTTAGAAACACGCGATTTAATGGACGTAGAAATTCAGGTTCCTGAAAAAATAGTCGCTCGCTTTAAAAAAGGCACTGATTACCACCCTACTGTAAAGTTTGATGGCTTTGACGATAAAGAGTACATACTTGATATTAAAGAGTGGGATACCCAAGCAGATCCTGCAACACTTACTTATAAGGTTGTATTTTCGCTACCAGTACCTGAGGACTTTAATTTACTCGCAGGTATGACAGGTAGCGTGCTTATTGATTTAAGTAAAGTAACGCGCTCGCAAGTTGCTTACACAATACTACCTATCGAGTCGGTGTTTTCTGAGCCGCAAGAATCAATTGAAGATAACGCCTACGTATGGCTTTTTGATTCAAAAACTAGCCAAGTGCATAAACAAGCTGTAAAGGTTGGCCAGTTGCACCGCGATGGTATTGAAGTATTAAGCGGTATTAAAGAAGGCCAAATTGTAGTTTCGGCCGGTGTGCATTCACTAAAAGAAGGCATGAAAGTAAGAGCATGGAATAAAGAGCGAGGCTTATAATTATGAGCTTTGCACAACTCTCCATAGAGAAAAAAGTAATCAGTTGGATGTTTACGCTGCTTCTATTAATTGGCGGTAGTGTATCGTATTTTGATTTAGGGCAACTAGAAGACCCTGAGTTTACGCTTAAAAAAGCCATGGTTATTACCATGTACCCTGGCGCTTCGCCGCAGCAAGTTGAAGAAGAAGTTACTTTTCCGATTGAAAACGCGATTCAGCAATTACCTTATGTTGATTACGTTACTTCTATTTCATCTAACGGCAAGTCGCAAATTTCGGTAGAGATGAAAAGCACTTATCGAAAAGAGCAACTTCGCCAAATTTGGGATGAAATGCGTCGTAAAATTAACGACCTCTCCCCTTCGCTTCCCAGCGGCGTTTACCCAAGTACTATTTTAGATGACTTTGCCGATGTTTACGGTGTTATGTATTCGGTAACCGGTGATGGCTACTCATATGACGAGCTTAAAGACTACGTAGACTTTTTAAAACGTGAGCTAGTCTTGGTTAAAGGCGTAAGTAAAGTAACCGTTGCGGGGCAACAACAAGCGCAAGTAATGGTTGAAGTTTCTACGCGTAAACTTGCTCAATTAGGTATTGCGCCAAGCCATATATTCCAGTTATTGCAATCGCAAAACACGGTATCTAACGCGGGTAAAATTCGTGTGGGCGATGAGTCAATTCGCTTGCACCCTACTGGCGAATTTAAAGATGTAAAAGAGCTCGAAACCTTATTAATTTCAAAATCAGGTGCCAATGAGCTTATTTACTTAGGCGATGTAGCAAAGGTTTACAGAGAGTACGCAGAAGTACCAAATAACATTATTCGTTATAACTCTCAGCAAGCTTTACTTATTGGCGTATCGTTTATGTCGGGTGTTAACGTGGTTGATGTGGGTAAAAACATAGACGAGCATTTGGCATCACTTGAATACCAACGCCCTCATGGTATTCACATAAATTCTGTATACAACCAACCACAAGAGGTTCAAAAATCGGTTGATGGTTTTATTATCAGCTTACTTGAAGCCATTGCGATTGTTATTGTTGTACTGCTGTTATTTATGGGTCTAAAAAGCGGCATTTTAATTGGTGGTATTTTGCTGCTTACCGTGCTGGGTACGTTTATATTTATGAAGTTGTTTGCTATCGACTTGCAACGTATATCGCTTGGAGCACTTATTATTGCTCTTGGTATGCTAGTTGATAACGCAATAGTCGTCACCGAAGGCATATTGATAAATCTTAAACGTGGCCAAACAAAACTAAAAGCGGCTGTTAATATTGTTGAACAAACAAAATGGCCATTACTTGGAGCTACAGTAATTGCAGTAACTGCGTTTGCGCCAATTGGTTTAAGCTCTGATGCCAGCGGTGAATTTGCCGGTAGCTTGTTTTGGGTGTTGTTTATTTCGCTTTTATTAAGCTGGATAACGGCCATAACATTAACGCCATTTTTTGCCAATTTAATGTTTAAAGAAAACGAATTTAAAAACGAAGAAGGCCAAGAAGATGAAGACCCGTATAAAGGTTTTATTTTTAATGGTTATAAAGCGACTTTAGATTTAGCGCTGCACTTTAGAAAAACCACGCTTATATTAATGGTTGTTTTGCTGTGTACTGCGGTTGTTGGTTTTGGCTCTGTAAAACAGTCGTTTTTTCCTGCCTCTAATACACCTATGTTTTATGTAGATTATTGGCAAGAGCAAGGCTCTGATATTCGCTCAACCCTTGAGGGCGTTAAAAAGCTTGAAGAGTTTTTGCAAAAAGAAGACCTTGTTGAAGAAGTAACAAGTACTACAGGCCAAGGTGCACCGCGCTTTATGCTTACCTACGCGCCTGAAAAATCATATCCCGCGTACGGGCAATTAATTATTCGTGTTGCCGACAGAGAAGCTGTAGCAACTGTAATGCAAACAGTCCGTGATTACTCAAGCAATCATGCACTCTCTGCACAGCTTAAAATTAAACCGATGGAAATTGGCCCTTCTACTGATGCAAAAATAGAAGCGCGTTTTTCGGGCCCTGATCCTGTTGTTTTAAGACAACTAGCCGCTAAAGCCGAAGAGCTGATTGGTGAAGACGAAGGTGCATATAATATTCGTGATGACTGGCGCGCACGTACCAAAATGATTCGCCCGCAGTTTAACGAGCAAAAAGCACGTCGATTAGGTATTAGTAAATCAGACTTAGATAATGTGTTGCTAACGAGCTTATCGGGTAAACAAGTGGGCGTATATCGCGATGGCACGCAGTTGCTGCCTATTATTGCTCGCTCTCCTGCTAACGAGCGCTTAAACGTAGAAAGCGTACACGACCTTCAAATATACAGCCCAGTCCTTGGTGTATTTATACCAGTGACTCAAGTTGTAGACGAATTTGATGTGCAGTGGGAAGACAGCCTAATAATGCGCCGCGATCGCAAACGAACTATTACAGTAATGGCCGATCACAATGTATTAGGGGACGAAACACCCGCTAAATTATTTGCACGTATTCGCGGCCCAATAGAGAACATGGAACTACCACGTGGTTACCAACTAGAATGGGGCGGTGAGTTTGAGTCATCAAGCAAAGCGCAAAAAGCAATATTTGGCTCATTACCACTGGGCTATTTAGCTATGTTTGCAGTAACCGTACTACTTTTCAACTCGCTCAAACAGCCACTTGTTATTTGGGCAACTGTGCCTTTGGCTATTATTGGTGTAAGTGCGGGATTGTTAGCGATGAATGCTCCGTTTAGCTTTATGGGGCTACTTGGTTTGTTAAGCTTAAGCGGTATGCTAATTAAAAACGGTATTGTATTAGTTGATCAAATAAACCTTGAATTAAGGGAAGGTAAATCGCCCTATGAAGCCGTGTTTGACTCTGGTGTGAGCCGTGTACGACCAGTTGCAATGGCAGCTATAACTACTATTTTGGGTATGATCCCGCTGTTATTTGACGTGTTTTTTCAATCAATGGCGGTAACAATTATGTTTGGTTTGGGCTTTGCTACAATTTTGACTCTAATTGTAGTGCCGGTACTGTACACCGTGATATTTAGAATTGATTACGAGCCACGTAAGTAGTTAAACATATAATTGGTTAACATTAAAAAATGCCACAGGCTCAAAATCCTGTGGCATTTTTATTTAATACCGATAAAAAAGAAAGGCTACATATTTAGTTGTTAAGAAACTAACCGCAACACTTTTTATATTTTTTGCCACTACCACATACACAAGGTGCGTTACGCTCTGGTACTTTATCAAATACTTGTGGTGTTGATTTACTAAGCGCAAAGTCTAGTTCGCGAATATCTTCTGGTACGTCTGCTTTAACTTCAATTGAAGCAAACAGCGAATGCTCTTCTAATATGGCTTCTATTTCTGATTGTCGTTCAGCTGAGTTTACAATTAGCGTTAACGGGTGTAACTCTGTGCCTGGCTTTGCGGTACGATTTGGCGCAAATCCATTACTGTTATTTTTACCCATTATGTCGGGCTTACCCATAAAGAAAAATTTTGACATGTTACTTCTATAACCTTTCTACATTATTAAGACGGCGCATCTTAACAGCTTACCCAACATATAACTAAGGTGTACTTGCTAATGCACAATATAAATCAAGCTTTAGCGTATATACGCCTAATATAGCGACATAATGAGGACATTTAATGGATTTAGGCAAAATTTGAATTCGAAATATAGTAAAATTATACTAGCTAGACTCAGTGGCGTTTTAATATCTAACTCAATATTATGGAAAAGCCTTGGAAAACTTTAAAATTGCAGTACTAATAGCGGGCAGCCTTTTTATACTTTTTGGTTATCTACGCTTTATAACTGACGATAATGGTAACGTGAACTTAAACAACTACCGTTTTACAGGGGGCATACTACTGGTTATTTCCGGTATGTTTGATGGCACACGCGACCTTGTTAAGCGCCTGCGCTCTAAAAACTCGTTATCGGCGATTGCTGTTTATTTAGGTATACTCTTATTTTATATTGGCTTTAGCATTTAATAGCGAAATATTAAGCGCTAATTTGGGCTTTATACAAGCAACATTTTATAAGTGAATACCCTTTGACCTTTAAGCAACTCTTCAACAGCGCCATATTACTCTTAGTAACAGCACCTCCGCTGGTTTTACTTGCATGGGATGAACAAGCCGACCCCGCTTTTATCCCCAACAGTATATATAACACCTTAACATTTACGTTATTTCCAATAACGGCGATAGTGTTGTCGGTTGTTTTATTAAGGCATCTATATAAAAAATACAATAATAACTTTGAATTTAAACATACAGTTAAAAATTATATTGCTGAGCATGGGAAGTTCCGCAGCGCATTTATACCACTGTTTTTGCCTATTTTAATTTACTTATGGTTATGGACGTCAGTTTGTATTTCTGTGAAATTATGGGCCAATAAATACAGCAATAATATATGGCAGCAAGAGCATCAATTACTCGAGGTAGGTAGTTGCCCAAATGATTATGAGTACAGTTGTGCAACGCTAACTGTGCTTAGTTTACAGAACTACAGAAAATACACTTTTAGATGGTATTTAGATAAGAATAAATTGGTGACTTTACAAAATAACAATATAAATTTAGTGGGCGTTACAAGCCCACTTGGTAATATAGTACAAGAAATACAGTGGTAGTAGAATACCACTTAGGTGCAGATTATTTTTTTAAGCTAAGGGTACGCCCCGAGCTAGGTTTTGACTGTGACGACTTGTTCTCTTTAATACTTTTTGGCTTACCAACATACGTGGTAGAACGCTTTTGATAAGGTGCTTTACTGCGCTCATTTTTGCGCTCGCCATTAGCATTACTGCGATCAGAGTTGCGACTTGAATTTCGCTCAGTACTACGCTCGCCACTTTGTTCGCCTTTATTAAAACGGCGAGGATTTTCACCCTGAAAATCACGCTTTTTAGGAGCCGACAGCATATTATTTTCTGATTGTTTATTAGCATCAAGCGAATGTTCTTGAGTTTTACCTGAGTCAGAAATCGAGTCGTTTATTTGCGCCATTTCAGTATCAGATAAATGACGCCACTGCCCTACCTTTAAACCTTTTAGTGTTACGTTCATTATACGAGTGCGCTTTAACGTCACCACTTCGTAACCTAAATATTCACACATACGGCGTATTTGGCGGTTTAAACCTTGTGTAAGTACTATTTTAAATTCTTTAGGGGCAGTTTGTGTCACTTTACACTTTTTAGTCACGGTATCTAAAATAGGCACGCCATTGGCCATTTTTGTAACAAACTGACGATTAAGCGGTTTATCAACCGTAACAACATATTCTTTTTCGTGGTTATTACCCGCACGCAAAATTTTATTAACGATATCGCCTTCGTTAGTTAAAAATATAAGCCCTTCAGAAGGTCTATCTAAACGCCCTATTGGAAATATACGTGTTGGATAGTTAACTGCGCGAATAATATTACTTTGAATTTTACTTTCGGTAGTACACGTAATACCAACGGGTTTATTGTAAGCGATATAAACGCGCTTTGGTGTGGCTTTAAGTGGCTTGCCATCAACTAATACAACATCGGTAGCAGCTACTTTTACGCCCATTTCAGGCGAGTAGCCATTAACGCTGACACGACCTTGCTCAATATATTTATCGGCTTCGCGGCGTGAACAAAACCCTGTTTCACTAATAAATTTATTTAAACGTTTTAATTCGGTCATGGCACTTATAGCGTAGTAATTTTTAAGGCGAGTAGTGTAAACCACCCACACTATTTTTTCGCCCCTAATTTAAAATTTATAGGTGTTTAAGCATTAATTTTTGCTTTCGTTAATTTACGCCATACAAATTCAAGCGGGCCTTGGTTAAAATAGCGGCTGTATATAAAGGTAAATATGAGCTGCAGTGCAACTAATGCCGTTGCAACTAACCAGTAGTCAATACGATCAAAATTGAGCACCCAGTGCGTAAATAGCACTTTATATAACAACAGTTGTATGAGTGTTTGGCTAATATATAAAGTAAATGCTAAGCGCCCCGCTTGTTGAATAAGCGTGCCAACGTGTGCGCTGTTATTGCAAAATTTAACAATTAAATGAATATACAGCGTAGCCATACCTAGCGCCGCAAAAATATTTACAAATTCTTGCACCCCATATCCTAAGCTGCCATTAAGCTGTGATGCATAAAGCCTGATTCCACAAAAAACAAGGGTCATTGCACCGCAAACTATTAATTGCTGAGTCGTTAAGCCTTTACTAAAAACGTCTTGTTTATATAAATAAATGCCAATGAGCATAAGGCCCACGCACATCCACATTGTCATTATTGGCACCATAACAAGCATTAACGTGTTCATAGCAAGGTTACTAATAAAGTAATCAATATAGTGTGGGTTATATAATTCAATAAACTGTGCTGTATCGCGGTAAATTATTTCATCGGGTACGCTAGATATAACAAGTAAGGTAATCACAGCCGACAACAAGGTAAATGCAAACCCTCTTTTTAAAAGTACGTTGCTATCACTTTCTAAATATTTAATAACAAACCAGCCAGATACACCGTAAACAAATAAAATATCACCGGCCCAAAGTAAAAAACCATGCGCTAAACCAAAGAGGATTAACCAATAGAGCCTGCTTTTTATCTGCACTTCAGACTTGTAACGTTGCCACTGAATATAAAGCCCAGCACCAAAAAGCAAACTAAACAGCGTTCTAAAACGCCCGTCTACAAACACGCTGCTAAGGGTGTGAATAATTGAGTCGCTAACAGGAGGATTAGTTAAGGAGGAATACCCATATTCAAAAATGCCGAAGGCGTAAGCATTCATGTAAACGAGGCCAAGCACGGCAACGCCGCGAATAAAGTCCATATTATAATTGCGCATTAAAGCTATTATCCGTTAAATATTATTCTTATAACTGTCAGCCCAATCGACTGACTGCTGGTAAAGTGGAGGTAGTATAGCACTGTCAATATTCAACAAAAGTACAGCTTGTTCAAGTGCCCACCAGCTTCCTGTTTCATATGCTTTAACAACGTTTAAAATATAATAAAGTGTGTTTTTGTCCCCTAATAATGCCGTTTTTATTTCATCAGGGAAAGGTAGCTTTTCAACAAGCAAGCTCATTGGTTGATCAAGGATTGCATCTAGCAGTGAAAATAATCCTGTTAAAAATGCTTCGCCTGACTGACTTTTATTAACCTTTTTTGCCACAAGCTCACAAAAACGAGCACGTACAACACACACTTGCATTAGCTCTGCAGGTTTTTTACCCGCTGTATGAGCAGTAACAATAAGGCTCACAAACTTTTTAAGGCGTTCGTGTCCTAAATACACGAGCGCTTGCTTTAATGACGATATTTGGCTTTGTATAGGAAACACACCGCTGTTTATTAATCTTAGTAACTTATATGCGAGTGCAGCATCTAGCTCAAACAGGCTTGCGATTGTTTTAATGTCAGGGCTTTGCTTCATTATTTCTGCGTAAATAGCGACGACTAAACCATAATTATAATCAATGTCGTTTTGCTTGATCATGGTAGGCTTTGCAAAAAAATAGCCTTGAAAATAATCAAACCCCATATCAAAGGCAAGCTCATAGTCTTCTTGTGTTTCTATTTTTTCGGCTAGTATTTTTATTTGTTTATGCGCTTGTAACTTAGTAACTATGGGCTGTATTTCGCTAAGAGGTGTAATTGCAATATCAAATTTAATGAGCTTCACAAGCTTTAGAAAACGATCCCATTGTGGTTTATATACAAAATCATCGAGCGCGAGTTTGTAGTTACTATGAAATAAACCTCGGCATAGCTCATAGTTGTCGTCGGTAGGTTCTATGGTTTCGAGCAACTCAATCACAACGTCTTGGCATGGTAAGAAAGCACATAAATCGAGTTTTAATGATTCAGGTCCTATATTTATAAGCGCTTTTTTGCCTGATGTAATATGGCGTGTACCTAAATTTAATTGATTTTCCATAATAAGCCTTGCTGTTGCTTGGCCTTCTGCAATATCTGGAAAATAATTTTTTGGACTATCACGAAAAAGTAGCTCATAGGCTACTACTTTTTTACTTCGATTGAATATTGCTTGCCTTGCAACAAATACAGACACATTACCTACTTCTTAGCTTTTATATAATACTAAGTAATTAAACCCTAAGCAGGTAGATTTGTCACTAAACTTTAAAGTACAGAAACGATTTACCGGTATAAGGTTGTTATATAATCAGTTGCCACTTGTGGCCACGAAAAACGCATTTGCTCTGCGCTGTGCTTAATTTTATGCCACTTTTTAGGATTTTGCTTTTTAATTAAGAGAGTTTCGTCTAAACAGCTAATTAAATTACGCGTTTGCGTTGCCAACGTGTCTCCATTAAAGCTAAAACCATTTTCGTGGTGTTTAACTGTATCTTTTAATCCGCCAACACTGTGTACTAAACACGGTTGCCCCGCTCGCATTGCTAGCATTTGGCTAATACCACACGGTTCAAACGAGCTTGGCATTAAAAATAAGTCACCTACTTGATACATTAAATCGCCAACACCTTGCCCATAGCCCTTTAAAAATAAAAGATTGGAATTACGCGCCATTGCTTTGGTAAATATGCTTTCGAGCTCTTTGTCACCCGAGCCGAGAATAATAAGTCTGCCGCTATGTTCACTAATTAATTGGCACACTTTATCAATAGCTAAAATCCCATTAACCTGCTGGCACAATAACAACACTTTTTGCTCAGTAAGACGGCCAACGCTTGTAACTAATGGACCGTTATTAACCGTTGCTTTAAATTGCTGTAGTCGTTGGTGGGCAATATAGTAGCCACTTTGTAACTGCTCGTAATTGGCCACCCAACCAAACAAAGTACTCTCAGCTTGGCTATAAAAGTCTGCGAGAGTTGCTCCTTCAAGTGCATTGCTTGGATATTCACAGCCATTTAAAATACCAACAAGCTTGCCTTGGCTTGCTGCATTTTGCAGATCTTGCTCAAGCCCTTCGCCACCAAAAAAACCATGTTCGTAATTGCTAGGTTCAAGAACCTCTTGGCTGTAGGTTGGTGATACAACATGTATTTTATCGCACAGATTTATTGCACTGCGCATAGGATTAAAACAATGAGGGTAACGCGGGTCGCATAATTGCTGGCCATTATAACTAAGTGATGGAAACCACGCCTCTAAGCTTGAATCATCATGTTTGAAAGGCCTTATCCCTTGCAGTGCAATATTATGCACTGTGAAGGCAATAGGTAAGGTATTAAGTGAGCTATAACGTGGCTCAAACTTAAGTAAAACTGCAACGCAGGCACTGTGCCAATCATGTAAATGCAGCGCTGTAGGGCGCTTTAATACACCTTGTAATAACGCTTCGCAGACGGCTGCGTTAAATAGAGCAAATTTAGTCGCATCAGTTGCAAAAGGCCTCCCCGGTGCATCATTACAATATACACTGCCTGATTCACTAAATAACGGGTGGCTAATAACAATTTGGCTTACATTATTTTCGGCTTGTTGTACTTTAAAAATGGTTAATACATGGGGTTGAGCATTAAATGCAACAGTTACTTCACCTATATAAATACGCTCAAGCGGCTCAAACCCGTAGTCAGGAATAACAATATCAACCGTTATACCTTGCTTTGCGAGAGCCTTAGGTGCATCGCGTACTACATCTGCCACACCGCCTACTTTTGCGCTTGGTAACGCGTCATTTTCTGCTGCAACCATTAATACATGCATTAATTTATTATTTCCTTTAAACCTGTGTGAGCTTGCTCACAAATGAGCAAGCTATGTTGTCGTGCTTATCTAACTTGTTGTTACGCTAGCTTTTTATTTTCTCGCGCTTGGCGTTCTAACTTTTTTGCAAGCTCAGTGAGCATATCACGTGTAACAAGAACGATACCTTTTTTAGATACCCTAAAGCCGTTTTCTTCATCTGTTTTTTTGTCAAAACCGATTTCAAGACCTGCAGGTATTTCACAGCTTCTATCTATTATTGCGCGTTTAATTTTACAACCTCGGTTTATAACTGCACCGGGTAAAATTACCGACTGCTCAATGGTACAAAATGAGCGAACGTGGACATTAGAAAACAATAGGGATTTTCTAACCGCAGAGCCCGAAATAATACACCCACCCGAGACTGTTGAGTCTAAAGCCATACCACGTCTATCTTCATCATCAAAAATAAACTTAGCAGGTGGTAGTTGCTCTTGATAAGTCCATATTGGCCACGTTGGATCGTATAAATCAAGTTGTGGTTCTGGCATTACCAGTTCCATATTAGCTTCCCAGAACGAATCAAGCGTACCTACATCTCGCCAATAAGGTTGCCCTTCTTGGTTTGGATCTCTAAATGGGAAGGCAAACACATTATGCTCTTCTATAATCGCTGGAATAATATCGTGACCAAAATCGCGTCCAGAGCCTTCATTTTCAGAATCTTTTTTAAGTTGCTCAAACAAAAATTCAGTATTAAAAATGTAGTTCCCCATTGATGCTAAACATGTACCTGGCTTGCCGGGTACGGAGCTCGGCATTGCTGGTTTTTCATCAAAACGACACACTCTACTTTCTTCATCAACGGTCATTACACCAAACGTGTCTGCGGCTTCCTCTACTGGGACTTCAATACAACACACAGTCATATCTGCGCCTTTTTGCACATGTTCAGCCAATAAAGCACCATAGTCCATACGGTACACATGATCTCCAGACAAAATCATCACATATTTAGGAAGCTCGTGACGAATAATATCTATGTTTTGAAAAACAGCATCTGCGGTTCCACAATACCAATCATCACCTTGGCGCTGAGATGCAGGTAGTATTTCAACCGACTCTCCTAGCTCTTTTTTAAAGTGCCCCCATGCGCGGTTTACATGGCGTATTAATGAATGTGATTTATATTGTGTAGCAATACCAACACGTCTCACACCCGAGTTAATGCAGTTTGATAGTGGAAAATCGATAATTCGATGTTTACCACCAAAGTAAACTGCTGGCTTTGCTCGCCAATCGGTTAACTCATGCAGGCGAGAACCGCGACCGCCTGCCAGTATTAACGCGTAAGTTTCTCTGGTTAGGCTACTTATGTAGCGATTTGCATAATTAGGCATAATACTCTCTCCATTTAGTCTAGGCTGTTAGTGGCATGGCTTTTAGTTGTCGTTAAGTCTGTTTCACTAATATTGAGGGGTTCTAAATGCCAAATATCTTCACTGTATTGGCTTATGGTTCTGTCACTTGAAAACATACCACTGGCTGCTGTATTTAAAATACTCATTTGTGTCCAGTAGGTCTGATCTGCGTAAGCTTTATCAACTTCTTTTTGAGCTACTACATAACTTTCAAAATCGTGAGCAACAAGCCATGGATCGTGCGGGCTCTTAATTGCATTTGTTATGTCGTCAAATAAGCATGGTTCAAATAAATTAAAATGCCCGCTCTCGAGTAATTGCATCACATTCTTTAAATCGCCATTTTGCGATATTAAATGCTCTGGATTATAACGTGATTTAATATCGTCAATTTCGTGCGCTTGTGCGCCAAACAAAAAGAAGTTATCAGCACCAACAGCATCTCTAATTTCAATGTTTGCGCCATCCAGCGTGCCTATTGTCAATGCACCATTCATCATAAATTTCATGTTGCCAGTACCAGACGCTTCTTTGCCTGCGGTAGATACTTGCTCTGAGAGATCAGTTGCAGGACAAATAACTTCCATTGCAGTTACGTTGTAATTAGGCAAAAAGGCGACGCGTAAATATGGCGCAGCTTGAGGGTCTTTATTTATAACCTCTGCCACGTTATTAATAAGCTTAATAATTTTTTTAGCCATGTAATAACCCGGCGCTGCTTTACCACCTAATAGAACACAACGAGGAACAAGCCCTTGGGTATCCCCACGGCGAATACGGTCATATAAATGAATCACATGAAGTATGTTTAATAGCTGACGTTTGTATTCGTGGATACGTTTTACTTGTACGTCAAACATCATTGATACATCAAAATCGATATCGCAGCGCGCCTTAACTAAATCAACTAAACGTTGTTTGTTTTCACGTTTAGCATTTTGCCACTGCTCATGAAATGCCTTGTCGTCATAAAAACGACGTAGGTCACTAATTTTTGAAAAGTTTTTAACCCAATCATGGCCAATTTTTTCACCAATTAATTCACTTAATACTGGATTACAATGCGCAAGCCATCGACGAGGCGTTACACCATTTGTTTTGTTATTAAACTTATCTGGCCACAGTGCATAAAATTCTTTAAATAATCCCGCTTTTAACAGTTCAGTATGAAGTGCTGCTACGCCATTTACAGAGTAACTACCTACAATAGCTAAATAAGCCATACGAATTTGCGGCTCATCACCCTCTTCAATCAGTGACAATGCACGTTGCTTTTCAACATCTCCCGGCCATTGCTGTGCAACTTGTGCTAAAAAGCGTGCATTTATCTCGTAAACTATTTCTAAAATGCGTGGCAATAATTTTGAAAACAACGAAACAGACCATTTTTCAAGCGCTTCAGGAAGTAGCGTATGATTTGTATAAGCCATTGTTTTAGTTGTTATTTTCCAAGCGTCGTTCCAATTTAATTCGTAATCATCAATTAAAATACGCATTAGCTCTGCAACAGCAATACTTGGATGCGTGTCATTTAACTGAAAAACATGAAAATCAGCAAAGTCACTAAAGCTCTCGCCATGTTGGGAAACCCATTGGTCTACTACGTCTTGAATACTCGCCGATGATAAAAAGTATTGTTGGCGTAACCTAAGTTCCTTACCATTTTCGCTGCTGTCATTTGGATACAGCACCATGGTGATCTGTTCGGCTAGATTTTTTTGTGCGACGGCTTCTGAATAACTGCCCGCATTAAATTCGGTTAAATTAAATTCATCTGTTGCCTCTGATTTCCACAGACGTAGTGTATTTACGATATTGTTTTTATACCCAGGAACAGGAACATCGTACGGTACAGCTAATACATCTTGTGAGCCCATCCATTGACGGTGCTCTCTGCCAAATTTATCTGTGTAACTTTGCACATAGCCACCAAACTTCACACGTTTTGCATGCTCTGGTGCGCTTAGCTCCCATGGATGTCCTTCACGTAGCCAGTTATCTGGTTGCTCAATTTGGTTACCATCTTTAATCGATTGATTAAACATGCCGTATTCGTATCGTAGGCCATAGCCAATAACAGGCAACGCTAAACTAGCACAGCTATCTAAAAAGCAGGCTGCAAGGCGTCCTAGCCCGCCATTTCCTAAGCCAGCGTCGTGCTCGGCGTCTTCAATTGTTTCTATTGTTGTGCAGTACTCTTGTAGTGCTGAGCTTACTTGTTCATCTAAATCTAGATTTAAAACAGCATTACCTAGCGCACGCCCCATCAAAAACTCAAGAGAAAGGTAAGCCGTTTTGCGGCGTTTCTCTTGCTTAATTTGTTGATTCGTTTCTCTGCAGCGGGCCACAAGTCTGTCGCGAATAGTAAGCGCTAATGCGTGATACAAATAATGCTGCGATTCACCCACCTTATCTCGGCCGAGGGTATAATAAAAATGCCGTGTTAAGTCATCTTTAAGCGTACTTTCATCAATAACGGGCCCTTCTTGCCAGCTCTTTACTACACACACTTGATCACTTTGTTTAACCATGACTAACATCCTCTAAATTGGCACTAAAAACCCAACTACTTTGTGCTAAAATTTCAACCATCGCATCTTCATTATTGCTCACAGATGCATTATGTACACTTGATAGAATCATTTGCCACGGCGCATTAATTGGCGATGGGGGCATTTGACAAAAAATTGTTTTTTCACTGGCATTAAATACAATCAGCAATGCATGATTGTTTTGCTTATCAAGTAAGCTATACATTAAAAACTGTCTGGTATCTTCATGCCAGTGAGCATCAGTCATGGTTTTACCTTGTTCGGTAAACCACTTAACGGTAAAACGCTCGTCTATATCATCTAAAAATACACTGTGTTTAAACGCACTGTGCGCACGTCTAATTTTTAATGCATCATCAATAAATCGTGTTAACGAATGATTAAGTTGAGAATCTTTCCAGGCAAGCCAACTAGTGCGATTATTTTGGCAATAAGCATTGTTATTCCCCCCTTGCGAGTGCGCCATTTCGCTACCAGCAGCAATCATGGGAACACCTTTTGAGAGAATTAAAGTAAGTAAAAAGTTCTTTTGTTGCTGTAAGCGCAGTGCGTTTATTTTAGAGTCGCTGGTAAAACCTTCTACCCCACAGTTAAACGAATGATTTGCACTGTGCCCATCTCGATTTTGCTCGCCATTAGCTTCGTTATGTTTATGCTCATAACTCACTAAATCAGCAAGGGTAAAACCATCATGACTCGTTATAAAATTAATACTATTGAGCGGCCCACGTTGGCTGTGCTCAAAAATATCAAACGATCCATGCAAACGTTTTGCAACGCTTGCAATAATACCCTTTTCACTTTGCCAAAAACGTCTAATTACATCGCGGTATTGATCGTTCCATTCTCGCCATGGCGGCGGGAATGCACCAAGCTGATAACCACCTGGGCCTATATCCCAAGGCTCACTTATTAACTTAACTTTGTTAAGCACAGGGTCTTGGGCAACTACTTGTAAAAAAGTATGTGCGGAGCTAAAGCCTGCTTTTGAGCGGCCTAAAATGGTCGCTAAATCAAACCTAAAACCATCAACTCCCATTACTTCAACCCAATAACGAAGGCTATCAAGTACAAGTTGCAGTGTTTTAGGGTGGTCAATATTTATGGTATTACCACAGCCGGTATCGTTTATATATACGTCAGGCTGCCCCTCTACTGTGCGGTAATAGGCTAAGTTATCAAAGCCTCTAAGCGATAGTATAGGGCCATCCGCCCCTGCTTCAGCTGTATGGTTGTAAACAACATCTAATATGACTTCTATGTCTGCAGCATGGAACTCTTGCACCATTTGCTTAAACTCGTTTATATCGTCGTTTACCAAATAGTCTTTATGGGGCGTAAAAAAGTTAAGCGTGTTGTAACCCCAGTAGTTTTGCAAACCTTTCCCTGTTAAAAATTGCTCACTAATAAAAGAATGAACAGGCAAAAGCTCAACGGCTGTAACACCAAAGCTTTGTAAGTGTTCAATAAAGCTTGGGTGGCTTAACCCTAAAAACTTCCCTTGTAGAGGTTTAGGTATTTTAGGATGACGACACGTTGTACCTTTCACATGGCACTCATAAATAACCGTGTTTGACCAACGGTGGTTAGGCTTTTTATGCGTATACAACGTAGGAGCCGCTACTTTTGATTTAGGTATATCAATCGCATTATTTACAGTGCTTTTAGTACCGATTGGCATTTGCCCGTAATGGCGTTCACTCCAAGTAAACTCACCAAACAAGTCTTTTGCATATGGGTCTATCAGCAGCTTATTTTCGTTAAACAGTTGACCATTTTTAGGGTTATATTCACCCTCAACTCTAAAACCATAAAGCGCACCGGCGTTTAATGGCGAAATATGAATACTCCAAATACCCCCTTCGTTGATATTCATCGCCATTTTTAGTATTTCTGAATGGCCACTTTTATCAAACAGGCATACATAAGCTTGGCTCGCCCCAGGCGCATAAAGCGCGAAGTTGACCCCATTATCAATAACACTAGAGCCAAGTGGTTCTACATTACCGGGTGCTACATCAAATCGGTTACTCATCATCAACCTTTTGTAAATAAATAGTAGTTAAGCCACCAATGGCAATTGAAATACTGTGTTTAAAACCATGATTTGATTCGTTTATTGCCTGAACTATCAGCGAAGAATCTTTAGTTACCTCAACGCCAGAGCCAAAAAACTGAGTATCGTCTGTATTTACAATGACCTTGTAACGCCCTTTACTCGGTACGCCAATAACGTAGTTTTCATAGGACGCGGGGGTAAAATTAGCAATAACAACCACAAAGTTTTTTGCGTTTTTAGCATAGCGAACAAAGCTTAAAATGCTCTGCTGATTATTATTGTTATCTATCCAGGTAAAACCAGCCGCGCTCGAATCTAGCTCATACAACGCAGGTTGGTTTTTATAAACGGTATTGAGCGCTTTTACGGTGTGCTTTATACCGCTGTGGCTTTGGTGCTCAAGTAAATGCCAATCGATAGAATGATCGTGCCCCCACTCTTTTCGCTGTGCAATTTCACCGCCCATAAATAAGAGTTTTTTACCCGGGTGTGCCCACATAAATGCGTAATAAGCGCGTAAATTTGCAAATTTTTGCCAATCATCGCCTGGCATTTTTTCAATTAACGAGCCTTTACCATGTACTACCTCATCGTGGCTTAATGGCAATATATAGTTTTCGCTAAACGCGTATACCATCGAAAAAGTCATTTCATGATGATGATGCTGACGATATAAAGGGTCGTGCTGCATGTAATGCAAACTATCGTTCATCCAACCCATGTTCCACTTATAACCAAAGCCTAAACCGTTGTGCTCAACACTTTGGGTGACACCCGGCCATGCTGTCGACTCCTCAGCCACCATCATAATGCCTGGGTTGTTTTTATAGCTGCGCATATTGACTTGCTTTAGGCACTCAATTGCACCTAAGTTTTCACGCCCGCCGTAACAATTAGCAACCCACTCGCCTTCTTTTCGGCTGTAATCTAAATACAACATAGAAGCTACGGCATCTACACGCAGGCCATCTAAACCAAATTGATGTAGCCAATACATAGCATTTGATATTAAAAAGCTGTTAACTTCAGGACGGTCGTAGTTATAAATGTAGGTATTCCAATCAGGATGAAACCCTTGGCGCTTATCAGCATGCTCATATAAATGGGTGCCATCAAATCGATGTAAGCCATGCGGATCGCTTGGAAAATGCCCTGGTACCCAATCAAGCAAAATACCTAAATTAGCTTTGTGGCACTGCTCTACAAAGTATTTAAAGCTGTTGTAGTCGCCAAAGCGGCTGGTAGGTGCAAATAATCCAACAGGCTGATACCCCCACGAACCATCAAACGGGTATTCACTTATTGGCATAAGTTGCAGGTGAGTAAAATTCATTTCAAGGGCATAGCTAACGAGTTTGTCGGCAAGCTCTGTGTAACTTAAATAGCGGTTGTTTTCAGCCCGTTGCCATGAGCCTAAATGCACTTCATAAATACTAATTGGTGCATCTATATGGTTACGCTTTTGTCTGTTTTGAAGAGCCTGCTCGCCAAGCTTTATAGGTTCTGGTTTATACTGCAGTACACTTGCAGTGCCAGGTGCTTGTTGCATTTTAAATGCATAAGGGTCGGCTTTTTCGAGCACCTCTCCACTTTGCGCGGTAATTGCAAATTTGTAGCACATGTCAGCTTTAAGGCCTGGTACAAATAACTCCCATACACCACTTGCAGGATGAAAGCGCATAAAGTGGCGATTCGCTTGCCAAAAGTTAAACTCACCAATAATAGAGACACTTGCCGCATTAGGCGCCCATACACAAAAACGTACACCGTCTACGTTTTGTTGAGTACTAAAATGTGCACCAAAATGCGAGTAAGCATGTTCAAGACTGCCTTCGTTAAATAAATACATTGCCTCTGCATCAAGTGTGCTTTGGAAACTGTATTCATCATAAAAGGTAACGCTGCTATCTGTGTACTGAGCAATGCATTCATATGGCGCAGTGGGCAAAGCATCAACTTTGGCTATAAATAAATCACTTTTCTGGTAGCGTTTCGCCTTAATACTTTTATTATTTAATGTAACACTTACGCTTATTGCACAAGGTAGATAAAAACGAACTTCAACCTCAGCATCCGTTTTATGTGCCCCTAAGAAGCTAAATGGGTCTTTAAATCGCCCTGTATTTAATGCGTGTACTTGTGCATCGTAACTATTTTCATTAGTTGTACTGCTCATTTAACCTTTCCTTATTGAATCGATAGCAGCTAAAAGTGAGGCATTTTTGGTAAAAATTTCTTCACTGGTATGCGTTAATACACGTCGCCAATTAGGATATTCTTTATCTGTCCCGGGGATATTAACCGGATACTTTTGCTCATCTAAGTCATCTATTTGTATTGCAAATAAACGCGATTGAGAGCCTGCTAAACACAATGCAAGTGCGCTATAAACAGTCACAGCTTCACTATGTAATAAAAGCTCAGTTGTATTGCCATGGTGATTAATAAAACGTAGTAACCTTTGTTGCTCTTCTATTCGCTGTTGCTTTAGTTGCTCGTATTCATTGCAAGTTATAAGCTTATATTGTTGCTTAATATCTAAATCATCATGTTGCCACCAGCCTGTAAATGGAGGAACATCGTGATTGGCTATCATTAACAAACAATGTGTTGCTAGCTCATCTACCGATAAAAACTCTCCACTGTGTTGTTTCTCAAAATAAAATAAGCTGTTGGAAAAAATACCGCTAGATGCCAAAGCTTCCCTAACCTCTGGCGGTACGATGCCTAAATCTTCACCAATAACAATACTCTGATTAATATGCGATTCAATTTTTAAAATGGCAAGTAAATGCTCAAACGGATAATAAACATAACAGCCGTCTTGTTCGCCATTGCTTTCAAAGCACCACCATAGGCGCCTAATAGCCATTACGTGGTCAATTCGAAGTCCACCTACGTTTTGCATGTTTGCGCGAATGAGCGAGCGGTAAAATTGGTAGTGATTATTACTAAGGCTTTGGGGATTGAGGGCTGGGAGGCCCCAATTTTGACCTGCTTCAGCCCATGGATCGGGTGGAGCGCCTACACTTGCACCTTGGCTAAACAACGATTGCTGATTTTTAAATTCAGCCCCATCGCCAGCACAACCAACAGCTAAGTCGTTTATTAAGCCAATAGCCATGCCTCTCTCTGCGCAACTGTTTTGACACAGTGCCAGTTGCACATGCGCTTGCCATTGTAGGTAATAAGCAAATGTTAGGTTATCTGATTCGAGGGTATTTAACGTAGTAGAGTGAGCATTACAAAAATCAGTAAACGCTTGGCGACGCTCATCACTTGCCGTTAATTCAAACTGATTATAAAGCGCTTCAAATAACGTATACTTTATACGGCTTACATTTTCATAATCTATAAACTGATCATTACTTTTAATAAGTGCAGCGACATCATCTTGCTGCATAATGGCGTCAAGGTTTTCGTTATTTATTGCGTCTTCGCTTAGTACGATAGAAATATAAAGAGGATTTAATAAAGCGCGACTATTAGGGCTATAAGGACTGGCTCGCTCTGGCATATCAGCAAATAACAAATGCAGTGGATTAAGTAATATATAATCCATGTTTTGGGAGCTGCATAGTTTTGTAAGCGCTAATAAATCGTCAAAGTCGCCAATACCAAAATTCGCTCTATTTTTTAATGTGTAAAGCTGAATAGATAATCCAGTGCGCTTTGTGTCTCCCACTTGATAGACTTGCTCAGGCACGCACCAAATTTGTGTAATAGCGTGTTGCTCACCTACCTGAACATTAGCGTCATGATAGCCAATTGGCATATTACCAATGGGTAGTGCCAGCTCAATATAGCGAACGCCATGCAAGTAATATTCACCAGTGACAGCCAAGTTATAAAGGTTATCAAATGCTAAATGCATTCCAAGTGAAGGGACATCGATATTAGCGGCTAAATATTGCTGACGTTCATCTATACGAAGCTTTAACAAACATGTACTTTGCTCAACTAAACTCACACTAGGTACTAAAGCAAGCCAAAGCGATGCATCTAAATCATAAGTTAGTTGAGCTATTCCTGCTTCATTATTTGTATCAACACCACAACATTGCAAAGCACGTTTACGCGTTTCTTCGCTAAAAAATACCTGTTCACCTGTATACTTAGTGAATTCAAAGCCAATACCATGCAGGTAAAACAACTGCGAAAGAGCATCCATTGAATCGCCTTAATTAGTGCGTTGAGTATTTACTATGCTGTTTTCTGTGCCAAATGTATTGCCGATATAACCGTCAGCTTGATGGTCATTATCCCAAATGTCTCCATTAATCAGATAACGAAAGTGAAATTGTTGATCGATAGGTAAGCGTTGCTTAAATTTAAACACACCTTGTTTTTTATAAAGCTTCATTGGCACTGGTTTCCAATCATTAAATTCACCTAATAAGCAAACTTCTTCTGCCTCTGGATGAGAAAATTCAAAAGTAACTTCAGCTTCATCTTTTGTTTTAAAAAAACGTTTATTCAACATAGCAGGCTCCAACTAAACCAAAAAGGGTACTTAATCTTTGCCACAGGCCATACAACTAAACAAAAAGGCGATGTGGTAACCATCTAAAAATCATTAAACGTGTTATTAGTTAAACAAAACTTTATTTACGCTTTATTACAGTGCAAATAATATTTCAATTGCACCAAAAAGGTGCATTTACCTTATATACAATACGCTTTAAATGATACTTAACATACAGAGCAATATTCAAACCAACAAACTATTAAAAACCTCATTAGTTCAATATATAAATATTTATAGCTGCAAATATCCGAAGAAAATTTAAAATCCTAAATTACTTTTTTTATATTACTTCATCATGGATAATACACATCATTCTAATACTCTGAAATATCATTAATTTCATGTTGAAAAAAACCATTTTAATAACTACCACCATCATTTTTTTAGTTGTAGCTGCATTTATTGGTACCTCAATTTATACCCTATACAGTAAAAAAGAAATTTCAGTTGACCCTAAATTAAAAGAAATATCAGGAATAGAATTTGATAAACAGCAACGTTTATGGGCTATTAACGACGGAGGCAATGAACCAAAGCTATACAGACTCAATAAAGACGGTTCTATTGCTAAAGAAATTTTAGTTGAAAACGCTAAAAACATTGATTGGGAAGACATGACCCAAAACAAATTTGGGCACTTCTTTTTAGGCGATTTTGGTAACAACAAAAACGATCGTAGATGGCTCACTATTTATAAAATAGAAAACCCGATAGATATAAAAACAGATACGACTCAAGCAGAAATAATTAAGTTTACCTACCCCGAAATGGATGGCAGTCCTATAAAGCCCAATAACCGTAATTTTGATTTAGAGGCATTTGTAGCTCTAGGACGTCACTTATATTTATTTACTAAAAACCGCACAGAGCCATTTGATGGTATTACTAAGGTTTATAAAGTGGGCGATCATGCTGCTAATTTTAAAGCCGAGTTAATAGATTCATTTAAAACATGTACCACTTTAGAAAAGCTATGCTGGATAACATCGGCTGCTTTAAGCCCTGATCGTAAAAAGCTGATATTACTTGATTCAACCAGTATTTGGTTATTCGAAAATTTTGAGGGTGATAAGTTTTTTTCTGGCGATGTATCAAAAATTGACTTAGGAATAGTAACTCAAAAAGAAGCTGTCACTTTTTTTGATGACAATACTATTGTATTTACAGATGAAGAGTTTAAAGGTATTGGCGGTAATGCTTATTTTATAAAGCTTGATGAAGCCAAAAAAGAAATTATAAGAAAAAAGCCGACCTCAGAAAAAATACATCCATAATATAATGTTAGCTAAGCAAAAGTTCCAAAGCTTAGCTAACTTATGTAAAAGGTATCGAGTTAGTTACTCTTTTCGTTTGACGAATGGAGTGCTTTTTCTACATCAACACCTAAAATCAACACTCCAATATGGCTATTATTATCTAAAACAGGAAAACTTAGCTGTACTTGAAAATGATGTGTTGATGCATCATATGTAACGCTATCAAAGTTATAGTCCTTTGACTGTTTAAATATTTTAGTAAACTTATTCTCATCTCCTTGCCAGTAATCACTGGTTAACTTACTTATTGCTATATTTTTTCCTTGGCTATCAGTCAATATAAGCTCAGTAACAACACCTTTAAACTGCGATTGCCATTTTTTAAATACCTTAGATAACGGTAAATCAAGCATAGTTAACGCATCAGCATGCCCAACGTGTTTACTTTCTTTTATCCATAGCTGGTCTCGTTTCATAATTTCAGGCTCACTCAAAGGAGACTCATTACTTATTTGAACTTCTTCGACTAAACTAGGTAAGTTTAATAAGGTTTTAGCGCTACTGTAGAGCCTATCAAGTATTTGCGTTTCTTCACTTTTTGATAGTAAAAATGGAGCTTGCGCACAAGTATTTATATTTTCATCGAACTGCTGCATAAATTCAGGAAGGCGTTTGATAAGTGAATGCGAAGCAAATAATCCCAAAGGTACATATCTAAAAAATTCTTTTTGGTACTCGTCTTTATTGATCCCTAGCTTAGAGGCTGCTAATTCAAAATCGTCTAAATCAAGTAGGATTCTATCAATCCGTTTATGGTGCATTACATTTACTATTTCTTCTAATGAATTTACTTCTACCTCAGCAATAATATTTTGAGTTTTAAACCAATTTGCTTGATAACTTCCTCTTACTGCACCATAAAGCATTTTATTTTTTGGTTTATTAATGCTCTCTGGGTGAGTAAACCAGTACCAGCTTTCTAAAAAAATGGGGGATGATATACGTCCATAAGCTTTCATTTCAGGCATTAAATGGGTTGTGAAATATCCATCTAAGCGCTCTAACTTTACTTCTCGACGTGCACGTAACCATGGCAAGGTTTGTAGCTGAAAAGGCGCTCCCATTTCAAATAAAATACACTCGACTTGGTTGACTGCATTATTAGGAGCTGTGGTGGGTAAGTTTGTCCCAAACTGGAGAGGCCCAGTTAAACCTAACAAAAGAGTGAAAAGATATGCGGGCATAATCCATTGCTAAATAATGTACAAATTAAAACAAGTATAGTCATGCATATAAAAAAGTATTAATTTTCTTTACAAAATTTTGTACCTTATCAATAGCTTCAATATTTAAATCTATGATTTATTGCTATTAACTTATAAAAAGCACGCTTAAATATTTAAATTAATGCATTTATATCTAGGGTCTGTTTATCTTTGTGGATAAAAATTTGTTCAAACTAGGTGCTATTTAATTGCGGCGCAAGATTTATAAGCTAGTGTGCTCGATAACTGCTCCTGCGTTATTCTAATTGCTTACATCCATGTAAGAATAAATAAAAACCGAGCAAAGCTTCCGCGCCCTGCTCACGCCCCCTACCCTGCATCTATGTAGGCAACCAAGAGAAAATAGCGCCTAGGAAGAATCTTTTGGGGGCTGTTAATTTAACCTTGAAGGTTCAACAGACCCTAGCCTTTTTATTATTGACCTAAAGTATACCGAGTGTTCACTTAACGACTAAAAACAAAGGAACTCCCCAACCCTAGCGCTTAAATTTAGTTTCTAAAATTACAGAAGATGTTGTTCGCTCCACCCCATCAAGATTTCCTATATCGTCCAACAAATGACTAAGCTGTTCTAAATTTTGAGCTTGGACCACCGCAATTAAATCAAACTCACCACTTATGGCATAGAGCTGTGAAATAGCATCAATTTGCTTAAGCTCAATGTTTGTTTTAGTTGTTAATTTTTGTCTTACTTTTATAGACACATGAGCTGATACCATTTTACTGAGGTAGTCGTCACCGTAATCAACGCTATAGCCTTTAATTACACCGGTTTCTTCTAATTTGAGCATTCGGCTCTGTACTGTTGAACGAGACAAGTCAAGCATTCGCGCAAGATCAGAAATACTCGCTCTTGCATTTGTTTTTAGTACAGATAGTAGCTTTTCATCTTGTGGAGTTATCATAATGGTTATTTATTTCGTTATTTTGACTTTTATTTTAATCATTTTTCACAAAATAGCACTGCAATTTTAACAGCTAACCTTCGATAATGACGCCCTACAAGAAATAATAACGTGTTTGCTGAAGAATAAAGGCTATATTCTTCTTTGATTTAGCAACTAATCTTTTATCTAAGCCCTTCAATTTAGGTGTACAAAATGCAAGTAACAAGAGACTTATTTAACGACGTAATGGTACCAAACTATAACCCTTCTGCTGTTATCCCAGTTCGCGGTGAAGGCTCACGCGTGTGGGATCAAGACAATAATGAGTTTATTGATTTTGCCGGTGGTATTGCCGTTAACTGTTTGGGTCACTGTCATCCTGCATTAGTTAAAGCATTAAAAGAGCAAGGCGAAAAAATTTGGCATTTATCAAATGTTATGACCAATGAGCCAGCACTTCGTTTAGCTCAAAAAATGGTTGAAGCAACATTTGCTGATAAAGTTTACTTTGCAAACTCAGGCGCAGAAGCAAACGAAGCCGCTCTTAAATTAGCTCGTCGTTATGCATTGGACGTATATGGCGCTGAAAAAACGCAAATAATTGCATTTAATAAAGGTTTCCACGGTCGTACTTTTTTCACCGTAACCGTTGGCGGGCAAGCTGCATATTCTGACGGCTTTGGTCCAAAACCTGCTGACATAGTACATTGTGATTTTAACGATATAACGGCATTTGAAGCACTGATCAGCGATAAAACATGTGCAGTTATGATGGAACCATTACAAGGTGAAGGCGGTATTATTTCACCAACAGATGAATTTGCTAAAAAAGTACGCGAACTTTGTACTAAACATAACGCGTTACTTATTTTTGATGAAGTACAAACGGGTGTTGGTCGCACAGGCGATTTATACGCCTATGAAGGTTTAGGGGTTGTTCCTGACATTTTAACAACGGCAAAAGCATTGGGTGGTGGTTTTCCTATTGGCGCTATGATCACTCGTACACCTATTGCTGAGCATTTAAAAATTGGTACTCACGGTTCTACTTATGGCGGAAACGCACTTGCTTGTGCTGTGGCCGAAGCGGCATTTGATACAGTAAATACACCAGACGTACTAAACGGTGTTAAAGAGCGCGAGCAATTATTCCGTGACGGATTAAACGCAATTAACGAAAAATACAACGTATTTAGCGAAGTACGTGGTAAAGGCTTATTAATTGGCGCAGTACTAAATGACAAATTTGAAGGCCGCGCACGCGACTTTTTAGTAGCCAGTGCTAATAATGGTTTGATGAATCTTGTAGCGGGTATGAATGTAATTCGTTTTACACCGTCTTTAATTATTCCGTTTGAAGATATTAAAGAAGGCTTAGCGCGCTTTGAAAAAGCCGTTAGCGACGTAGTAAACGGTTAATATAGTTTAAATTAGCACGCCTACAGGCGTGCTATTGGAGCAAGCAATAAATGCAAGTATTACGTCCTATTACTGCCAATGATTTTGACGCGCTTAAACAAATAGCGATTGAATCCGGTCATGGGTTTACCTCTTTACCTGTGGACGATACACAGCTTAAAGAAAAAATTGAACGTGCTGAAAAAAGCTTTGCCAAAAACATTAACCAGCCACTTGATGAAAGCTATTTATTTGTTTTAGAAGACAGTGAAACAGGTGACGTTATTGGCACAACCGCTATAGAAGCCGCGGTAGGTTTATCGGTGCCTTTATATCATTATCATTTGGGTAAAACAGTACACCACTCGCCTACTTTAAATGTATATAACACCGTTGATATTTTAAGCATGTGTAACGACTACACTGGTTGCTCAGAAATATGTACATTATTTTTGCGCGAAAATAGCCGTAAAGGTTTAACAGGTCGATTTTTATCTCGTTCACGCTTTTTGTTTATGGCTCAGCACAGCGAGCGTTTTGCCGATACTGTTATCGCAGAAATGCGCGGTGTTAGCGACGAAGACGGTCATTCTCCTTTTTGGCAATGGCTACAAGAGCACTTTTTTAGTATCGAATTTCCACAAGCGGATCACTTAGTTGGCTTAGGCGATAAGGTGTTTATTAGCGAGTTAATGCCTAAGTACCCTATTTATGTGAACTTGCTTAGTAAAAAAGCCCAAGCAGTGATTGGGCATGTGCATGAAAAAACAAAACCTGCGCTAAAACTATTAGAAAAGGAAGGTTTTGAGCACAGAGGCTACGTTGACTTATTTGATGCAGGCCCAACAGTTGAAGCAAAGCTTGGAAATATTCGCAGCATTCGCGACTCTCAAGTTTGCCCTGTTACGATTGGCGAGCTTGATCACATATCACAAAATAGCTCTGATACGCTGGCCGTATGTAATCAAGGCGTAAGTGGCTTTAGAGCGACATTTACCAAAGACGCACACTACAATCATGCAAAACATACCCTCGTCATTAGCCAAGATGTGGCTAAGGCGCTTAATTTAAGCCAAGGAGATGCAGCGCGATTTTTCCGCCTGTAAATAATTTATGAATACACACCTAATTAATAATCAGTGGCATGTGGGACTTGGTCCAGCATTTGAGTCAATCAATCCAAGTAATGGCGATGTGGTATGGCAAGGTAATGGCGCAAACACTGATCAAGTAAATTCAGCTATAAAAGCAGCTAGAGCCGCGCAATTACAATGGGCAGACAAACCACTTAAAGAGCGTATCTCCATTTTAGAAAACTTCGCAGCACAATTAAAAGAACACAGCGAAGAATTTGCTACTATTATTGCACGCGAAACGGGTAAGCCATTATGGGAAACCCGCACCGAAGTGGGCGCAATGACAGGTAAAGTAGCTATATCTGTAAAAGCGTACCATGAGCGTACAGGTACAACCGAAAACCCAATGCCCGGTGCTAAAGCGTTTATTAGACACAAACCGCATGGCGTTGTGGCTATTTTTGGCCCATATAACTTTCCGGGGCATTTACCAAACGGGCATATTGTTCCTGCAATTTTAGCCGGTAATACTGTTGTATTTAAGCCATCAGAATTGACTCCACACGTTGCAGAATTTACCCTCTCACTTTGGTTAAAAGCAGGTTTGCCAGCGGGTGTTATTAACCTTGTGCAAGGTGAAATTGAAACTGGTAAAGCGCTTGCTTCTCATAAAGATATAGATGGCTTGTTTTTTACCGGTAGCTCAAACACAGGTCACTTATTACATAAACAGTTTGCAGGACACCCTGGCAAAATTTTAGCACTTGAAATGGGCGGCAATAATCCTCTTATTGTAAAAGATGTGAGCGATATAAGCGCCGCTGTACACGATATTATTCAATCAGGCTTTATTACCTCAGGTCAGCGCTGTACGTGTGCACGTCGCTTATTTATTGAAAAGTCGCTCAATGGCGATGCTATTTTAGAAAAGCTAATAAGCGCAACTAAAAACATAGTTGTAGACGACAGCTTTGCTACAGAGCAGCCTTTTATGGGTGCAATGATAAGCGAAAAAGCAGCACTGGGTATGGTCGCCGCGCAAAGTGAATTAGTCTCAAAAGGTGCACAAATCCTTGTTGAACTTAAGCAATTAAAACCAGGCACAGGTTTTGTAAGCCCGGGCATTATTGATGTAACAAGCATTACCGATATGCCAGATGAAGAGCATTTTGGACCGCTAATTAAAGTGTATCGTTATACCGACTTTGACAGCGCAATTATTGAAGCCAACAACACAAGCTTTGGTTTATCTGCAGGTTTACTTAGCGACAGTGAAGATGATTACACTCACTTCTTAAAGCGCATTCGTGCCGGTATTGTTAACTGGAACCGCCCCATTACAGGTGCCTCTAGTGCAGCTCCATTTGGCGGTATTGGCGCCAGTGGTAATCACAGAGCAAGTGCATACTATGCCGCCGATTATTGCGCATACCCTGTCGCATCTGTGGAGTCAGACAAAGTGAGCTTACCGCAAACCCTAGCGCCGGGCTTAGTAATTGAATAAGCAATAAAACCAAATTTTAGATTTAAGGACTTAACATGCATACTGATGTAAACACATTATTTGAGAACCTTTGGGAAAACTATTTAAACGTAACTCCATCGGCAGATAAAATTCATGACCTTTTAGGGTCAACGCAAAAAGATGACATCATTAACGATCATATTGCGCTGCGTACATTTAATATAGAAAAAGTGGGTCTTGAAAAGCTCGCCGCTCACTTTTTAGCAATTGGTTACAAAGAATGTGGTGAGTACCACTTTGAAGCTAAAAAACTTTACGCAAAACACTATGAGCATAGCGATCCTAATCAGCCAAAAGTATTTATCTCTGAACTATTAGTAGAAAAATGCTCGCCAGAGTTACAAGCCATCGTGACAGATATGGTAAGTCAAATTGACGAAAGTGCAGTTACAGCAGACAACTTTTTATATTCAGGCACGCATTGGCAAGTAAGCACCGATACTTACAAACAACTGCTAGCTGAAAGCGAATATGCAGCGTGGATGTCGGCGTGGGGTTACCGTGCCAATCACTTTACCGTAAATATTAATACGCTTGCTAAGTTTGATAACATTCATGATGTTAACCAAGCTCTAAAAAATGCAGGTTTTTCACTTAATACGTCAGGCGGTGAAGTTAAAGGCTCACCAGAGGTGTTACTAGAGCAATCGTCAACACTTGCTGATGAATACTCTGTTACCTTTAGTGACGGTGATATGAGCATTCCTAGCTGCTTTTATGAGTTTGCTATTCGTTACCCTAAAGCAGACGGCGAGCTTTATACTGGTTTTGTTGCAGCCTCAGCTGACAAAATATTTGAAAGCACGAACGCTCGATAGCAAAACCTAAAGTACCTTATTTTAAAAAGCCCGTTATGGGCTTTTTTTATGTCGATGTGTCGATAAGTTATATTGATTAATTATAAAAATAGCGGTTTATAATCGTTTTCTAACTTTTCAAACGACAAGTCGCCAATAAAACGACCGAAGCTCAACCAAGTTGCCAAACCGCGTAAATCTTTAAAGTGTGGTGGTACAAATTGTGGACTCTCTATTACACCTAAATCATGAAGCTGCGATATTAATCTAAAATCATCTATCGATATTTTACCTACCAGTAATAAAGGAAGTCTATCTATTCGACCAAGCTGTATTGCAACGCGTATTAAGTTATAAACCAGTACAAAGCCTTTAATGTAAGCAATATCTTTTGTAAAAGGCAAACCTGTTGGCGTACTGCCTCTAAATACACGCTGCGCAAGTGTGTAGCTGTCATCTTTTGATAAACCTTGCGCTACGTAATCACGGTAAATGTCTACAAACTCGGCGCCATCTATTACCTTTGTAACGGCTTGAATACGATTCACTAATTTAGATAAACGCCTTGGAGTTGATTTTAAAGTAATAATTTCGGTAAGGACCGCTAAGCCTTCTTGGGTAATAGTGGAGCTTGGCGTGCCTTTACTCAAACACGTTAAATAAGGCTGAGCTAAACCATTTTGAGTGGTACCGACGTGTATCCACCCTTCGTGAACTTCTAAAATATCAAGTTCGCGCTGAGAAAACTTAACATCTTGATTAAGCTTTATATTATTAGCACCTGCGGCTGCATCACTAACAATACCATCGCTAAGCATTACCTCAACGTTTATGCCTGCCATACTAGCAGTTACTTGCTCAGACAGAATACGCACTGCATCAACAGCATCAATATTTTTAGGGTCGTCAGGCAGTATGTCGGCTATAAGTAAATTTTGCAGCGGTTTATCTAGCATATTAGCTAGCTCAGAAAGTGAGGGCTCACCGGCATGAAATAAATCTTTAGGGTGACCAAATAACTCCACCGATAAGTCATGAAACTCTGGTGTGCCACGATACTCAAGCATACTTAATACTGTTTTATACTCTGTGCACATTTTTCCCATGTATTGAGCTATGGGATTTAACTGCCCCAATTGGTTAATAATGTTACGGTGCAAAGTAGAAAACGCTTGGCGTAACTCGCTAGGTACAAAACCAAGATCGCGCTGTTGATAGTATGCACGATCGATCAGTGGATTTTTTTGACATTTTTGTCTAAAAAACTCCTCTTTAGTTTGTTTATCCCAATTAATAGCATCGAGTATCCTAATAGGCGTTTGCAATGCAATTAATTGATCCGATAACTCACGAGTTTTTAGTAGTAACGCCTTGTCTATCATGGTGTAAGCTCAACAATAAATGAATTTTGAGCATAATTTAAAAAGGCCAAATTACAAAGCAATATCACATTTTTTTAGCTATTGTTTTTAAGATGATCGACCCTCATATCTATATCGTATTAGCTTTTTAATAAAAGGTATAAAACATGAAAAACGAACTCGACAATAAACAGATTTTAGCAGTATATGAACGCATAATTCAAAAAGGTGAAATGACTGATGAAGGCAAACATTATCAGGGAGTTACTGCATATTCAGACGTAGACGGTTACACCGTATATCTACAAGGTAGCGGCGTAGAACTGCGCTTTGGTTTTCATAATACTTACCACCTTGACTACGAGCATGAAAAGCATAAAGACGACTTTTTGAAAAAATTATATAACATTGCAAACGAGAGCTAATGCACCCACGAAAACTAAGACACCGCCCGACCAGTAAGCTCAATACTACTTTTATTAATCAAGTAGTAGAAGAGCTTAAAGCTAATCCAAGTAAAGTCTCTATTATTCAAGACAACCTAGAACAGTACCGTTCTCAAACTCATTTAAAGCGTGGTTTTTTACTGGCTATAGAGCGCTTTGATTGGGTATTTGAAGCAAGCAAAGATATTGATTTCATTTGCCAGCAAATTTTAGCTGATGACTACATTGGCAATAGACTAAGACGTTACCCCCTACTTTTTAAAGGCGTTATTAATAATGCCTAACCTTTCAATACCAAGCGCTTTAAAGCGATAAAACCACAAAGTTTACTCTCCATATAAATTTATTAGAGCACTAAGCAATTGCAGGTTTAGTGTTCTTTTGTATCAAAATAATACTATTAGTACTCTAACTATTATTGTTCTAATGGTTTTTTGACATTTTATTCATTTATTGCTGTAAACAAATCATTACTATTATTAAATTTAAAAATTAGATTCTCAAGCTACTGTTTTAAATGAAATTAAACAAATAAAAACCACATCTTCTTTGTCCTATTAATTGCTCTTTTATTAATGATTAATCTACATTTTGGCATCTAGGTATTTACTTCAGCCTTGAATTGTTAGAGCTATTACCTTAAGCTTATGTTTATTGAACGTTCAATTAATAAAAATTATGCCTAAAGTTGGAATGGAACCTGTCAGGCGTCAGCAGCTAATTGACGCAACTATAGAGTCAGTTGCTACTAAGGGACTACAAGGCACAACTATAAACAGCATTAGTAAAAATGCAGGTTTATCGTCGGGTATTATTAGTCATTATTTTGGTGGTAAGCAGGGGTTAATTGAAGCCACGGTTAGATACTTACTAACAAGCTTAAAACAAGACTTGATAGGCAAAGTAAATCATCAAACAAATGCGACTGAACGTTTAATGTTTATTATCGAAGCCAACTTTGCGCTTGTACAACAGCGTAATGATACAACCCGAACGTGGTTAAGTTTTTGGGCGCAATCGATGCATGATGAAGAATTACACCGACTACAAAATGTAAACAGTAAACGCTTGCAAAGTAATTTAGCATTTTCTTTTAAGCAATTAATGCCTATTGAGCAAGCAAATCAAGCTGCAGAACTTAGCGCCGCAATGATCGATGGCCTATGGTTAAGAGCAGTACTGAGTAAATCAGACAATAATCAGTTTAAACACAGTGAAAAGTTAGCAAAGAGCTATGTACTTTCACTTATCAAGCAATATGGAGCCTAGCGTGACTACACCTGTCTATCAAAATTTTATTAACGGCCATTTTCTTGCAAACCAGAGCGGCAAAACATTTGATGTAACAAACCCAGCAACGGGTGAGGTTATTTACGCAGTAGAAATTGCCGACGAATTTATTCAAAACGCAGCCATTGCCAGTGCAAAGCAAGGTTTTGCACAGTGGTCAGCAATGACACCTATTGAACGTAGTCGTATTTTATTAAAAGCAGTGGCTATTTTACGCGAGCGCAATGATGAGCTAGCACTTGTAGAAGTACTCGACACCGGCAAACCAATGCAAGAAGCTAATTGTGTTGATATTGAAACCGGCGCTGATGTAATTGAATACTTTGCAGGCCTTGCGCCAGCACAAGTAGGCCAACAACAAATAGTTGGTGATGACTTTTACTACACACGTAAAGAGCCATTAGGTATCTGTGCGGGTATAGGTGCATGGAACTACCCACTACAAATTGCATGTTGGAAGTCGGGCCCTGCCCTTGCTGCTGGTAATGCATTTATATTTAAACCATCTGAAGAAACACCACTTGGCGCTATTAAACTTGCAGAAGTGTTTGTTGAAGCTGGTGTACCTGCAGGTGTGTTTAATGTTGTTCAAGGCGCAGGCGATGTAGGCCAGTGGCTAACGCAGCATAGCGATATTGATAAAGTATCGTTTACGGGTGAAGTAGGCACAGGTAAAAAAGTAGTAGCGAGTGCTGCCGGTACGTTAAAAGATGTCACGATGGAACTTGGTGGTAAATCTCCACTATTAGTATTTGATGATGCCAACATAGAGCAAGCGGTTAGCGCTGCTATGTTAGGTAACTTTTATACGCAAGGCGAAATTTGTACTAACTGTACACGTATTTACGTTCATAAAAATGTATATCAGCAGTTTATTGATGAACTTAAAGCGCGCACTGAGAAAAACATTATTGCTGGCGACCCACAAGATTTAAATACAAACTTTGGCGCACTTATCTCTAAAAAGCACCAAGAACTAGTAATGAGCTACGTTAATAAAGGCATCGAAGAAGGTGCAACGCTATTAACTGGTGGTACAACGCTTTCACCTGAATCTGCACCTAATGGCTATTTTGTAGCACCAACTGTGTTCATTGATTGCAACGACGATATGACAATCGTTAAAGAAGAAATATTTGGCCCTGTAATGAGCGTGCTTGTTTTTGACGACGAAGACGATGTTATTGCACGCGCTAACGCAACCCACCTAGGCTTGGCCGCAGGCGTATTTACTAGCGATATTAAACGTGCGCACCGCGTTATCCATAAGTTACAAGCCGGTATTTGTTGGATTAATGCATACGGTAACTCACCTGCTGAAATGCCTGTTGGCGGTTATAAGCAATCGGGTATTGGCCGTGAAAATGGTATACAAACTCTTGATCAATACACGCAAACTAAGTCTATTTATGTTGGTATGGCCGACATAGAAAGCCCATTTTAAGGCGCCCTACTATGAGTAATCATTACGACTATATTATTGTTGGCGCGGGTTCGGCGGGTTGTGTTTTAGCAAACCGTTTATCTGAAGATTCAAGTAACCGCGTGTTACTACTTGAAACTGGCGGTAGTGATAAAAGTATTTTTATAAAAATGCCAACCGCGTTATCTATTCCTATGAATAGTGACAAATATGCATGGCAGTTTCATACGCAGCCTGAGCCTCATTTAGATAACCGTGAGATGCATTGTCCTCGAGGCAAAGTATTAGGCGGCTCGTCATCTATCAACGGCATGGTATACGTACGTGGCCATGCAAAAGATTTTGACGAATGGCAGCAACACGGTGCAAACGGCTGGGATTACCAATCGTGTTTACCGTATTTTCAAAAAGCAGAAAGCTTTTATCTTGGTGAAAATACTTACCGTGGTGGCAAAGGCCCGCTTGGCGTTAATAACGGCAACGAAATGAAAAACCCGCTTTACCGCACCTTTATCAAAGCAGGTGTACAAGCCGGTTACGCGTCTACAGATGATTATAATGCATCGCAGCAAGAGGGTTTTGGCCCAATGCACATGACTGTAAAAGACGGCGTGCGCAGCTCTGCTTCGCGTGAGTATTTAGACCCTGTTAAATCGCGTAGTAATTTAACAATTATTACAGGTGCACTAGCACAGCGCGTGATTTTAGATGGTAAAAAAGCCACAGGCATTGAATACAAAGTAAATGGCGACGTTAAAACAGCACATGCTGCAAAAGACGTAATATTAAGTGCAGGCCCAATCGGCTCTCCACATATTTTACAACTCTCTGGTATTGGTGATACTCAATCGCTTGAAAAAGCAGGCGTTGAAGTACAGCATCATCTACCAGGTGTAGGTCAAAACTTACAAGATCATCTTGAGTTTTACTTTCAATACAAGTGTAAGCAACCTATCACGCTTAACGGCAAACTAGGCATTGTTTCAAAAGGGTTGATTGGTGCGCGCTGGTTATTAACGCGTTCGGGTTTAGGTGCAACGAATCATTTTGAATCGTGTGCGTTTATTCGCTCAAAACCAGGTGTTGAATGGCCAGATATTCAATATCACTTTTTACCAGCGGCTATGCGTTACGATGGTAGAAGTGCATTTGCAGGTCATGGTTTTCAGGTACATGTGGGTCATAACAAACCAAAAAGTCGCGGTAGTGTCACTATTGCTTCTGCGAACCCTGAGCAACCACCAACCATTTTATTTAATTACCTTGAACACCAAGACGATATTGAAGGCTTTAGAGCGTGCGTTCGCTTAACACGCGACATAATCGAACAAAGTGCCTTTGATGAATACCGCGATGAAGAAATTCAACCAGGTAAACATATTCAAACAGATGAAGAAATAGATGCCTTTGTACGCCAAGCCGTAGAAAGTGCCTACCACCCTTCTTGCTCATGCAAAATGGGTGAAGATGATATGGCCGTTGTTAATTCAAATACGCAAGTACATGGTATTGAAGGACTACGTGTTGTTGACTCATCTATATTCCCAACAGTTCCTAACGGAAACTTGAATGCGCCTACTATTATGGTTGCCGAAAAAGCAGCTGACATAATTTTAGGTAAAGAACCATTACAGAAATCGGATGTGAATGTTGCCATAACAACAAACTGGCAAGAAACACAACGTAGTACGGAGATCTAACTTTAGCCACATGCTTAGGTTTAGTCTCGTCGGGCTAAACCAATGCGTGCCTTGCAGTGGCACACGATGTAAATAGGTTACGTTGTGTTAATGCGAGAATAAAACAATAAAATACGGAGTGCTTATGAATTATTTTTATTCATTACTGGAGGGTAACAATGACTATTTGGCTTAATGCAGGCATCATTTTTACCTTACTTGCTATTATCACTATTTTAATTAAATGGGGTAATGTTCGCGTAGTAGGTGTAACACCAGTTCGAACCTTTACCTTTATAGCAATACTATTTACTTCTGGCCTAGATGTTGGCCTTATTATGTTTCCTTTAACTGAGTTTGCAGGTTATGCAGACATAAAAGCAAGCCCAGAATACGCGTTTGCAAATCCACTGGCTATTGAGTTTGGCTACTGGGGATTTTTGATCTGGGGATTTTACTTTCTTACGTGCTTTTATTTCTGTGTAATAGAACCTAAAGTGAAATTTTTCGAAATTCCTTGGGTTAAATTTATCAATAACGTTGTAATTATTGGTACATGTGCATTTACCGCTTATTTACTGCTTTCAAACCTACCATGGTATTTACCCGAATTAGGCGATGGAACAAGTATAGTTTCTGAGTTTTACTTAATTGTGTTTGCTGCTATCTGTTTTGCTGTGTACTCAAGTACTGATATTAAATATGTACGTATTTTAAGTATTTCTACTACGTGGTTATTCTTAGCTTTAATCGCCTTTATGTGGACTGGCGCATTTGTGATAGGTGATGGTCAAATGTCAGCATTTACAGATAACTTAGGTTCTATTGGTACTTACTTTGCAAACATTAATGAATTTGTTTTACCGCTTAATGATTACCATGAGTTTTACTTATTCTGGTGGTTTGCGTGGAGCATAATGATTGGTCAATTTACATCACGCTTTGTTGGTGGACTTAAAACATATCAAGTATTAGCTGCAATGTTGATTTTCCCTTCTATTCCTATTGCGATTTGGTTTAGCGTACTTTATCACTACCATGAAGCGGGCATCCCAACTCAAGGTATTAAAAACTTCGCTATGGTATTTGTAGGTATTGTATTTGTAATTAACTCACTTGATTCGTTAGTGCGTTTATATACAGATAACCTAAACTTTACCGTAAAGCGTTTTGGCAAAATGAAATACATAATCGGAAATGTTGTTGCTCTATCATTACTTACACTATTGTTTAAATTAGAATTTTTACAAATTCAGTGGGTAGGCGCATTAGTTATCGGCTTGTTCTTTATCTGTGCAGCCTTTATTGGTTACAGTAAATTTAAAACAGTAACGAATATAGATAGCTCACCAAAAGCAAACGCAATTGATTACACAAAAATAGACACAGTACACTAGGGATTAATAATGAATAACAAACTAAAACAACTTGTAGTAGCACTACCATTTGCACTTTTATCAACAACTGCAGCAGCTGATTGGTCAACAACAATCACTGCAGCGTCTGACTACACTTTTAATGGTGTAACACAGACCGATAGCGACCCTGCAATTCAAGGCAGCTTAGATTATGCCTTTGATAGTGGTGTTTACGCTGGTGTTTGGGCCTCAAACGTAGATTTTGGTGACGACACTGATTTTGAGCTTGATGCTTACTTAGGTAAATATGTACAACTTGATGAGCAATTTAGCGTTGATTACGGTATCGCTTATTACACTTATCAAGGTAATAACAGTGACGGTAACTACGCTGAAGCTTACACTAAGTTTGGTTATGCAAGTGAATACGGCCAAACTGAGCTTAACTTTTGGTATAGCTGGGATTACTTTGGAACAGGTGCGGGTCATGTAATTTCAATGGTTGCTCACACTTATGAACTAGCTCCAAATCACGCACTACGTGCAAGTTTTGATATTTCAAACTCACTTGATGGTGAAAAGTGGGCTTGGGATACAAACCAGAAAAAATCGTACAAGCACTACCGCCTAGCTTATCAAACAAGCTACGAAGGTTTTGGTATTGAAGTGGCTGCTGAAAACACTAGCTTAGATTACGATTATGCTGATGAGCGTATTGTACTTGCTGTTTCACGCACATTTGATCTTTAATACATTAATTACTGATTAAACAAAAAATGCCACTCTATTTAGAGTGGCATTTTTATTTGTAAAATAACT
>NZ_JACJFB010000018.1:0-81491 GCF_014164325.1 Pseudoalteromonas sp. SG43-4 | reverse complement strand
AGCGCACAGGGCGTGCATCTGTGAAAGTGTTATGGCAAGGATGGCTTAAGTTACAAGCCATCCTGGAAGGCTACGATTTAGCAAAATCTCTTGAGTCAGACTTGTGATCAAGAGACAGCTTTTTAAGTGGCTTTGTTGTTTTTAATTTGTGTAAATTTACGAATAAGGAAGGCTCACTTGAACGTTTAAGCCGCCCTCTATTTTGTTATGTAAACTTATATGCCCTTGGTGCGCTTCTGCTATTTCTCTGCATAAGGCTAGCCCTAAACCACTCCCCGTACTTTTTGTTGAATAAAAGGGCACTAAAGCATTTCCCATTACTTGCTCGCTCATTCCTTTGCCGCAGTCGCTTACATTTATAACACATGCTTGGGGTACAAACTCGACCTGAATATGTATTTCATTGGCATTGGAACCTGACTCGTGTGAATTTTTTAATAGGTTTATGAGCAGCTGCTCGAGTTGGGCTTGATCAGCTTGTAATTCATTGTGTGAATTTTTTATTTCGTAGCTAAATTGCCAGTGGTTTTTTAAATTATTGAGGGTGTTTTGCCAGTTAACCCGCGTTTTTTGTGGCTGAGGTAATTTAGCAAACTTGCCATAGCCTTGTACAAATTCAGTTAAATGACTAATTCGCTCATCAATAGTTGCAAATACACGGGCAAGACGAGGCTCATCAACTTTATTTGCGAGCAATTGTGCGCTGTGTAGCATGGATGACATAGGGCCGAGTGAATTATTTAATTCGTGGCTAATAATGCGTATTACTTTTTTCCACACCGCAACTTCTTGACGACTAAGTTCACGGGTTAACTGTTTAAATATATATAAATGATGCTTTTGATTATTAAGTAAAAACTCCCCAGTGGCTAAATGCCAAGTTTGCGAGTCTTGATTCTCTATTTCTATATTAAAGAGGCCATCAATACCGTGCTCTATAGCTGCTACTAATTGCAGAGGCGAATTTTCGAGTAATCTACTTAGCTGCATACCTTCAAGGCGAGTTGCGCTATTAAATAAACTACGGCTAATTAAATTACTAAATACCACCGTATTATTATCATTGACCAGCAATAACGCTTGCGGCGAGCTTTGCAAAACTTTATCAAGCATTAACTCGCGCTGGTAAATCCATTGTTTTTCTTGGCGAAGCTGTTTTGCGGTTTGATTATAAAGTTGGCATAGTTTTCCAAGTTCATCATTACTTTTATACGCAAGCAAACTGGAGAGCTCACCATCTTTAAAATTAAGTAATCCGGTTTCAAGCGATTGCATGCCAAGCTTTATTGGCTTGGTGAGAGTTCTTGAAAGCAGAGTGCTAAATGTAAGCGTTAGTAATATTAAAAACAGAGTGTAGTAAATATCAAAGCCACTTAGCGCGGCAATAATAACAATAGGCAGCGCGCTACAAAGCCCGCAAATTAATACAACCTTTTGGCTTAGGGTAAAGTTGCTAATAATGTTTGGCATTAATAATCAATACCCATTTTTTGTAATCGACGATAAAGCGCTTGTCGGCTTAAACCAAATTCACGGGCGACTTTGGCTATAACACCTTGATGAGCGCGCATTGCGTGTTCTATTTCCTGTTTGGTCGGCTCTGCTTTTGCTTCTTGTTGAGCAGTGACCGGTGACGATAGTGCAAAGTCATCGACTGTAAGCGCACCTGTAGGTTTTAGTACCGCTACACGCTTACAAGCGTTTTCTAGCTCTCGAACGTTACCTGGCCATTTGTAGTGTTGAAGTGCTTGCTCTGTGTTTATAGTCAGCTCTCGGTGAGGTAAAAAATGGCTAATAAGTGCTAAAACATCATCTTGTCTTTCGCTTAGGGAAGGCACATTGAGCTCAATTACATTAAGGCGATAATATAAGTCTTCCCTAAATCGACCTTGTTGAATTGCTTGTAGTAAGTTTTCGTTAGTGGCCGATATAACCCGCACATTTACCTTTCGTGTTTGTGTTGAGCCTAAACGTTCAAACTCGCCGGTTTGTAGTACGCGTAGTAATTTTATTTGTCCTGAAAGTGGTAAATTACCAATTTCATCTAAAAATAACGTACCGCCATCAGCTGCTTCAAATCGACCAATACGTTGTTTGGTTATCCCCGTATATGCTCCGGCTTCAGCGCCAAAAAGTTCGGCCTCTATAAGTTCTTGCGGAAGTGCACCTGCGTTTACCTTAATAAAAGGCTGCGATACAAGCGGGGAGTTTTTTTGAATAATATGCGCAATACACTCTTTGCCACTCCCATTAGGGCCTGTAATTAATGCAGATATATCAGATTTAGCCACTTGAAGCGCCATAGTAACCAGTCGTTCCATCGCAGTACTTTTAAATATTAGCCCAGCAAGGTCTGCGCTTTTAAATGTACCTTCACGTTCTTGTTGATGGCGATTATGTGTCGCCACTATTTTTTTAGCACTGCCTAGCTCTATTAAGTTACCGATACAAACTAGTAGTTTTGCATCATCCCAGGGTTTTGGTAAGTAATCAGCAGCACCTGCTTTTACAAGCTCAATGGCGGTGGCAAGTTCGGTCCAGGCTGTAATAAGTATAATAGGTAGGTGTGGGTTTATTTCTCGTAGTTCATAAAACAACGCTTTACCTTCTTCGCCAGAGGTGGTGTCGCTGGTAAAGTTCATGTCTTGAATTACAAGCTCAATTCGCTGATAGCGAACTATTTGCAGAGCATCAAACGGATTTGTTGCAGTGACTACCGAAAAGTCGTGGATCTCGAGCAACAATGAAAGTGCGTCGAGTACTGCTTGGTTATCATCAACAATGAGTATTTTATGAGTCATAGGTTATTTTTATAATTTTTTGATGGCTACACTGCCTTACTAAGCAGTGTAGCATAGTGATTTACATATAATTAAATAGTGCGAGTTGCAATACTGGGCGAAATATTGGCAGCGCGTTTAGCCGGCGCTAATACTGCAAGTAAACTCATTAAAAATACGGCAATGGCGGTAACGGCTATATAACTTGGCGGTAGTGCGGCTACAGAAAAATACTGCATTAACATTTTCCCAAGTAGTATTGCTGTTACTACACCTAAGGCTAAACCTAGGCTACAAATTAATGCATTTTCTACTAAAAAGTAGCTAACAATAGCTGACTTTCTTGCGCCAAGTGCTCTGCGTGTACCAATTTGCTTAGTACGTTTGCTAATATTAAATAAGGTTAAGCCAAAAATACCGAGAGCGGTTATAAGCACTAAAATAGTGATTAATACTATGAGCATGCGCATCATAAGGCGATCTTGAGCGGTATACTCATTTTTTAATTCATCAAGCCCTTTAATGTTGTTAATAACGCGTTTGCTGTAATTTTCGAGCATAGCATTTTCTATTTCTTTCATTACAGCTGCTCGCTGACCAGGCTTAGTACGAACGGCAACTTGTGCATAACTTGCTGCTTTAATATAAGGAATAAACGCAAGATTATCGGGTTTACTGTCTTTGAGCCACGGGCCTTTCATTTTTCCGATCACGCCAATAATTTTAAGTGGTAGGTCGCCAAAATAAACTATTTTCCCTAAACCATCTCCATCAGGGTAGAGCTCATCAAGTAAGGCTTTAGTGACTATAGTGACGTTGGTGCGCTTTTGTGTAATTTCGTTTGTAACGAGCACTTCATCTTCGGTAAAGTTTCGCCCTGCAATTAAGTTAACGCCGTAGGTATTAATAGCATGATCGTCTATAAAAAAATAAGCGGTCCTGACACTTAGGCCTTCTTGTGGGGCAGGTTTTAAATTAAAGCTCGAAGCGCTGCCACCCCCTGATAGCGGAATACTACTGCTTAATGCGGCATCGACCACGCCTGGCATTTTTCTAAGCATGCTTTCATCAAGCTCAAACTGCTGACTTAAGTTAATATCAGTACCAAAGGTCATTACATTAAACTTGAATATATCTTGTTCAGGGTAGCCCGTTTCTTGGTTTAAATAGCTAATTCTGTCTTGAATAATAAATGCAGCATTACTAACTATAGCTGTAGTAATTGCAATTTGAATTAGCAGTAATACAGCGCCCACCTTTGAGCGGCATAAGGCGTTAAATATAGGTTTTATTTCTAACATTGTGACATTCCTTATTGGCTCTTAAGATAAATAGCAGGATTGGTTTTACACACTAACCAAGCTGGGTACAAACCAGCTAAAATGCAGGTTGTAATTGCAATCAATGGGGCGCTCAATAGCATGGTTAAATCCATTGTCGCTAAGTTTTCATAGTAGTCGTAGCTTTGCCCTACGCCCATTAAGCCAAGTTGTGCTAGTACAATTCCTAGCATGCCACCTATAAAGCCAAGCATGGCGACCTCAACTAAGTGCTGTAAAAATATTTGCCTTTTACTCGCACCTAATGCGCGTCTTACACCTACTTCTGGCGCTCTGCGTAAAAACTTAGCTAAAAGTAAACCTAAAATATTGGCTAAGCAGACACCTAAAAACATAAAGCTCAGGCCCACTAAAATTTTATTGTCTTCGGTGACGACGTTGTTGTATTGCATCCATTGGTTTACATCGCGAAGTTTATACTCAAGTTCTTTACGATTAAATCGACCACGTTTTTGTTGTTCTTGCATATAGGCTAATAAGTAATTTTGATAGGCTTGTTTTTGTTCAAGCGTATTTAGCTCTGCCCAAAACTGGATCCATACTTGCTCAGATTGCAGTTTATCTGCAAAGGTTGGTGTGTTTTCGTGTTTCCATCCGTTGCTATTGCCCCAACTTACTAGCTCTTTTGTCTTTATTAAGCTAAAGGGCATAAATAACTCTTCTACTTGATTAAATGCACCGTTATTTAAATCATAATATTTAATATTGAGAGGCCAATGGTTAATAACACCAACTACTTGATAGCTTGCATCATCTAAGTAAATCAGTTCTCCGACGGAGTTTTGTCCTGCAAATAGTTTATCGTTTATCTCTTGGGTAATAACAACCACAGGTGCGGCAGAGTCTTCTTGCTCTTTGCTCCAAGCCCCTCCGTATAAAAATGACAAATTAAACATGCTAAAAAAGTCAGGCGTTGTCATGCGAGCATTACCTATAAAAGGTTTTATTTTGTCGGAGTCTAGATAAACTGAGAAACCGGTACGCATCATAGCCACTTTTTTCTCTGGCGTGGGTGCGTTTAATAAGTTCTCAGCATCTTGATAGGTCAGTTGCAGTGGCATGTTATCTTCTGTCCACCACGTACTACCATCGTCCATTGTTTGTAATTGCACACTGTAAAGTTGGCTGCTTTTTTCTGGTATAGGATCGGCCGACATCATGTGATAAACACTAAGGCTGGTCATTGTTATGCCTATACCTATCGCAATGGCAAGTACCATTAAAAAGCTAACCAATGGGGTGCGCTTGAAGCTGCGCCAACTTAAATCTAAATAATGAATAAACATTAGTTAAACCCCCGATGCTGTTTTTATAGTTTGCGCGCCTTGATAAAGTGTAAAGTCGGCAAGTTGTCCATCAACTACTTGAATATTACGCGGAGCACGGCGGGCTAATTCGCTATCATGCGTTACCATTATTATAGTGGCACCGTCGCGATTTATTTGCTCAAGTAACTCCATAACTTGGCGAGCCATTAAGCTGTCAAGGTTACCTGTTGGCTCATCGGCAAGTAAAAAACGAGGTTCACCAGCAAGCGCACGAGCTATTGCCACACGTTGTTGCTGGCCACCGGAGAGTTGCTGAGGTAAGTGTTTAGCGCGAGATGCTAAACCAACTTGTTCAAGGCATTGCTCAATTCGACGTTTTCGCTCATTTGCTTTAATCCCTCTATAGCGAAGAGGAACTTCTATGTTTTCATATAAATTTAAATCGGGGATCAAATTAAAGCCTTGGAATATAAAGCCAATTTTTTGATTTCGTAAATCAGCACGTTGGTTATCGTTTAGGCTGCCAACATTAACGCCATCTAACAGGTACTCACCTTCGTTAAAAGGCTCGAGCATACCTGCAATATTTAAAAAGGTTGTTTTTCCTGAGCCGCTAGGACCGGTAACAGCAATAAATTCGCCTTCGTTTACTTGCAGGTTAAAGTCTCGAAGCGCATGGGTTTGTACCATTTCTGTTTGGTATACTTTACTTACATTGTTCATTTGTAACATGGTTGTTCCTAATTATTTTTAGCGTTGGTTGAGAACGTCTGTTTAATTTAATAAAATCGTATCGGCTTGCTTAAAGTCGCTGTAGCTTGAAATAATAATTTCATCGTTTTCTTTAACACCGCTTAAAAGTTCAACCGCATTAATGCTGGTGGCGCCTATTGTAATAGGTATACGCTTTGCAATATTGCCTTCTACTTTATAAGCAAAAATTCCGCCTTGCTGCATAAAAACGCCGCGTTTTACCTGCATTACACCTTCTCGGTTGTCGAGTAAAATACGTGCAGTTAAGCGTTGGTTTTGACGGATGTTGTTAGTAACACCTTTAAATCGGACGCGTGCTGTTACTTCACGATTATTAACTTCTGGTGATATGGCGGATAAATTCCCCATCACTGTTTCATTGCCTAACTTAAGCTCTACTTCCATACCGAGTCCTAATTCGTTGGCGTAACTTTCAGGTACTTGAAGTTCCGCTTCGAAATTACTTAAGTCGACGAGTGTCATAAGAGGTTGGCTTTGTGTCACAGCGGCTTTTTGTTGCACTAATAGGTTACCCACGATCCCTGTAACGGAAGCCTTAATAGATAGGTTGCTTACTTTTCTGATTAAATCATCAACGATAAGTTGTTGGCGGGTCACATCACTTTTAGCAGCTTGTAGTTCAAAGGCGAGCGTGTCTTTGGCAAGCAATACCTCTTGTTGTGCATGTTTATACGAGAGCTTAGCTCGGGATAAATCATCTACTGCTTTTTCAAGATCAATTTGGCTAATTAAGTGCTTTTGAATTGATAACTGCGCCCGGCGATTTTCGCGCTCAGCGGCGTTAAGCTCAACTTGTGCCATATCAAGTGTTTTATTTAAAGTGAGTGTTTGGCGTCTTGCTTGCAAATACTGCCTTTGCTGCTCGCCTTGTAGTCGTTTAAGCACAGATTCTTGTTGCTTTAATTCGTTAGTTAACTCAGGGCTTTGTAGCAGGGCAAGTGTGTCCCCTTGCTTTACTGTATCGCCGGCCTTTACTTTTAAATCTATAAATCCACGTTCTGGACTGTAGATTTTAGGAGCATTAGCAGCAACAATTTTACCACTGGCGGCAATATCTCGAATGAGCGCTTTAACATGTACTTTTGCAACCTGTACTTTTGAGCGGCTAATAGAGCTTTTAGCGCTATGGTTAGTTAAAAAAATATAAGCAACTGTAGAGACCACAATGAAAACAATCGCAGTGATTATCGCGTATTTTTTATAGCTTATAGGTGCCTTTACTTGTACGTCTTGTGCGCTGGTATCTTTAATCATTTAATTCCCCCTACATTGCTTTTATGTATTTTTCGCACAGCAGTAATAAAGCTGCTGTGCAAATGGCGGCAATAGGAGAGAGCAAAAATAAGCTTAGAGTAAACATGGTAATTCCAATTAGCGATTATATGTAAAGCTATACGATTAATATGCCAACTATTATCGCATTGATATTAAAGTGCTTTTTATTTTTTGTTCTTTAAAATGATGTCCGCGGACAGTTTTTATGTCCGCATCGGACACCGCTTTAAATAAAAATTCACTATTAATGTACAAAAAAGGACATGAACTTTCATAACTATACTAATGAGCAGCAATAATCGGGGATGTTAAGCCATTAAAGTAATGAAATAGCATAAAACTATCTAAATGTTAACTGAATAGCGCTTCACGTGTTGAATACTTATTCACTTTTGTCTGCCTTTACGTTTACGTAAGCTGCAGCTTTTAGCGCTTGTGTTTTTTACAATATGTTAAACTTGACACCAGTGTCATGAAAAAATAGTGGTTAAAATAACGCTAAATGTTAAAAATAATGATAAAAAGAAATCTTGCTATGAAGTGAGAAATATTCAAGAATGTGAATATGTATTCAAAGTGCTATTGACTCTATTTAAGATAGAGGCTAGTTTTGTCCGTCTGTTAGCAAATCGTCGAGCAGTTCATCCACGCTAACAGTGCAGCAAGGGGAGGGGTCTATGTTATACGACTCAAAGTTAGAAAAAGAAAATTGTGGCTTTGGCTTAATAGCCCAAGTTAATGGTCAAGCTAGTCATAGGCTTATTCGTACTGCTATTACGGGGCTTGATCGCATGCAGCACCGTGGCGGTATATCTGCCGATGGTAAAACAGGTGATGGCTGTGGTTTATTATTACAAAAACCAGATAGCTTTTTCCGTGCAATTGCCAGTGAACATAATTGGCACTTAGGCAAAAACTACGCAGTGGGTATGATATTTTTAAATTCAGACCCTGTTTTAGCACAAGCTGCAAAACAAATACTTAGCGAAGAATTAGAAAAAGAAACGCTAAATATTTTAGGTTGGCGTGTTGTACCAACCGACCCATCTATGTTGGGTCCTATTGCTGTACAGCAATTACCAGGTTTTGAACAAATTTTTGTTAGCGCGCCAGAAGGTTGGCGTTCTAAAGACTTAGAGCGTCGCTTATATGTAGCGCGCCGCCGTGCTGAAAAGCGCATTGTTGATGACGAAGCTTTCTATATCGCAAGTCTATCTGGTTTGGTAACTATCTATAAAGGCTTAATGATGCCTGCAGATTTACCTAATTTTTACCTAGATTTAGCTGATATTCGTATGACGAGTGCGATTTGTGTTTTCCATCAGCGCTTTTCTACTAATACTCAGCCGCGTTGGCCTTTAGCTCAACCTTTCCGCTATTTAGCACACAATGGTGAAATTAATACTATTGAAGGTAACCGCCAGTGGGCACGCGCACGTTCTTATAAATTTGCGTCACCGCTTATTCCTGATTTACAAAGCGCAGCGCCGTTTGTAAACGAAACCGGTTCTGATTCATCAAGCCTAGATAATATGCTTGAGCTATTTTTAGCTGGCGGCATGGATTTATTCCGCGCTATGCGTATGCTCGTGCCGCCTGCATGGCAGAAAAACCGTGCAATGGACGACGATTTACGTGCATTTTACGACTTTAACTCTATGCATATGGAACCATGGGATGGCCCGGCAGGTATTGTTATGTCGGATGGTCGTTTTGCGGCGTGTAACCTTGACCGTAATGGACTTCGCCCAGCACGTTATGTAATTACACAAGATGGTTTTATTACGCTTGCATCAGAAGTGGGTATTTGGGATTACACTGCCGATGAAGTGGTTGAAAAAGGCCGTGTTGGTCCAGGTGAATTATTAGTTATTGATACTAAACTTGGCAAAATCTGGCACTCGGATGAAATCGATCAAGATTTAAAATCTCGCCATCCTTACAAGTCATGGCTTGAAGAAAACGTTAAACGTTTAGTTCCATTTGAAGAACTTACTGAGCAAGACGCTGGTAATCGCTCATTTGATGACGAAACGCTAGCTAAATATCAAAAAATGTTTGGTTATACCAACGAAGAGCTTGATAGCGTTATTCGTGTAATGGGTGAAAACGGCCAAGAAGCGACAGGCTCAATGGGTGATGACACGCCATTTGCTGTGCTTAGTGAAGGGCATCGTTCACTTTATGATTACTTCCGCCAAAAATTTGCGCAAGTAACAAATCCACCTATCGATCCACTACGTGAAAACCATGTAATGTCGCTTGCAACCTGTATTGGTAGTGAGCAAAACGTATTTAACGAAACAACGGGCCACGCTAAGCGCCTACAGTTTGATACACCAATTTTAATGTACGCAGATATGCAGCAGCTATTAAATGCTGATGAAGCGCACTACAGCTACTGTAAAATTGATATTACCTACACAGTTGAAGAGGGTTTAGAAAACGCGGTTACGCGTATTTGTGACCAAGCACAAGAAAAAGCAGCTGCGGGCTGTATCATGCTTATTTTAACTGACCGTAACTTTGATGAAATAAATTTACCAATTCCAGCAGCTATGGCTGTAGGTGCGGTACAAAAACGCTTAGTTGATAACAACTTGCGCTGTGAATCAAATATTATCATTGAAACTGGCAGCGTGCGAGATGCGCACCAATTTGCTGTGCTATTAGGTTTTGGTGCTACGGCAATTTATCCATACCTTGCGTATGAATCGTTAGTTGCGATGAGCGACAGCAAAATTATTGATAAGTCGTATTGCGAAGTGACCCTTGCTTATCGTAAAGCCATTAATAAAGGCTTGTACAAAATTATGTCTAAAATGGGCATAAGTACGGTTGCATCTTATCGTTGTTCAATGTTGTTTGAAGCGGTGGGATTATCTGATGCGATTATTGAAATGTGCTTTAAAGGCGTTGCAAGTCGTATACAAGGTGCATGCTTTACCGACTTTGATGACGATCAGCAAAGTTTGCACAAACTTGCTTTAAGTAAGCGTAAATTATTAAGCCACGGTGGTTTATTTAAGTACGTTCACGGTGGTGAGTATCATGCTTATAATCCAGATGTTATTCAAACCCTGCAAAAAGCGGTTCGATCAGGTGATTATAAAGACTACAGTGCGTACGCTGATTTAGTTAATAATCGTCCAATTGCGACTTTGCGCGATATGTTAGCGCTTAAACTACCTGAGCAAGGTATAAGCATCGATGAAGTAGAGTCTGCAGAAAACCTATACAAGCGTTTTGACTCAGCAGCAATGAGTATTGGTGCGTTATCACCAGAAGCTCATGAAGCGCTAGCAATTGCAATGAACCGCTTAGGTGGTTGTTCAAACTCTGGTGAAGGCGGTGAAGATAAACTGCGTTATGGTACAGAGAAAAACTCGCGTATTAAACAAGTCGCTTCAGGTCGATTTGGTGTAACGCCTCATTACTTACGCAGTGCTGACGTTATTCAAATTAAAGTAGCGCAAGGTGCAAAACCAGGCGAAGGTGGACAATTACCGGGTGAAAAAGTAACGCCGTATATTGCTAAGCTTCGTTATTCGGTACCAGGTGTTACGTTAATTTCGCCACCACCGCATCACGATATTTACTCAATTGAAGATTTAGCACAGCTAATTTTCGATTTAAAACAAGTAAACCCTAAAGCACTTATTTCTGTAAAACTTGTTTCAGAGCCAGGTGTGGGAACCATTGCAACAGGTGTTGCTAAAGCATATGCCGATTTAATTACTATTTCTGGCTACGATGGCGGTACAGGCGCAAGCCCACTTACTTCTGTTAAATATGCGGGTAGCCCATGGGAGCTTGGACTTGCTGAAACACAGCAAGCACTAGTTGAAAATGGCCTTCGTCATCGCATTCGCCTGCAAACAGATGGTGGCTTAAAAACAGGTTTAGATATTATTAAAGCGGCAATTTTAGGTGCTGAAAGCTTTGGTTTTGGTACTGGTCCAATGGTTGCCCTTGGGTGTAAATACTTACGTATTTGTCACTTAAATAACTGTGCGACCGGTGTTGCAACACAAGACGAAACACTTCGTCAAAAGCATTATCACGGCTTACCAGAAATGGCGATGAACTACTTTAAGTTTATAGCGCAAGAAGCGCGTGAAATTATGGCTAGCCTCGGCGTTGCAAATTTAACTGACTTAATTGGCCGTTTAGATTTATTAGAAGAAATTGAAGGCAAAACTGCAAAGCAGAAGAAAATTGATTTATCGTCTGTTATTGCTCAGCCGAACAACCCAACTGGCGAAACGCTTTATTGTAGTGCGCCTAACAGTTCGCATTATCTAGGTAAGTTAAACGAAAGTTTATTAGCTAAAGCGCAAGAGGCAATTGATACGTCAAGCGGTATCTCGCTTGTGAGTCGTATTTGTAATACTGACCGCTCTGTAGGTGCAATGCTTTCGGGTTATATTGCTGATAAACACGGTAATCAAGGTATGGCGGCAGACCCCGTAGCAATTGAATTACACGGTACGGCGGGTCAATCGTTTGGTGTTTGGAATGCCGGTGGTCTTGAAATGACATTGGTTGGCGATGCTAACGATTACGTAGGTAAAGGCATGGCAGGCGGTAAGTTAGTTATTCGTCCACCACTTGGCTCATCTTTTGAAAGTCATAAAGCAACCATTGCTGGAAACACATGTTTGTACGGCGCTACAGGCGGAAAACTGTTTGCAGCGGGTTGTGCCGGTGAGCGCTTTGCAGTTCGTAACTCAGGTGTGCAAGCGGTTGTTGAAGGTGTAGGTGACAACGGTTGTGAATACATGACCGGTGGCGTTGTGTGTGTACTTGGTAATGTAGGTGTTAACTTTGGCGCGGGTATGACTGGTGGTTTTGCTTATATTTTAGATGAGCGAAATGATTTTGAAAAACGCATTAATCCAGAGCTTGTAGAAATAGTAACACTAGACGAATTAACGTCGCATCAAGAACATTTACGCGGCTTAATTGCTGAGCATTTAGAGCTTACGGGTTCGTGCAGAGCAGAAAGCATTTTAGCTAACTTTGAACTGTACTTACCGATGTTCAAATTAGTAAAACCAAAATCAAGCGACGTAAAAAGTTTACTCGGGCATCGCGCTCGCAGTAGTGCCGAACTACGTGTTCAGGCGCAATAAGGGGGCAGTATGAGCGAAAATGTATACCAATTTATAGACGTGCAGCGTGTAGATCCACGCAAAAAACCAATCTCGTCACGTAAAAAATCTTTCGTAGAAATTTACGAACCCTTTTCAGAAAATCAGGTTAACTCACAAGCTGATCGTTGTTTAGATTGTGGTAACCCGTATTGTGAGTGGAAGTGCCCAGTACATAACTACATTCCACAATGGTTAAAGTTAATACGCACAGGTCGTATTATAGAGGCAGCAGAGCTTTCTCATCGTACAAATAGCTTACCAGAGGTTTGTGGGCGTGTTTGCCCACAAGACCGTTTGTGTGAAGGTTCGTGTACATTAGATGAAGAGTTTGGTGCGGTTACAATTGGTAATATTGAAAAATACATTACCGATGAGGCATTTAAAATGGGCTGGAAGCCTGATATGTCTTATGTAACTTGGACCGACAAAAAAGTAGCTATTATTGGTGCAGGCCCAGCTGGTTTAGGGTGTGCTGATATTTTAGTTCGTAACGGCGTAAAACCAGTAGTGTTTGACCGTCACCCAGAAATTGGCGGACTACTCACGTTTGGTATTCCTTCTTTTAAACTTGAAAAAGAAGTGATGCAAAAGCGCCGTGAAATTTTCACTGAAATGGGCGTGGAGTTTAAGTTAAATGTTGAAGTAGGTGTTGATATTACGCTTGATCAAATTTTAGCTGATTACGACGCCGTATTTTTAGGAGTTGGTACGTATCAAAGTATGCGTGCAGGTCTTGAAAATGAAGATGCACCAGGTGTTCACGATGCACTCCCGTTCTTGATTGGTAACACTAACCGTGTAATGGGCTATGACGAGACTAAGCAGCCGTGTATTGATATGGCTAACCAAAAAGTAGTTGTACTTGGTGGTGGTGATACAGCGATGGACTGTGTGCGTACGTCTATTCGTCAAAATGCTGCAAAAGTAACGTGTGCTTATCGTCGTGATAAAGAAAATATGCCTGGTTCTAAACGTGAAGTTAAAAACGCCAAAGAAGAAGGCGTTATATTTACCTATAACGTTCAGCCTAAAGGTATTGTATTGAACGATAAAGGTAAAGTAACTGGCGTTAGAATGGTTAAAACTAAATTAGGCGAACCTGACGCAAATGGCAGAAGTCGTGCTGAAGAAGTACCTGGTTCAGAGCATGTGATAGAAGCTGACCAAGTTATTATGGCATTTGGTTTCCAGCCTCACAAAATGGATTGGTTAGAAAAATACGATGTAGAAATAAATCACTGGGGCGGCATTAATGCACCAGAACAGGGTGAATTTACACATCAAACAACGAACCCTAAAATATTTGCTGGTGGCGATATTGTGCGTGGTTCAGATTTAGTGGTAACCGCTATTTTTGAAGGACGTAATGCTGCAGAAGGTATTATGGATTACTTAAAAGTTTAATTGTTCGTATTAATAAAATAAATAAGAAGCAAGCCAACTGGCTTGCTTTTTTTATTGTTTTATTCGAATGTAATGTCAACGTAGTTAGCCACAAACGGTATTATATTAATATCACCTGTAGCATAGCTTTCTTTAGCGACACCTTGAGCTTTTACCTTTAGTGTAACTACCAAGAGGGATTATTTTGCTTTAGTGAGGGTGTGCTTGTTTCGAGCTAAATACGGATGCTTTGGGCATCTATTAAGCAGCCTTGAGGGTTAATTCATACATCAAACTTACGCTTTACTTAACCAACACAAGGGTACAGGCATATACTTGTAGCAACTCGAGTTTTTGGATCTTCAGTAGTACTAGCTAACGTTATTTGGTCATAATCTGTAGCTTTTTTTGCTGCTTAATATGCTATAACTTTTGTTTTCGTCGTTGTATAAACACTTTGATGTGAAGAGTTAATTGATTGGTCGCTAGTGCTAGATACATATTTACAGCATCGTCAATACCATCTTTAACTGCGTGTGTTATATCACTACTTTTACTATTACTCAGTACTATTAGTGCGGGTAGTGTGGAAATAAAAAAGTAAACTTATTTATTTTTTAACTCTTAATGTTATGCATTATCCCTAACAAAGGTAAGTAATGGTTAAAGTATTCGCTTTTATCAACCCGAAATAACTAATCTTAAGAGTTGATTTAAATATAAAGTTGGTCCATTATCGCACGCTGTTTACGGTTTGCTTACTTTTTGTCTACAAGTAAGCTTTTATATATTAATAAAATAAATAGAAATTATGTACGAATATTCAAACAAGTCGGAAAGGAAACTCATTGTTCGATTCTTCTCTTCAATAGGGTTTATAGCAACGTTTTCTATGGCTAGCTTAGCATTTATTAATAGCAGTTATTTATTAGCGTGTACCTTGGTTGTTTCTTCGTTTGTTTATTTATTGGCATTTAGCATAAGTAGGGGAGTAGAGAAGTCAGGCACTATAATTTTATACAACCTTTATGCACTAATGTTTTACCTAGTCCTCACTGGTGGAGCACAAGGAACAGGGCCTATATGGATATTCATAGTGTCTCCAGTTACTTATTCAATACGCGGACTTAAGCGAGGTACATTTGATATAATTTTGTTTTTATTAGCGATTGTTTTAGGCTTTTACTGCGCTGATACATTCAATATATATGACTATAGTCCGGAACAGTTTCCTATCAGAATCATACTCGCTTTTATAATTGTCGCGTCGCTGAGTGGCTACTACGAGTTTTCAAGAGAAAAATACAGCAGTAAAATAATTGCTTTGAGTCAAAAAAATGAATTTTTAGCAACTATAGATCCACTCACTAACCTGCCAAACCGTCGCTATACCATGAATAAGCTTGTGGCTTTTAAAAGTGAGCTGAAAGATAATAATACTCCCTTTGTAATTTTATTAGCTGATGTAGATAATTTTAAAAAAATTAATGATCAATTCGGCCATGATTTTGGCGATGAAGCACTTATTCAGTTAGCTAAAACCTTTGATAAAAGTATTCCAAAAAATGCGATTGGATCACGTTGGGGCGGAGAGGAGTTTTTAATTGTTATCCCAAATGCAACAGTTGAGCAGGGGGAGCAAGTTGCAGAAAAAATCCACAACGCCCTTAAAGCTTCAGCTGTGAGCTTATTTTCAGATAGTACCAATATTACGCTAAGTATTGGTGTTATCTCTGCAAGTGCCGAACGCTCAATTGATCTTGATATCAAGCGTGCTGATGAACTACTTTATAAAGCAAAAGCGCAAGGTAAAAACAGAACGTGTTCTTCTTAAAAGTTTATCTACTTTAATCCATTGAAAACGAATCAAGTGATGCCTTTATTTTAGCCTTTCTGCGCTTTACGCTCATGTAACACATTGCATTACAGGCAATCTGCATTGTAATTAATAGCCAATAACTTATGTCTAAGTCACTTAGGTTATTTATTTTTTCGCTAGTAAAGTAATAGGCTACGGCGATTATCTGAAGAACTAAAAAGCTATTTAAAAAGCTCAGTAAACGCTGTTTAAAGTAAGTATGCTTATATTTACTAAAAATAATTAAACAGCTGCTTAGCGCTAATAAAAACCAACTTAAAATGATACAAAAATTAACTAAAGTACTGTGCATTATTTAATCCTTCAAAGCTCTATTAACCAATATTAGGCATGGGCCATTATTAGTTCTTTAGCATTCGCTTTAGCTGTTTTACTGATATTATCACCACCAAGTAAGCGAGCTATTTCATTAATACGACCATCTTTATTCAAAGGCAGCATATGAGTGAACGTTTCGCCTTGTGCTATTTCTTTAGCTACAAAAAATTGTTGGTGTGCGCTACTAGCAACTTGCGGTAAATGGGTAACACAAATCACTTGAGTAGACTTACCTAACTGGCGCAATAGTTTGCCTACGGCTGATGCTGTAGGGCCAGAAATACCTACATCAACTTCATCAAAAATAAGCGTTGGGGTTGTTACTTTTTGGGCAATAATTACCTGTATAGCAAGGCTAATTCGCGAAAGCTCACCACCTGAGGCTACTTTAGCTAACGGCTGAAGTGGTTGCCCCGGATTAGTTGATACTAAAAACGACACATTATCGTACCCTAAGCTATTAGGTGCGCGGCTACTCTCTTGAGTTAAAGCTATTTCAAATACACCGTTTTCCATCGATAAATTAGCCATGCTTTCACTTATTAGTGTGTTAAGTGTATTAGCGTACTCATAGCGACTTTTACTTAGTTCATCGGCAGCTTGCTTATAACTAATTAACGCGCTTTCTATTTCCGACTCTAGTTGCTCCAGACGATTACTATTATTACTTATTGACTCAAGCTCCTGAGCAATCGATTGATGAAACTCAACTAGCTGCTGTGGTTTTATGTGATGCTTACGCGCTAAATCCATCGCACCGCTTAGTCTATTTTCTACTTCACCTAAACGAGCAGGATCTAAATCTGCTTGCTCAGTATAATTTCGAACTTCACGGCTTGCTTCTTCAACTTGTACTGCGGCTTCACTAAGGAGCGCTGCTACGCCTGCTAAGCTTTCGTCGTATTGAGCCAGCTCAGCGAATTGTTGGGCACTGTGCTGCAGCATTGAACAAGCATTTTGTTCATCACTTTCATATAAGTATTGTAATTCACGTTGGCACGATTCTAATATTGTTTGGCTATTACTAAGTTTGTAATGCTCGGCCTCAATTAAATCAAACTCACCTTCTTGTAAGGCAAACTCATCGAGCTCTGCAACTTGGTATTCTAACAATTGTTTTTGCGCTGCTTGTTGCTGCTGTTGTTGCTCTAAATGTTTAAATTCTTTTTGTAAGTTAGCAAAGTGTTTATAGTTGTTATTTACATCATTTACTAAGTGGTGATGCCCTGCATAGGCATCTAAAAGCTGTAACTGATGCTCAGCTTTTAATAAGTGTTGGTGGGCATGTTGTCCATGAATAGATATTAAATATTGACCAAGTTCTTTTAATTGTGATGCGGTAACGGCACTGCCATTAATATAGCTTTTACTGCGTCCATTTTTGCAAACAACACGACGTAATAAACATTCATTATCGTCATTGTTTAGCATATGTTGCTCTAAAAACGATTGAGCTAGCGGTAAATCTGTTAGGTCAAATTGAGCGCATACTTCTGCTTTATCAGAGCTTGGGCGCACTGCTGATGCTTCAGCTCGTTCACCTAAACATAATGATAGCGCATCAATAGCAATAGATTTACCAGCACCTGTCTCGCCAGTGATCGCGGTCATACCGCTGCGCCATTCTGTGCTTAAATTACTAACAATTGCAAAATTTTTAACTTCTAAACCAATTAACATACTGTTTATCCATCCAGTCAATTAACTGTTAATTTATACAGTGTTTTGGTTTTTTGCAAATTAATTTTTTATTATTTATGCAACGCTTACATCTTGAGTAAATTGTGTATCAGAAGTTTTTGGGGAGGTATCAATTTGATCATCAACAATATCAGTAGCTTGTATAATGTCTTCGGTTTTAAGTAGCCCGATAAGTGGAGGTAAAGTATTTAGGTAAAAACTCTTATTGTATAAAATTCCTTGCTGAGGTAACTCAGATACAAAGTACTGTATATTATCAATCAATGGCTGGATTATATTCGTTTGATTAGTTTTAATTAACTCGTTGGACAACGTATTAATTAGTAGGTCAGCGGTATCTTCAAGTTGTTGCAAATTCTCGTCTGTATGCGATTGCACAACAAAAAAATTATTTACAATAGCTTGAATACGAGGAACGTATTTTGGGCGAATTATTTTAGCATCAAGAAGATCATTAAGCTTTGCTTTAAGGCGTGAATTTACATGCGAAACCCGTTCATTAAATAGTTTTTTTCTAGCTTCGATTGCTTTTTTGCGATTACTCTCAATTTTGAGGTAACTGTATAAAAGTGTAATTAATAGCAGTAAAGCAAAGAATACTACATAAGTCATTGCTACTCGTTCCTAAATTATTTGATTATTATTTTAAGCCGCCATTTTGCTTTATAGTACTAAATTTGGCAATAAAATTAGTACAAACGACTACCCCAATTTAATTTTGTACGTAAAACGTTGTAGTACGAGTAATTTTTTGGATGAATTAAGCGCAGTTGTTTATCCGCTTTTTTAATTACTACCTCATCGCCGGGTAATACGGCAAGCACAACATGGCTGTCGCAACTTACCTGTAAGCTATCTGTATTTTCTAGGCTTAGCTTTAAGCGTACTTCGTTATCGGCATCGACCACTAAAGGTCTACTAGATAAGGTATGAGGAAACATAGGCACTAACGATATTGCATTTAGCTCTGGCGTTAAAATTGGCCCGCCACCTGAAAGTGAATATGCCGTAGAGCCAGTAGGGGTTGATACTATTAAACCGTCAGAGCGCTGAGAAAACACAAAGTCATTATTTATAAAAGCTTCAAACTCAATCATATGCGCTACTTTATCGGCATGAAGTACCGCTTCGTTAACGGCTGAGTTTGCACTCTTTAATTCATTGTGGCGATATACTTCTACTTCTAATAAAAAGCGTTTTTCTTCAAGGTACTCACCACTGAGGACTTGCTCTAAGCTCGCTTCAAACCCTTCAGGGTTTAAATCAGTTAAAAAGCCAAGGTTACCTCTATTTACTCCAATTACAGCAATGTTAAAGCGCGCAAGCACGCGTGCAGCACCAAGCATGTTACCGTCACCGCCAACAACAATAGCTAAATCGGCTTGTTCTCCTAAGTCGACTAACTTAACAAGTTTGTCATGCGGGATATCGTCTAATTGACTCCCTGCACGTTTTTCTACTATTACCTCAAAACCAAGCGCAAGTAAAAATGTATGTAAGCGCTGAAGGGTAGCAGCGGCTCCCGGGTGATTAGGTTTGCCAATTAGGCCTATGGTATTAAAAGGAGAGTCCATAATGTACGCACAAAAAGATTTAATAATTGTAGAGTAACTCAAAACAGAAGTGTTTGAAAATACAGATTATAGCAATATTATAAACCTTCAATTTTATTCGCAGTCAGTTAACTGCACGACTTGAAAAACAACTAAACGCCCCGATATCTCTTTCATGCAACAAGATGTAGATACCATGAAACTAAACTCACGAGATCAGCAAATTTTTTCAGCTGTTATGAACATGTACTGTAATGGTGAAGGCTTGCCTGTTCCATCAACAAAAATTGCCAAGCTCAAAGGCATGGCAGTGTGTTCGGCTACAGTTCGTAATGCTATGGCTCGCTTAGAAAAAGTGGGCTTATTGTACTCACCTCATACATCCGCAGGACGAGTGCCCACAAATGAAGGGTTTGATTATTGGTTTGACGAGTTTTTTCCACTCGCTGACATTGCTAATTATTGGCAACCAGAGCAATCACAACTCGTTGAACTAGCACATGGTTTGAGCCAAAAATACCAAATATGTTGTTGTGTTGGTTTACCACAAGTCAGCTCGCAGCAAGTGTTTAGAGTAGAGGTGCTTGATTTTGATTCTACCGACTGGCTTATTCTATTAATAGACAGGGCTGGGCAGAGCCACAACATTTGTATTGATAAACCTCATGATTCGTCAGATTCTGTTCGTTATCAGTTTGCAACATGGTTGAATACCGTATTTAGCCAACAAACTCTTATGGAGGGTCTGTATCGTATGCAGGCGATGGCAAATACAGCGCCTCGAAATTGTCATGATTCGCTTAATCAATGGACGCGACAGCTAAGTCAAAAATTAGGCTCAGATAATAGTATTGTAGTTGGCGAAAATTACCTCTATAAACAAATCGATTGTGAGCAAAGTTTAAATATTGGTGTTTCGTTTTTAAATTATGTAGAAGATAAACTCGCTTTTAAAAACGGTGTATCGGTACTTAATAGCGAAAAATTGCCTTTTACTGAGTGTGATGAATTGATCGTAATAAGCGTGCCGTACTTTCAAAATCAAGAATACCAAAGCCGCTTTTGTATAATTTGCCCTAAATCAGCGCAAATCGAAGAAATAATTCGAGAATTTAAATTAATTGAGGCATCTAACTCTTGAATCTTTTTATTCAATCCCCATAATTACCGCAGTTGTAAAGAATTGGAGCACGTATTTTATGTCTGAGCAGACACAAAACCCTGAGCAAGAAGTAGAATTAAACGAAGAAATTTCTAAAATGCAGGCTGATGTAGAAGCAGCAGTAGAAGCCGCTGATCAACATGCAGAAGAAGAGCAAAGCCCTGAAGCAGAAATAGCTATGCTATATGCAGAGCTTGAAGCTGCTAAACAAACTATTGCTGATCAAAAAGATGGTGTTGTTCGTGCTGCAGCAGACGTAGACAACATTCGTCGTCGTGCAGCACAAGATGTAGAAAAAGCGCATAAGTTTGCACTAGAAAAATTTGCTAACGAATTACTACCTGTAATTGATAATCTTGAGCGTGCTATTGAGTTTTCTGATAAAGAAAATGAGACTTTAAAGCCGTTACTTGAAGGTATCGATATGACGGTTAAGAGCTTTAATGACGCTGTTTCTAAATTTGGTGTTGAAATTGTAAACCCACAAGGAGAGCAGTTTAATCCAGATTTTCATCAAGCAATGTCAATTCAGCCAAGTAACGATGTAACACCTAATACAGTGCTTGCTGTTATGCAAAAAGGTTACACATTGAATGGTCGTTTATTACGCCCTGCGATGGTTATGGTTTCTAAAGCTGCTGATGCTTAATTAATTTAAGATTATTAGCTTTGATAAAAATGCCTCATATTGAGGCATTTTTTTTGTCTTTTTTATAGTGAATTAACTGCACGAGCATAGTGAGTAACACGGCGCTAAACATTAAACTTGAAAATGGCACTGCGCTTTCTGCATGCATAATGGCAAGTAGCGGGCCAACTAATGCACCACTACCAAAACGAAGTGTGCCAATTACGGCCGTTGCCGTACCTGTGTTTCTTTCAAATTTCATTAATATTAGCGAATCAGCATTACTGGCAGTGACACCTAAACTCATCATTAATGGCGCAATAGCAGCCACAATATAATAAAGTGATAAGTGCAATAAGCTAAATGTTAACAGCGAAAGCCCCGATACAAATCCACATACAAGCCCAATATAGAGCATTTTTCGAGAGCCCAGCCTTGGTACAATTCGCGTATTTAAAAAGTTACCAAACATAAGCGCCATTACATTAAACGCAAATAGCACACCAAATAATTGTTCTGAAACCTCATATAAATCTAAATAAATAAATGGTACTGAGGTCAAAAAGCAAAAAAATCCAAACGATACAAACATAGAACTGAGTATATCCGCACGTGCGTCTTTATTACTGAGTACTGTCTTATAGCTATCAAAAAACAGAGCAAGGCCCTTTTTTTCATTTGTATGAATAGGTATATCTATTAAATACACTTGTACAAACGCTAATATTAAAAAGCTATAACCAGCAAGTACTAAAAATATGCTCGACCAAACAGAGAACCCTAAAATAAACGAACCAACAGAGGGGGCTACTAACGGTGCTACCATCATGATCATCGACACATACGACATTCCCTTAGCTGTATTTTGCTGATAAATATGGCGAATAATACCCGGTACGACTACGGTTGCTGCAGCTCCCGTAAATGCTTGCACTGCTCTAAGAGTCCAAAATGCATGGATTTCGGTGGTAAATGCCAGTGCAAGTGAGCTTGCGCCAAATAGGGTTAAGCCAATACGTGCGAGCTTACGACGGCCAATTTGATCGGCAATAGGGCCAAAAAATAACATACCTAATGAATAACCCGCTAAGTAAATACTCAACGATATTTGTACATTTGGCATATTAGTGTGTAAATCGTTTGCAATTACCAGCATGGCGGGCAAATACATATCAATCGCCAATGGAGTAATCGCTACGATACTGGCTAATAAAGGCAATAAAATACGGGTATTAAAAGACGAGGCTGAGGCGTCCATGTGTAAACTCAACAATCACTAAAAACAAGGGCTATAGTGTAACAGGGCATTGTATTTGGATAAACTTAGTTTGCCTGCTAAGTTTATCGTCTCATCGCATCTTTTTAATATAAAGGTATATAAAGCAAATATTTTAAATTGGTACTGTGTTTGCTATTCTACAAGCAATAAAAAATTCATTACTTAAGAGAATTATCATGAAAAAACTAGTACTTGCAGTATTAGCGACAGCAGTTTTAGTCGGTTGTAAAACGTCACCAACAGGGCGCACTCAAATAGCGCTTTACTCAGATCAACAAATGAGTGAAATGGGCACAGCTAGTTTTGCAGATATGAAAAAAAGCCAACCAATTAATAAAGATGCAAAAACAAATGCATATGTAAATTGCATTGCTGAAAAAGTAGTGGCTGTATTACCAAAAGAATACGCGTCGCAAAATTGGGAAGTGGTTGTATTTGAAGATGAATCTGCTAACGCCTTTGCACTCCCTGGTGGTTACATCGGGGTTCATACGGGCTTATTAAAAATAGCGACGAATCAAGATCAACTAGCAACAGTACTAGGGCATGAAGTAGGCCACGTAATTGCTGAACATTCAAATGAACGTGTTTCACAAAGCTCTATTTTAGATACAGGTATGCAACTTGGTAGTGCAGCACTTGAAATGGGTAATATTCAATACCGTAACGAAATTATGCAAGGCTTAGGTTTGGGCGCACAATATGGAGTTGTTTTACCATTTAGCCGCTCTCACGAATCAGAAGCCGATACTATAGGTCTGGATTTAATGGCACAGGCGGGGTTTAATCCACAAGAGTCGGTTACACTTTGGGAAAATATGAGTGCAGCGGGCAGCGGTACAACCCCTGAGTTTTTATCTACTCACCCAGCGCCAAGTAACCGTATTAAAAATCTACAAGCGCAAATGAGTAAAGCACTTAGCGAGCAAAGCACTGCTAAAGCACAGGGTAAAAACCCACAATGCACACTGTAGTTAAGCGCTTTACTATCTGAAGTAGTGTACGTTTAGTATTAATGCGTAATTAAAATAAAACCCCTGTAAGTATTTTACCTACAGGGGTTTTATTTTAGTTTTTAAGCGTGGTTATTCAGCAGCAAGTGCTTGTTTAAATACATTTTTAAAGCGTTCGAAATCTTCAATGTGCGGCAGGTGCCCTAAATTATCCAGTTCAAATAATTGTGCGTCAGGGATAAGTGTTGCAGCGTGTTTGCCTAATTTATCATATCGACCAAGCTCGTAATCAACACCGTCTTTTTTCCAGTTACGGCCAGGGCCGGTTCTATCGCGTGTACCAATAATTAATTTAACCGGTACTGCTAAATCTTTAAATTCGGTTATTACAGGTTGAGTGAAAATCATATCGTATGTTTTTGCATTTACCCATGCCATTTGTTCTTTATCCGGGCCTTGTATTTGCCCTGTTATAAAGTCGGTTAAGGCTGAATATGTGGCATTCCACTTACCATCGTAGTAATTTTTCTGTTGGTATTTTCTTACGCCTTCTGGTGTTTTTGAAAATTCGTTTTTATAGAAAAAATTTGTATCTTTGTAATCAACATACTGCAGGTAGTTTTCAAGCCCAATAGGGTTAAGTAAAATTAATTTACTTGTTGTGTTTGGGTACATTAATGCAAAACGACTCGCTAGCATCCCACCCATAGAGTGCCCTAATACAATTGACTCTTTTATATTAAGTGAGTCCATTAACGCATGAGTATGATGAGCAAGAGCCGCAAATGAATACTGGTAATTAGTTGGTTTAGATGATTTTCCAAAACCAATTTGATCAGGAATTAATACGCCGTAGCCTAAAGATTGCAGGTATTGCGCAGTGGTAGTCCAGTAATCTGCATTAAAATTTTTGCCGTGCATAAGCGTCACTGTAGGCATGTCGGATTTGGTAGGCTTTAAGTAAATATACGCCATTTTAAGGGACTGTTTTTGTGACTCAATGTTAAAGTAATTTACTTTAAAGTCGTACTGATAACTGCTTAAAAGTGCATCATAAGAAAGTGAAGAGGTATCTTGCGTTGTGCTCGCTAATGCATTGTTTGTTAATAACAATAAAGTAGAAAAGCAAATAACTTTAATCGACGACATTTGGTTACTCCAATTAAGGACAAATAATATGAGCTCTAATATATAAAACTCAGAATAATTCATTATAGTAACCAAACATTAAGTACTATTCAATTGAGGCTTTGTCATGCTCAACGTTGTTTAATTTGGAGATGAAAAAAGCGAAGCTAAAATAGAGCTTCGCTTATTAATGTAGGGTAAAACGAGTATCGTTAAAGCTTAAAACGTCCACTCAATATGGATTTGTGGCACTGACTCAGTGACTTCAGTACCTAGTTTATTGTGCCAGTATTGTAATTCCATACCCAACAGTAGTGTGTTTTCTTTCATTTGAAGAGCGTGGCCCATATCCCATACTAAAATAGGCTGTGCGAGTATCCACGCCTCTACATCGTTACCAAATTCATCTTCACGCTCTGCAATGTATTCAGCGTGGCCTTTAAAGCTAAATTTTTGTGAGCCAATAGTGAAAGGGTATTCAAAGGCAACATCAAGCATCCAGCTATTTGTTTCAATAGGAGCCCCGCCTTTTGCTACACCTTCACTATCGTCAATGTAAGCTGTGAATAGCGTTTGAAAAAAGTTAAACCCAGGTACATCCCAGCTTAATTTAACACCAGGCAAGTATTTCATTACTTTAGCGTCGCCAGCAACGTTAATACCACCGGTAAGGCCCACATCTAATAATGCGCCTGCGCCAATTTTTTCGCCGCTAATGGCCGATAAGCTTACCGTTGAATACCACTCACCATAAAAATCAGCATCTTGGTAACCATCATCGGTATCGTCTTTACTGTAATCGATAAAAAAGAAGTTATCGCCGTAATCGTAACCCGATGCATGTTGAACCGAGTAAACAGTGGTGTTTGACTCTTGCTCAGTGAATGGGTTTTTTTGGTCGCCATTATTAATATGTAGTGCTGTGCTGCTCCAATTAGCCGCAAAAGCAGAAGACGATAAAGCAATTGATGTAAAAGTAACGAGAGGAAGTAATTTTTTAAATTTCATATCTGTATTTAACTATAATTTTAGTGACACGCGAAGGCGCGCATTATAGCAAAAGTGATTGATATGTAGAGTATTATTTTAACATATGTTGCAGCTTACTTATTAAGCTGCAACATAGTGTCGGTGTTTAAATTATGCTTTATTGCGGCGTAAGCAAATAACTGCAATGGCTGTAAATGCTAAAATAAAACAGTAATAAGAAGACGTTGATACTTCCCACGGGCTAATTTTAAACGTAGCACCTAATAACAATGCTTGGGCACCGTATGGCAATGAACCCTGTGTTACACAGGCAAATATATCAAGTAAACTGGCAGAGCGTTTAGAGCTTATTTCACCGTCATCTGCTAGCTTTTTAGCAATAGGACCCGCGACAATAATAGACACTGTGTTATTAGCAATACATACATTACTTGTTAAAACTAACGCAGCGATACCTAATTGATCTGCCACTTTACGGTGCCATTTTGCAATGATTTTAGTAATCGCTTGAATTTTTTGAGCAATGTAATCAAGACCACCGTTAATACGAATAAATTCAGATAAGCCGCCAATAAACATAGAAAGTAAAAATATTTCCTGCATATCAGTAAAGCCTTTGTAAATGTCTTTTACAAAGCTTGCGCCTTCGTAACTACCGGTAAAGCCCATTAATGCGGCAAAAATAATACCGCTAAACAACACTACAAATACGTTCAAGCCAGCAACTGCTAACACTAAAATAAAGGCATAAGGAAGTACCAACCAAATATCATAATCTTTAGTTTCAACTACTTGTGCAGCAGGTGTTAAATAAAACAACAGGGCGATAGTTAGAATGGCTGCAGGGACTGCAATTTTAAGATTTTCTTTAAACTTGTCTTTCATTTCACAGCCCTGCGTGCGCGTAGCTGCAATAGTGGTGTCTGAAATAATAGATAAGTTATCGCCAAACATAGCGCCAGATACAATCGTACCGGCCATTAATGCTGGATCTATACCCGTTTTAATTGATACCGCATAAGCGATAGGGCCAATGGCGCCAATCGTACCCATTGACGTTCCCATTGCAGTAGAAACAACGGCCGCAATTAAAAACAAACCAGGGAGCAATAACGAAGGTGGAATAAGCGATAAGCCTGCATTTACTACCGCATCTACACCACCGGTTGCACTTGCCACAGCCGAAAAAGCACCTGCAAGTAAGTAGATTAAACACATGGTAATAATATTGTTGTGTCCGGCACCTTTAATAAAGGTCTCTACACATTGGTTTACCGTGCCTTTATTTAAAATAAACGCAAGCATAATAGCGGGCAATATAGCAACAGGTGCAGGTAGTTGGTAAAAAGCATAATCAACCCCTTGCGATTGCAAATACAAACCTGAGCCTAAAAATAGCGCTACAAAGGTAAGTAGGGGAAGTAAAGAAAGTATTGCTTTGTTTTTATTAAATGATGGCTGCATCATAATCCTCATAACCAGTAAAATTTATCACAGCCAAAACTCCTCTTTTAGCTGAATTTAGCAGTACAACTTTTTATTTTAAAAAGTTGTTAGCCGCAGCGTCCGCAAGCCAAAGACCAAATCGACGCGAAAGAGAAGTTTAAATGTATAGATGGCTAAAGTAAACTGGTATTGTTATTATTATTAAATTAAAAGGTCACCTGACTATTGCATGACTTTTAGATAATATCTATAAAGCAACGCGATTTTCAGCGATTAATATTTATCCAACTGCATAAAAATACCCACCTGCGTATTTTGCAATGTCCGGATATATAGCTAATAAACGGATTCAAATAAAATTAGGTAAAAACCATGACTACAAATCGAATAGGTGTTTTTGGTGCTAACGGCAGAATGGGCTTAGCCCTATTAGAAGCCGCGACAATTAAAGAGCAAACACAACTTACAGGCGCATATGTTCGTAGTGGTTCATCGCTATTGGGCATTAATGTAAATCAAGTAAATAGCGCAGCCGATAACAGTGTTAGCTTTAGCGACGAAAGTACAATAGATAATGTAGATGTTTTAATCGACTTTACGCTGCCAGCGGGTATGAAAAACCATTTAAAAACAGCTGTTGCGCAAAAAATTCCTATGGTAATTGGCACAACAGGTTTAACAAATGATGATATGGCGCTATTACACGATGCCGCTAAACATATCCCTATTGTATTTGCACGAAATTACAGCGTAGGTGTCAATGTATTACTTAACCTTGTGCAAACTGCAGCGACTAAATTTGGTGACGATTTAGATATCGAAATATTTGAAGCGCATCACCGTCATAAAATAGATGCACCATCAGGTACTGCACTGGCAATAGGTGAGTCAATCGCGCAAGCGAAAGGCTGGGATCACGACGAGGTTGCGGTATATGACCGAAGCCAAGTAGAAACAGCGAAATCTCAAAATGAGATTGGTTATTCTGTCCTAAGAGGGGGCGATATAGTAGGTGAACATACCGCATACTTCGCTACAATGGGCGAAAGGCTTGAATTAACACATAAAGCAAGTTCGAGAATGACGTTCGCTCTAGGTGCTATAAGGGCTGCAAGCTGGTTAAAAAACAAACCTGCTGGACTTTATGATATGCAAGATGTGCTAGATCTTAAGTAGTTTAGTTACTATTTTAACTGTTTGGGTCTAATTTCACCTACAGTGACTTATTTGTAACAATTAACCAAATAATGTTAGACCTAAATAGCAACTTCATGTAATATGCAGCCAATTTGCCAAAAATTACTAAATGCGTGTTTCCAATTATACCCAAGTGGCTAGTAAATCCAGGGTTTCAGTGGGAATGAAAATAGTTTTAGGCAAGAAAAATGATTGAAGGTTGAATGCTTTACATCTGCATCATTTAAGACTGCGTAAAACAATTTAAGCTCACAAAAATCTGGTTTTGACGATCCCTCTGGGTATTGGCGGGGTGTTAAGCAATTGCTTACTCCCGTTTTTTACTGTTAGGAGGTTTAACTTGACTAAATCCGCTCTGTTAGTCCTAGAAGACGGCACAGTGTTTCGCGGTACTGCAATCGGCGCTGACGGCATGTCAGTCGGTGAAGTGGTATTCAATACGTCTATGACTGGTTATCAAGAAATTTTGACTGATCCATCATACGCGGAACAAATCGTAACTTTGACGTACCCACATATCGGTAATACGGGTACCAACAGCGAAGACGAAGAAGCGAATCAAATTTGGGCTAAAGGCCTAGTGATCCGTGATTTGCCACTGCTAGCAAGTAACTTTCGTAACGAGCAATCGTTAGATGATTACTTAAAAGAACGTAATATTTTAGGTATTGCGGACATCGACACCAGAAAGCTAACTCGAATTTTGCGTGATAAAGGCGCACAAAACGGGTGTATTGTTGCCGGTGACGAGCTAGACGAAAATAAAGCGTTACAAGCCGCGCAAGCCTTCCCAGGTTTAAAAGGTATGGATTTAGCAAAAGTTGTCTCAACCAAGGAAAATTTTGAGTGGCGCGAATCAAGCTGGACATTAGGTGAAGGATTTAAAACCCTTGACGCTGCTGATGAAAAGTTTCATGTTGTTGCCTACGACTTCGGTGTAAAACGTAATATTTTACGTATGCTTGTAGACCGTGGTTGTAAACTTACAGTAGTACCAGCGCAAACTTCTGCCGCTGACGTACTTGCTTTAAACCCTGATGGTATCTTCTTATCTAATGGCCCTGGTGATCCTGAGCCATGTACTTACGCTATTGAAGCCATTCAAGCCTTTTTAGAAACCGACACACCTATTTTTGGTATCTGTTTAGGTCATCAGTTATTAGCCCTTGCCTCAGGTGCTAAAACAGAAAAAATGAAATTTGGCCACCACGGTGGTAACCACCCAGTTAAAGACCTAGACCGTAATGTAGTTATGATCACAGCTCAAAACCATGGTTTTGCAGCTCAAGAATCAAGCCTACCAAGTACGCTTCGTGCCACGCATAAATCGTTATTTGATGGAACGCTTCAAGGTATTCATCGTACTGATAAGCCTGCGTTTAGCTTCCAGGGTCACCCTGAAGCAAGTCCAGGTCCACACGATGCAGCACCATTATTTGACCACTTCATCGATTTGATGCAAGCGCGTAAACACTAATTTAACTGGAGTAATAATGCCAAAACGTACCGACATAAAAAGCATTCTTATCTTAGGCGCAGGCCCAATTGTAATTGGTCAAGCTTGTGAATTTGACTACTCTGGTGCTCAAGCGTGTAAAGCACTTAGAGAAGAAGGCTATAGAGTTATATTAGTTAACTCAAACCCTGCAACTATCATGACCGATCCTGAAATGGCCGATGCTACCTACATCGAACCAATTCACTGGGAAGTGGTAGAAAAAATTATTGAAAAAGAAAAGCCAGATGCAGTACTGCCTACAATGGGTGGTCAAACAGCATTAAACTGTGCACTTGATTTAGACAAGCACGGTGTATTGGCTAAGCACGGCGTTGAGCTAATTGGCGCAACGGCGGATGCAATCGACAAAGCAGAAAACCGTGAACGCTTTGACGTAGCAATGAAAAACATTGGCCTTGAATGTCCTCGTGCTGAAATTGCTCACTCAATGGAAGAAGCTAAAGATACAATGAGCCGAATTGGCTTACCATGTATCATTCGTCCTTCTTTCACCATGGGTGGCACCGGTGGCGGTGTTGCTTACAACATGGAAGAGTTTGAAGAAATTTGTGAACGTGGTTTAGACTTATCGCCAACAAACGAATTATTGATTGATGAATCACTGATTGGTTGGAAAGAGTACGAAACAGAAGTTGTACGTGATAAAAACGATAACTGTATTATTGTTTGTACCATTGAAAATTTTGACCCTATGGGTGTTCACACTGGCGATTCAATCACCGTCGCACCAGCGCAAACGCTAACCGACAAAGAATACCAAATTATGCGTAACGCCTCTATGGCGGTATTACGTGAAATTGGTGTAGAAACTGGCGGTTCTAACGTGCAGTTTGGTATTAATCCTGAAGATGGCCGTATGGTTATCATTGAGATGAACCCACGCGTATCACGTTCATCTGCACTTGCATCAAAAGCAACGGGTTTCCCAATTGCTAAAATTGCTGCAAAGCTAGCAGTAGGTTATACGCTTGACGAGCTTCAAAACGATATTACTGGCGGTAAAACTCCAGCATCTTTTGAGCCTTCAATCGATTACGTTGTAACAAAAATTCCTCGCTTTAACTTTGAAAAATTTGCCGGTGCTAACGATCGTTTAACTACGCAAATGAAATCAGTTGGCGAAGTAATGGCGATTGGTCGTAACCAACAAGAATCATTACACAAAGCATTACGTGGTCTTGAAGTGGGCGCAACAGGTTTTAACCCAATAGTTGCACTTGATGACCCTAAAGCGAAAGAAAAAATCATCCGCGAATTACGCGAACCAGGTGCTGAGCGTATCTGGTACATTGCCGATGCAATGCGCCATGGTATGAGCGTTGATGATGTTTATGAGCTGACTAAAGTTAATCGCTGGTTCTTAGTACAAATAGAAGATATTTTAAAAGACGAAGCAAAAATTGGTGAAGTAGGTATGGCTGGTTTAAATGCCGACTTCCTACGTAAACTTAAACGCAAAGGTTTCGCAGATCCACGTATAGCTGAAATTGCTGGTGTATCTGAAGCTGAAATTCGTAAAAAACGTCACTTATTAAACATCGTGCCAGTATACAAGCGTGTTGATACGTGCGCCGCAGAATTTAGCTCAGACACAGCTTACATGTACTCATCTTACGATGAAGAGTGTGAAGCAAACCCAACAGATAAAGACAAAATCATGGTTATTGGTGGCGGTCCTAACCGTATCGGCCAAGGTATTGAATTTGATTACTGTTGTGTACATGCCTCGCTTGCGCTTCGCGAAGACGGCTATGAAACCATTATGGTTAACTGTAACCCTGAAACGGTTTCTACCGATTACGATACATCTGATAGATTATACTTTGAGCCAATTACACTTGAAGACGTACTCGAAATCGTACGTGTTGAAAAGCCAAAAGGCGTTATTGTGCAGTACGGTGGTCAAACACCACTTAAATTAGCACGTGAGCTTGAAGCGAATGGCGTGCCAGTAATTGGTACTTCACCTGATGCGATTGACCGTGCAGAAGACCGCGAACGTTTCCAACAACTTGTTGAGCGTTTGAACTTACTTCAGCCAGAAAATGCAACAGTAACTTCAACTGAAGAAGCACTACTTAAATCAGTCGAAATTGGTTTTCCACTAGTTGTACGTCCATCGTATGTACTAGGTGGTCGTGCAATGGAAATTGTATATGATGAAGACGATTTACGTCGCTACATGACCGAAGCTGTATCTGCATCAAACGAAGCACCTGTATTACTTGACCGTTTCTTAGATAACGCAATTGAAGTTGACGTTGACGCAATTTGCGACGGCGAGCAAGTAATTATTGGCGGTATCATGGAGCACATTGAGCAAGCCGGTGTTCACTCTGGTGACTCAGCATGTTCATTACCAGCACATTCTTTATCGCAAGAAGTGCAAGATGTAATGCGCAAGCAAGTAACAGATATGGCGCTTGAGCTTGGTGTTGTTGGCTTAATGAATACACAGTTTGCTGTAAAAGATGGCAAAGTGTACTTAATTGAAGTTAACCCGCGTGCCGCACGTACTGTACCGTTTGTATCAAAAGCAACCGGTGTAGCGCTTGCAAAAGTGGCGGCTCGTTGTATGGCGGGTCAGTCTTTGGCAAGCCAAGGTATTACTAAAGAAGTGATCCCTCCTTATTACAGCGTTAAAGAAGTTGTTTTACCATTTGCTAAGTTTCAGGGTGTGGATCCAATTCGTGGCCCTGAGATGCGCTCAACGGGTGAAGTGATGGGGGTTGGTGATACTTTCGCCGAAGCATTCGCAAAAGCACAATTAGGTGCAAGCAACACTTTACCACGCGGTGGTCGCGCGTTATTATCTGTTCGTAATAGCGATAAGCCACGCATTGTTGAATTAGCCAAGATTATGACCGACTTAGGTTTTGAACTTGACGCAACGGGTGGCACGGCACAAGCTCTTGAAGAAGCTGGCATTGAAGTACGACGTGTAAACAAAGTATATGAAGGCCGCCCGCATATTCTTGATTATATCAAGAATAAAGAGTACAGCTATATCGTTAATACCACCGAAGGTCGCCAAGCGATCGAAGATTCGAAGGTGTTGCGTCGTGGTGCATTGCAAAATAAAACCAACTATACGACAACCTTGAACGCGGCTTTTGCTAACTGTACTGCTAACAAAGCAGATGACCGTAGTAAAGTAACGTCAGTTCAAGAGCTACACCTGCGATTGAACTAAGGAAATGTGCCAAGGCCAACTAGGGCCTTGGTGTTAAGTGAGAAAAGTATGCAATCAATTCCGATGACAGTTCGTGGCGCAGATTTACTGCGCAAAGAGCTTAACGAATTAAAAACAGTTACCCGTCCAAAAATTATCGCCGACATTGCTGTTGCGCGTGAACACGGTGACTTAAAAGAAAATGCTGAGTACCACGCTGCGCGTGAGCAACAGGGTTTTTGTGAAGGTCGAATTCAAGAAATTGAAGCAAAGCTTTCAAATGTTCAAATTATCGACGTAACTAAAATGCCGAATACTGGTAAAGTTATCTTTGGCACTACGGTAACTATTGTAAATGTAGAAACCGATGCAGAAGTAAAATACCGTATTGTGGGCGATGATGAAGCAAATATTAAAAACAATTTAATATCTGTTAACTCGCCTATAGCGCGTGGTTTGATTGGTAAACAAATGGACGACGCAGTGTCTATCCAAACGCCAAAAGGTATCGTTGAGTACGAAATCATTGAAGTTGAGTATCTTTAACGCATAACTCACTTTAACGTTTTAAATAAAAACCGATGTATTTACATCGGTTTTTTTATGCCCTAAATAAATCACTATACTGATAAGGGTGTTCATATTGCATAAAGAGTGAGCATGATGATATAGGTACATAATCACTTCATTAAAAGGAACACTCAATGGCTAATATACTTTACCCAGCGCCTTTAAAAGTAGGCTCTAAAATTGCTATTTGCTCGCTTTCAGCAGGTCTGAAAGAAAAGTTCCATGCACGATTAGACATTGTTATAAATGGATTAAAAAATCGAGGGTATGATGTTGTTGAAGGCGAGTTTTCACGTCAAAACAAACCGCGTGAACAGCTTAATGCTAAAGCACATGCTCAGCAATTAATGGGCTTTTTATTAGATGAAGAAATTGATGCAATTATGCCGCCAATGGGTGGTGAGCTGGCAATGGAAATACTGCCACTGCTTGATTTTAATGCCATTAAACAAGCAAAGCCTAAATGGTTAGTTGGCTTTTCTGATGTGAGTACTATTGCCTGTGCATTAACGGCTAAGTGCCAATGGGCGACCCTGCACAGTGCTAACCTTATGCAGTTGCATCCTGATGAAAAAAATCCGTATAGCTTACAAATATTCGAAACCCTTACTTACGAAGCGGGTAGTAAATTTGAGCAAGGGCCTTCCTCTTTATATCAAAAAAACAAGCCTAGCTACGCGCAAAACCCAAATGAATTACTAAGTCCTAGCGAGCCAACAAAATGGCAATGTTTAAACTACACAGATAAACGCACCATAGAAATGTCAGGTCGCTTATTTGGCGGATGTTTAGATACAGTAGGTTTACTGCTCGACTCACCATTTTTAGCACTACATGAATTTAAAAAGGACAGTGCGCCCGAAGGGCTTATTTTATACCTTGAAAACTCAGAACTTACACCTACAACCGTTGCACGATTTTTACTGTCATTAAAATTAGCTGGCATATTTGACGACATTAATGGTTTGGTTTTAGGGCGAAGTGAAATAACACAAGGTCATTACGATGCCTTTGATTATCGCCATGCGTTAGATGTAGCGCTAGGTGGGTGTTTATTTCCTGTAATTTTTGATGCCGATATAGGGCACGTTCAACCTAACTTAAATTTGGTCAATGGTGCTACCTGTACGCTAGTTGCTGATATAAATGAAGGTATAGTAGATCGCGCATCGTTAAATATTCAACTTTCGTAGTTTTTATTGTATTTAGTTTTGAAAAACAAATAAATACAAGCGTATAATATGCCTACAGTAACTGCTAATGCTTACTGTAAATTCTCAGGGCGGGGTGAAATTCCCCACCGGCGGTATGTTTAATGTTTTTTATGACTTAAACGAGCCCGCGAGCGCTTTATTTAACTTATTTTAGGTTAAGTAAAGGTCAAGCAGATCTGGTGAGATGCCAGAGCCGACGGTTACAGTCCGGATGAAAGAGAATATGGCTTATTATACTAAAACCAATTTAATTAAAAACATGATCCTTGTATCGCGTTAATTGAGCTATTTTTCTTTGCGCTATATTTAGTCACTAATTTAATGTTATTGGTATAACAGTGTGCGCTGCATTTTGCTGCGTGCTTTTTGTTATTTTATTTAAGCTATTTTGGTAGTGATCGCTTTAAATTTAAGTGATGTATTACTGATCCTTTCACAGTCCTGAATCTATTATTTTTATTTGGAATATAATGATGATTCAGTCTCTACTTACTCAATTCGGCGAAAGCCATACCCGCGTACAAAGCGCAATCACTGCACTACAGCAAGGCCAAGGCGTACTTGTCGTTGATGATGAAAACCGTGAAAATGAAGGCGACTTTGTTTTTTCAGCTGAGCACCTAACGACTTCTCAAATGGCCGAAATGATCCGCGAAGGCAGCGGTATTGTTTGTTTATGCATGGGGGATGAGCGCATTAAACAGCTCGACTTACCGCAAATGGTAGCTAACAATACGAGTCAAAATAACACCGCTTATACAGTCACTATTGAAGCTAAGCATGGCGTAACAACAGGCGTATCTGCTGCTGATAGAGTAACTACTATAAAAGCAGCGACAGCGGATAATGCAAAACCAAGTGATTTATCCCGCCCAGGGCATGTATTTGGTTTAAAGGCACAAACGGGTGGCGTATTAGTGCGTCGCGGTCATACCGAAGCATCCGTTGATTTAATGCAACTTGCCGGCTTAAAACCATTTGGCGTAATTTGCGAACTAACAAATCCTGATGGTTCAATGGCGCGCTTACCTGAGGTGAGTGATTATGCTAATAAACATAATATGACCGTTGTTTCTATTGAAGATTTAGTGCAATACATTCAGGCTGCACAGCGCAAAGTAAGTTAAACTGCTTTAAAGCAAAAAAACCACTTATTTAAATAAGTGGTTTTTTAATATTGTTATCATTTAAGTTTATAACGTATTACTTATAAAACCTGAATAACTTGCTCTTTTGCTAAGCGAGATTTAGGTAATTTAGCATTATAATCTTCAGCGCTATCATGATAGCCAAGTACTAATGCCACGTCGCATACGTAACCATCAAGTTCTTTTTCAAAGACTTCGCCAATCAGCTCGGCATCTACGCCTTCCATTGGGGTTGAATCAATGCCTAAACGTGCAGCGACATGCATAGTGTTACCCAGTGCAATGTAAGTTTGTGCTTTAGTCCACCTCGAATAATTGTTATTTTTTAAGAAAACTTCCAGACTTTATTTGAGAGGCTAATTAAAGTGTGTGACATTACATGTTAACTGTCAGTGCTAACGTTATAGTATAAGTGAAAGATAGTACGGCTTATTTTGCTTTTGTAAGCGAGTTAATGCCATGCTATATTGACGTTAACTTATATAAAAGGAATTAATAATATGATCGTTAAATTTAATAAACTTTGGTCTAATCATCCATATCCTGACGCACCTTGTGATAAATCTCTGTTTGGAAATCAATGCGCTATTCGCATGGGGGTTGCGCTAGAAAAGTCAGGAATAGATACTTCGTCTTTTGATAGTATGTATCCTCAACGCCGGTGCTACCCTGGTTTAAAGCATAGTCCTAGACATATCTTGGCAGCTCAGGAGCTTGCAAATTGGATTGACTCTCCTCGTAGCACTGCATTTGGTACTAAAAAAGTAATTAAAGGGGGCGCTTTATCCAAGTTGAAAGATAAAAAAGGAATTATATTTATAATGAATGGCTGGGGTAATACTGATCACATTGACTTGTGGGATGGGGAGTACCTAAAGGGTGGTAACACAGATTGGCTGAATTTAGGTGATGAGATCTGGTTTTGGGAAATTTTAGTATGAGAAATAAATTAACATTTAGCTCTATGTTACTTTTATTTTCTTGTTCAAATATAAACGCTGGCATACTTTTAGATGCTGAAATTTGCGAAGTTTCAATGGACAATAATAGTGAAAAACTACAGTTGTCACCTCCATGCTCATTAGTCAAAACTGAAAATGGCAAGAAAAATTTTTTTCAATTTAATGAAAGTAAAATTTATATTATTTCTGGAGCCCCGGCTAAATTAGAGAAATTAAAAAGATGGTCAGTAAAAGAGAGTGATAGATGTTCACTGGAATATCAGGCTGTTATAGTCGTTAGTAATAAATTTTCTCTATCTAAACTGAAAGATAAAGGTTTAGTGTGTCCTGATATTGGTTTAGATGAAAAGTTTTATCAACAATTTGTCCAATATTAATCTATGAAAGAGTAGTACAGTTTTCTCGCTTACTCCATATACCTTACGGATTATAAAAAACCACTTATTATAATAAGTGGTTTAATTGAAAACTGTTATTAATATAGTATTACTTATAAAACCTGAATAACTTGCTCTTTAGCCAAGCGAGATTTAGGTAGCTTAGCATTATAATCTTCAGCGCTATCGTGATAGCCAAGTACTAATGCGACGTCGCATACGTAACCATCAAGTTCTTTTTCAAAGACTTCGCCAATCAGCTCGGCATCTACGCCTTCCATTGGAGTTGAATCAATGCCTAAACGTGCAGCGGCATGCATAGTGTTACCCAGTGCAATGTAAGTTTGTGCTTTAGTCCACTCTTCATTAACGCCTTGCTCATCAGTATTCATATCAACAAACGCATAAGCACCAAAAGCTTGTTCGCGATTTTCTGCTTTAGTACGGCCATTTTTAATATCTGCATCAATAACTTGTGCGTAGTCATCGCGGGTATATTTAGGATTGTGAGCGAATAATATTATATGCGAAGCTGTTTTAATATGTGGCTGGTTAAACGCAAATTTATTAGCAAATGTACTATGCATACGCTCTTTAGCCTCATCTGATTCAATTACGATGAATTTCCAAGGCTGCGAGTTAATAGATGATGGAGATAGGCGCATAGCTTCGTAAATAACGGCTAAATCGTCTTGAGATACACGTTTCGTTGCATCGTAACGTTTTGCTGTGTAACGCTTTTCTAAGTCATTAAGAATAGGGTGAGTCATTAGTTTCTCCATTGAGTAGGTGTTTTACCAGTATTTACTATGTTGAGTCAGTTTTAGTAAAAACAAACCCTTTTAAAAATTTATTACAAAAATAATATCGTGTTTTTAAATCACTTTACTTATTTGATTCAATTGATATCTACGTAAAGTAAGGCCTATCAATATAGCTAGGTACGGATAGTAGTGGGTTATTACAATATGATAAACAGGTATATGGTTGAATCATTATCAAATATTATTAGGTAATAGTTTCTTTAATAAATATAAATACACTAATAGCCACCCCGAAATATTGGTTGAAGACACCAATTACATTGGTGCCTTCAATTAATTCAGGCAGCGCGTATTTAGTATTTATGGAATTAAAAACCTTCCAACACTATTTTGCCAATAGAGCGACCTTCTTCAAGTTCTGCGTGTGCAATACGCAGGTTAGCCGCATTTATAGTGCCTAAATTTTTACCAATCGTTGTTTGAATATGGCCCTGATCAATTAACTCAGCAACATGATTTAATAACTTGCTTTGCTCAATTAAATCTTTGGCATTAAACATTGAGCGGGCAAACATAAATTCCCAATGTAGCGATAAGCTCTTCATTTTTAATTTACTAACATCTAATGACTCAGGATCGTCAATCATTGCAATTTTACCAAAGGGTGCAAGTACCTCTGTATACGCTTCAAAGTAAGTATCAGTACTGTGCAGACTTGCTACATGTGTTACCGAGCCAATGTTTAATGCGTCAATTTGAGCGGGTAATGGTTTTGTATGATCAACAACATAATCTGCGCCTAGTTTTTTAACCCATGCTTGTGAGCTTTCACGCGATGCAGTGGCAATCACTGTTGCACCAGTAATCGCTTTAGCAAGCTGAATAAAAATAGAGCCAACGCCGCCTGCGGCACCTGTTACTAAAATAACTTCGTCAGATTTTGTTTTTGCATCAGCTGCTTGTTTTACAATGTTTAAATGCTCAAATAATAATTCGTACGCTGTTATTGCAGTAAGGGGTAATGCAGCAGCTTCAGCATTGTTTAAGCTTTGTGGTTTGAACCCTACAATGCGCTCATCCACTAATTGAAATTCTGCATTACTACCTGGGCGGGTAATATCACCTGCGTAGTAAACAGCATCGCCAGGTTTAAATGCCGTTACAGCATCGCCGGTGGCAACAACTTCACCAACGGCATCCCAACCAATAACTTTTACTTCACCATCAGCAGGGGGCATAGATGCACGCACTTTGTAATCTGCTGGGTTAACTGCAATAGCTTTAACTTTAATTAATAAATCGCGACCTGTTGCAACTGGCTGTGGTAATTCAACATCAATTAACGATTCAGGATTAGAAACAGGAAGAGATTTTTTATAACCAATGGCTTTCATAATAAGTGTCCTAATTCGTTTACATATAAGGTGCAAGCCATGCTTTGGCTAGCTGATGGATATATAGTAGACCTTGCTTTAATATAGATAAACCGCATAATTGTTGAATCATTATCAAATATAAATAGATAATATGAACATAGAAGATTTAAAACTTATTTTAAAAGTAGCTGAGTTTAGAAGTATTACGCTCGCAGCTGCTAAGTTAGATATGCGTACAGCCACAGCAAGCGCTGCTATTAAACGTGTTGAGGCAGCCCTTGGTAGCGAGCTGTTTGTTCGTACAACACGTCATTTAAGGTTATCGGCTGCTGGGGAGCGCTACATACCACAATGTGAGCAGGCTTTAGCTGTACTTGAGCTTGCAAAGCAAAATCTAAAAGGTGAGCACGACGAAATTGAAGGGGAGTTGCGGGTTGCCCTTTCATCTGACTTAGGCCGTAACTTAGTGATCCCATGGATTGATGAACTCATGGACACTTATCCAAAGCTAAGTTTAAGAACGCATATAAGTGATAGTAATATCGACTTTTACCGTGACTCAGTTGATATAGCGCTTCGTTATGGCTCGCCTAATGATGCTAGCGTTTATGGATTCAAAATTTGTAACGTACCGCGCTTGTTATGTGCAACTGACGAATATCTCTTACAAAACGGGGCTCCCATGCATCCCGATGATTTAGCGTCGCATCAAGGTTTGTTTTATCAGTTGCAGGATATTATAAATAATACGTGGGAATTCACCGATGGTGAGTCAAAATATAAAGTTAAAATGAATGGCAGGCGCGCCTCAAACGATGGCGATTTAGTAAGGCGCTGGTGCGTTGCGGGTAAAGGCTTGGCTGTAAAATCAGCCCTTGATATAGCCGATGATTTACTCAATGACAGGGTGGTTACTGTAATGCAAGATTATCAACATGTTAATGGTGAACTTTGGCTTATTTGCCCAAGTAGGCAGTCAATAACCCCAGCGGTGCGTTTACTACGTGATGTATGCAGAGCAAAATCCCAAGCTATTTTGCAGCAGTTGGTCAATAAAGGAATTATTGATAAAAGCGTACTGAGCTAATTAGTCTACTTAATAATGCCACCGGCTTAGAGCTGGTGGCATTTATCGTATTCGTTAACTTAGCTTTTTATTAAAAAACTCAACGGTACGTTGCCATGCAAGCTCGGCATTGTCTTTATCATAGCGACCTGTCGAGTCATTATGAAAACCATGATTTGCCCCTTTATACATATGCATAGTGTATTCAACATTATTAGCTTTCAAATCTTGTTCGTACTGTGGCCACGACGCGTTTACACGTTTATCCAGCTCGCCTAATTGAATCATTAACGGTGCTTTAATATTTTTACGTAAACTTTCACTGGCGGGAGTGCCGTAAAAAGGCACGCCAGCGCTGATTAAATTACTATCTACTGCCGCTAAATAATTAACAATGTAGCCACCAAAACAAAAACCGACAGCGCCTAATTTACCGTTACTGTTAGCATGCGATTTTAAAAAGTGCGCTGCGGCAACAAAATCGTTTTGAATTTTAGCGCGATCCATGGTTTTTTGCATAGCGCGTCCTTCATCATCGTTACCAGGGTAACCACCTAGAGGAAATAGCGCATCGGGTGCAAATGCAATAAAGCCTACTTTAGCTAAGCGTCTTGCTACATCCTTTATGTAAGGGTTTAATCCACGGTTTTCGTGTACCACGAGTACAACAGGAAGCTTACCCTCTACATTTTTAGGGGTTGCTAAGTAACCTTTGCCTTTACCGTGTCCGTCTGGCGAATCGAATTCTTCGTACGTTGCCGTTATATCGTCATCGTTAAACGACACTTGTTCAGCCAGTGCGTAATTAGGTAATAATGCCGATGTAAGTACAGCCATCGAAAAGCCAAGTGCAGCAAGGCCACCGAGTTTTTTCATAAAAGTACGTCGGTCCATTAAACCGTGGGCGTACTCGTCATACCAATCAAAGGCTTCTTGAGGAATGTGATCAGAGGGAGATGTATTCATGGCTGTTCCTTAATTTTATTATGTCTATTTATTATTTAAATACCATAACGTATTAGAGATAAAAAACGAGCAATATTTCTATCAATTATTAGGACTGGTAATTAATCCTGCGTGTTAAAAAATAAGTAATGTTAGCAAATAGGTGAATATCATTTTTAAGCTAAAAATAAAAAGCTCGACATAATATGCCGAGCTTTTTTGGTTGGGATGTTACTTAATTTAGCTGTGAGTAGGCGCTGGTTGGGCATCTACTAGTGGTGGCTTGCCACGCATTTTACGTACTAATCGTTTAGCATCTTCTAGTGCAACATACTGGCACGGTATAAGTATCAGTGTAATTACTGTGGCAAATAACACACCAAAAGCAAGTGATACAGCCATTGGGATAACAATTTTAGCTTGTAAACTCGTTTCAAAAATAATTGGCATTACACCAATAAAGGTAGTGATTGAGGTGAGTAATATTGCTCTAAAGCGACGAGCACCGGCTTGCATTACAGCATCTTTAATTGCAACACCTTCAGCGCGGGCTTTGTTTACAAAATCAACCATAACGAGGGAATCATTTACGACCACACCCGCTACAGCAATAATGCCAAACATCGATAAGCTACTCATGGTCATACCTAAAATCATATGGCCAAACATAGCGCCCACTACACCAAACGGAATAACCGACATTATAATAAGTGGCTGCGAGTAAGAGCGAAGTGGAATCGCTAATAAAGCAAATATAATCATCATTGATATACCAAAATCACGAAGCTGCTCTGAAGCGCTATCCATTTCTTCTTGAATGCGCCCAGCTACATCACTTGTAACGCCAGGGTAGCTTTTAAGTAATGTTGGTAAGTATTCATCACGAATTTCTTCTGCAATCGCAAATGGTTCGGCTTGGTCGGTATTTACCGCAGCCCATACGTTTACAGTACGTTTAGAGTTTTCGCGGCGGATACGGTTAACACCGTCAACAAGCTTAACTTCGGCTACTTCACTTAGCGGTACTTCAGCGCCAGTAGGTGTAATAATACGCACACTTGCGATGTCACTAATTGAGTTACGTTCGTCTTCTGGATAGCGGATCATGACTTTAATTTCTTCGCCTTCACGCAATATTCGCTGCGCTTCTAAGCCGTAGTAACTAAAGCTAACTTGCGATGCGACATCAGCAAGCGTTAAACCCATGCTATAAGCGAGTGGTTTTAAATCAAGTTGCACTTCGTCGGTGGCACTTTGCATTGAGTCGTTTACGTCGCCAACACCTTCCATTGTTTGTAATTTGGCTTTTAATTTACCAGCCACTTCTTTTAGCTCGTTAGCATTTTTGCCTTCAAGTTTAAAGCTAACGTCGCCATCATCTCGACCGCCATTCATTATACTGTCTTGAATGGTCATGGTTTTAATGCCTGGTAGGGCGGGCATTTGCTCGCGCCATAACGCACTTAGGGCAAAGGTGTCGATAGGGCGTAAGTCAGGCTCTACCAAAATGGCCATAATATTTGCTTCAGTTCGCCCGCGCAGGCTTACCGATAAATCGCGGATCATCGGTTTACCGTATTGCTCTTGTAGTTGCTGATCGACCTTTAACAACACGCTTTCTATTTTACGTGCGGTTTCAAGCGTTGCTTGCTCAGATGAAGCAAGGTTCATTTCTATATCAATACGTGGAAAGTCGTGCGGTATTTTAGGGTTTGGTACAAACTTAACTAAACCACCTGCAAACATACCTGCGCTTACAATAAGCAAACACATAAAGCCGACAATCACTGTATAGCGATAATGAATACAGCGGCTAACAAAAGGAAGGTAGTAGTTATTCACAAAGCCTTTTAAGCTGCTATCAATCACCATACGTAAGCGATGTAATAGGTTTTTAGGATTTGGTTTACGTGGGTTCATTGCTGCAATATGTGCAGGCAAAATAAGTTTTGATTCAATGAGTGAAAAAATCAAACATAAAATAATCACGCCACCAATGGCCTTAGAAAAAGCAGCACCAGGGCCGGTTGCGAGTGTTTGTGGTAAAAATGCAGCAATAGTCGTTAGCACACCAAAGGTTGCTGGCATCGCAACGCGTTTTACACCGCGTACAACGTTATCAAGTGTGTGGCCGTATTTTTCTATTTCGGCACTGGCTGACTCGCCCACAACTATGGCGTCATCAACAACAATCCCGAGTACAAGTATAAAGGCAAAAAGAGAGGCTAGGTTAATTGTTACATCTAAAAAGCCAATAGGCATAAACAAAAAGGCGCCCAGAAAAGACACCGGTAAACCCATCATTACCCAAAATGCTAAGCGGAGCGGTAAAAATAGTGCCAGCACTATCATTACTAACAAGCCACCCCAAATCATGTTATCGACCATCATATCGAGTCGACCTTCAAGGTAGTAAGTTAAATCAACAATAGGAGAGAGCTTAACGCCTGCAGGTAAAAGTGGCTCTTTAGTTGCCATGTAGCTTTTAAGTACTTTTGCTACATCGGTAATGTCTTGATCTTTTGATGCGTTTACTTCAAACGAGAGTGAATTTTTACCATTGTATTTTGAATATTGTAGACCTTCTTCAAAGCCATCATTAATAGTTGCAACATCGCCTAAATAAATTTGTGCGCCATCAGCAAGGGTAATAAGTGGCAGTTTTTCAAACTCAAAACCACGGTAGGCTTGTTTTTCAACACGCATCGAAATATAACCATTTTCAGAGCGTATTTGCCCCGCCGACATATTTGCCGAAAAGTTTTGCACAGCACCTGCAATATCTCTAAATGTTAATCCGTACTCGCGTAGTTTATCAGGGCTGACTTCTATACCAATTTCGTATTCTAAGCCGCCGTTAAAATTAACAAGGTTAACGTGAGGCAGTGCTTGTAGCTCGTCTTTTATATCGTTGCCAAGCTCTTTTAACTGGTAATTACTCATGTCGCCGTAAAGCGCGAGTATCATTACCTCTTGCTCAAACTTATCGCGGCGCACAACAGGGCGCTCCATCCCCGCAGGAAAGGTGTTTATTGAATCAACTTGTACTTTAATTTCATCAAGTACTTCTTGTGGATTGTATTGTTCTTCTATTTCAATCCACGCTTGTGAAAAACCACGGTTAGAGTACGTAATTAGGCGTTTAATGCCTTCAATACCTTCGAGGTTTTCTTCAACTTTTATGGTTATGCCTTCTTCAACCTCTTGCGGGGCTGCACCTGGGTAAACCGCTTGTACGCTTATCCAGTTGCTTTCAAACTGTGGGAACATTTGTTTGCGAATGGTCATCGCCATTAAAATACCGCCTACTAATATAAATATCATTAGTAGGTTGGCAGCAACGGGATTTCGGGCAAACCATGCTATTAACCCTGTTTCACGAGTGTTCATGATTATTCCTCTTTCAGCGCAAGTTGAGTTACATCAGTTTTATCAGGCGCAATATCTTCAATTTTTACTGCCATACCTTCAGTTGGGTATTCAAGCGCTGAGGTAACAATTTGCTCGCCATTGTTTAACCCTTGGCTAGCTATAATCATGCCGTTTTGTTCGCGTATAATATTGAGGGTTTTAAACGACAATGTTAAATCGTCATTTAAAATTACAATTTTATTATCTTTAACTAAGTGGTGCGCAACAATAATTGCGTTATCAAGCGGGCGACCTTCAATGGTAGCGTTAATGTACGAACCAAAACGAAGAGGGCGTGTTTTGTCGCCATAAGGTGTTGCAAGTTGTGCAACCAAGTAGCTCATGCGGCTTGTTTGATCAACCACACCTTCGGTGCGAATTACTTTGGCTTGCCACATTGTTTGTTTACCTGCGTATTCTGCGTTAAATGTAACATTTGAGCCTACGCCGCCATTTTTTAAATATTGCAGTTCTTGATCGGCAACCGGTAAACGTACCTCTGCAACTGAGGTTGCGCTTAGTGCGCCAAAACTATTACCTGGGTTTACTACTGAACCCAAGCTAATTGTGCGCTCATTAATAATGGCATCGTATGGGGCTTTAATATAAGTACGCTCAAGATTGCGGCTAGCACGCTTAACACTTGCTTGAGCAGAGCGGTAACGCGCTAATTTTTCTGCCAGCTGTGGTTTTCGTAAATAAAGTTCTGATGCAATAGCGTCGCTTGAGTCTGACTTAATGCGCTCCCACTCAGCTTGAGCGACATGTGCTTGCGCGCGTTCTATTTCAAGTGCTGAGCTTGCTTGTGCTAAACCCGCTTGCGCTTCAATAAAGTCAGCCTCATAATCATTTGCATCAATTCGTGCTAAAATATCGCCTTGCTTTACAAACGCGCCTTCTACAAATTGATCTGATACCGAAATAACTTGCCCGCTAACTTGTGCTATTAGCTCGGTACGATATTTTGGTTTAACAATGCCGTACGATTTAACATCGAGCGTTATAGAATCTAAAAGTACGCGTTGTGTTGCTACTAAAGGACGTAAATCTTGCTCTGGCTTTTCTTCGGGTGGTTTTTTCATTGCCATAAAGGCGAAAGCTAAAGCAATACCGCCTGCTAAAACAGCGATTGGGAGTATTATTTGTTTTTTAGTAGCCACAAGGCATTCCTTCATAATTGGTGGTGACAGAGCAATAATACGCAATAAAGTGTTTACAAGCTGTTTTAAGATGTAACAAAGCATTACATGTGTGTGTTACAACTCACTATGTGACTAATTAAGTTCCTAAAAAGAAATTAAAGTAAGTGTTTTTTATACAGAGGAAATTATGAAAACCGAATCGATGAATTGCAGGCTAGGCTGCGGCGCATGTTGTATTGCGCCAAGTATTAGTTCGCCTATTCCAGGTATGCCAAATGGTAAAAAAGCCGGAGAGCGTTGTATTCAGCTGGACGAAGGTAATTTATGTAAGTTATTTGGTGATGAAAGTCGACCAAAAGTATGTAGCGATTTTAGTGCCACGCTTGATGTGTGCGGGTCAACAAACGCGCAAGCTCTAGCACTTATTACAGAGCTTGAAGAGCTAACTTAATCCTCGTTTTTAATACACATCTATTTACACTTATTTTATTACTGAGTATTTATTTTACGTCATTCAAAGCTGCGCTTTTCACGCGAGCAAGCTCTACGTTTACCGCCAAAGTGTAGGCTTGTGTTTGTTTTGTAGACGTGAAGCTTGCTTACGTGACAGGCAAAGCCTGTAAAACTGATTTATTCACAAAGAGGGGAGGAGGCGCTGCGCTTTTAGAGGAGGAGATTAATTTAAAGTAATAGTTGGCTTTTGTTTTTCTCATTTACTCCTAATTCTTTTCTCTTTGTGTAATATTTTTTTCCTAAAAACTGCACTTTTATATAAATAAACACAGCGTTTACAAACCAAAGTATAAATTGAGTTCGTAAACGCTGGCTTTATTTTCTACCAGCTATACGTTGCGCTTAACGTATATTGCTCACCGCGCCCAGGTGTACCTGGTATTTCTTCAAACGACTCATCCCATAAGTTATCTGCCGCTAAGGTGATAAATAAATTACTCAACTGTGGCGGCGTTATTTTAAGCGTTAGCTGGGTAAATAACGCATTGTCATTGCCGTTTCTAAGTGAATTTTTGTGTTGTGTACGCCATTCGTTATCTATTCTAAATTCTAAAATATCAGTTGGGTTGTACACAGCGCCAAGTGTTAAACGGTGATCAGGAAAGTTTAACGCGTAAAAGCTGGCATCAATATCGGCTGCGCCGTAGTTTTCTGATTTATGTAAATAGGTGTAGCTTGCTATAAGCTTTGCTGTATCAAAGTGCTTAGTCGCTAAAAATTCAACCCCTGCAGTATCAATATCTACTGGGTTTGCAAAGCGCGCTGAGGTTGAATCAAAATTAAAGGTCCAATCGGTCAAGTTATTATCTTTTCGATAAAAAATAGCCGAGTTTAACTGCCAGCTTTGTTCTTCAAGTAATAAACCTAGCTCCAAGTTTGATGTGGTTTCGCGCTCAAGGTTGTAGTTACTTCTAAATAACCCGCCAGAGTCGCTGCCGCCAATGGCTGTGTAGCCTGCAACTTGACTCGCTTGCGCGTATGATAAGTAAAGGGTTTGTGCTGTGCCGTCACTATTTTGGGTGTTTAAGGTTATGTCACCAATAGCTGATACTTCAGCATCATCACGATTTGTATCGTCATAGGCTGCGCCTAAACGAAAGGTAAGCTGTTGGTTTTTTTGCGCTATTGTGTATTGGGGCAATATACTTAGCTTGTAATACTTTCGTGAGGTAAAGTTGTTTTCAAGTGTGGTTGATTCAATCGAGTCATCAATAAATTGTGCAGAGTAATTTATTGCCAGTGCATCGCTTTGTGCATGGCGACCCGAAAGTCCAAACGATTTAACTTCGCTTTTATGAAAAGCTTCAAATGCACTAGGATTTTCGCGCGAGTAAATATAGTGATCGTCATGGGTACGATAATAAGCAGATACTTCAAAGTTGCTGTTATCAGCGTAGTTTTGCTTGTGATTAAGCATCCAAAGACGGGTTTCTAAATCTTCAGTTTCGTTAACGCCAAAAGGGGTGTACAAGTTAGGCCAGCCAAAAAACTTATCTTGTGAGCCAAAAAACAAATCTGTTTGGCTATGCTCGCTTGCTAATTGCACGCGAGCTGAGGCGCGCGAGAAGTCATGATCGCCATTATCAATGGTGCCATCACTTTGCGAATGAGAATACTCACCTTCAAAGCCCAGAGTATAGTTAGCTAAGCTATCAAGTTGTGTGTTTTTAGCAGCGTGAATACTTTGCAGATTAAAGTCGTTTGTACCAGTACCAAGGGATACACTACCGCCAGTAATAATCGGTTTCCAACCAAACGAAACTGTACCTACAGAGCTATTCATACCGTAAAGTGCGTTATCGGCACCGGTTAAAACATCTGGGCCGGTTAGCATTTGCGGTGCAATGGGTATTTCAGCAAAATAATGCCCAGATTGCGGGTCAAGCAGGGTAACGCTTCCTACTCTAAAACCGGTGTTTTCAAAAATCCCTCCACGAATAGTTACATCAGCCTGCGCCTCAGCCATATTACGCGATTGTAAATCAACACGGGGGTCATATTCTAAATTAGAAATAGGCGAGTCGAATGTACCTACTGGCAACTTATTTGCAGTGGGTGAGGCCTCAACCGTTATTTTCTCGATTGCCGACTCATCAGATAGCGTATTAGCATTAGCAAATGCAGTAACGCTGCATAATATTGCAGGTATTATAAGGTGTGGTGTGCGATTCATGTGTTTCTCGTCATTTTTTATTTGTAGCTGCGGTTACAATTAATTTCAAAGCTTATATTTGAGCATGATAAAATAATTAAATGTAACAGCAGTCATTTTGTGCGCGATTGTACATTAATTTGTTAATAACTGCATTTGATAACCATTTACGTAATACCGGCTTTATTAAAAACATGGTCATTCTATCGTATTAAATAGCGCACTCACTGCGTTAAAAGTTATTTATATAGAACAACTATATGTCATAATTTTCGCCTTGTTATTGCGCTATTTTCTTGGCGCTATAATAGAACATTATTTTAATGCAATCGGTATAATTACTTATTAGGTAACATTTATAATGGATACGACACAACAAAATACTATTTACTTTGCTGGTGGCTGCCTGTGGGGCGTACAAGAGTTTTTAAAGCACTTACCAGGCGTAATAAGTACTGAAGCAGGTCGCGCTAATGGTACAAGCAAAACCACTGACGGCGAATACGATGGTTATGCCGAATGCGTAAAGGTCATTTTTGATTTAAAAGTCGTTAGCCTAAATAAGCTGTATGATTACTTTTTTGAAATTATTGACCCATACAGTATTAATAAACAAGGGGATGACGTAGGCCCTAAATACCGCACTGCCATTTATAGCAAAAACCAAAGCCATTTAGATGCAGCAAGCAATTATATAAACAAGCGCAGTGATGCCGATAAAATTGTGGTAGGGGTAGAGCTGCTAACTAACTACGTGCCAAGCGATCCTGAGCATCAAGACCGACTAACTAATCACCCTGATGATTACTGCCATATACCGCTTGAGTTACTGCATAAGTATAAATCGTAAATTTAACACGGTGTTTTTTTGTAGACGTGCAGCTTGCTGACGTGACGAGCGCAGCTCGTAATTTAAGATGGAATATAGCGCTATAAAGTAATTAGAAGCTATCGCTTCTCGCGCAAGCAAGCTTAGCGCCTACAGGTAAAGTTTAATCCGGTATTTTGTAGACGTGCAGCTTGCTGACGTGACGAGCGCAGCTCGTAATTTAAGATGGAATATAGCGCTATAAAGTAATTAGAAGCTATCGCTTCTCGCGCAAGCAAGCATAGCGCCTACAGGTAAAGTTTAATCCGGTATTTTGTAGACGTGCAGCTTGCTGACGTGACGAGCGTAGCTCGTAATTACTTAAGTCTGTAAGCCCAAAAATACACATCCACAAAAAAGCTCACGAACTGTGAGCTTTTTTAAAACTTACTTATAGCTAATTTTAACTTACAGCTGCTTTTGCGGCGGGAAGTTACTTAAAATTTCGCTAACTGTTTTATTAATTGATGCTTCACGTTGTTCTGGCGATTGATTTTTCTTTAATCGACCTTCTTTTGCGCCGCGCCATACAAGCTGGTTAGATTCACGATCTACAATATCAATAATCAACGTACCCACTTCGTATTCACGCGCGGTTGTATCACGTTGAAAACCAGTACCCCAATAACCCCAATGCGGGCGGTAATTTACATTAAATGTATCTACTTCAAGCTCTTTATCTACCGATGCATGATAGTTAACAAGTACATCAGCATTTGCTGCATCAACTAAGCTCATACCTAGTGTTTGGCTCAGTTCTGCGTTAACGGCAGTGCGAACACGTTTTTCCATTAGGCCATTAATTTGGTAGTTATTTGTGTCTTTAGTTAGGCTGGCGTTTTCTACCCAAGCAAATGTTTTAAAATTACTAAAGTTGGCTGATTTATCGTAATCCCAATCAGGGGTTTGTGTACAGGCTGTAAGTAGTGCTAGCGCTGCAACAATAAGTATATTTTTCATTACGTTTGCTCCAATAAAATGCATTAATTTAAAATAACACACATAGTTTAAATGTGTATTATTTAAACGTCCTATATTTTAGTTTAGTTGGTTTGCCTTAACGGCCAATTAATTGTGTTCAACTTCAATCCAGTCTTTTTCGTCTACCCAGTTTTGGGCGCCATCTTTTACTGAACGAATAGGTACAATGTAATCACAGCTTACCTGCGGTTTAACCGAGGCAAAAATTGGCACAAAGCCAAAGCTCAGTGCCGTTTCTATGATTGCTTTTTGGTTTTGCGGGTCAATGTCGGCCGCTTCATCAATATAAATAGGTATACGGTAAAGGTTTTGTTCCTGATCGCTTAATAAGTAACGAATAAACAACATGCCACACAATAACTTAATCGTAATACGTGTGCCGTTTGAACCTGCAGAATCTATTTTTTCAAAGTGCTCTGTTTCACCTGCGCGGTTAACTACTTCAAATCGAATATCAAATAAATCGGTAAGTGTTAAGCCCGCTTTATCTGATGCGAGTTTAATTAAGTGATCTTTTGCTTCGTTTACCGCACTTTCGCTGTAAGGTTCTTGGCTAAGTAAATCAAGCGTGTCGCCTTGCTCAAACTGATGCGACGTGCTGATAATGGTATCTATACTATCAACCAGCATTTTGCGCGGTATGACGTTAATTTTAAACGCTTGCAGGTTTGAAATACGGTGCTGGCTTATGCCTTTATTAAAGCTATTCATTTCGCGGCGAAGTCGGTCTAAATCTTCTCGCAAGCCTTTTATAGTTGCGGCCACTTCGGTAAGCGCAACGCGTGCTTGGCGCTCAACAGCATCGCGTTCGTTATCAATATTATGAAAGGCGCTTATTAGCTTTTGGTATTTAGTATATTCGTCATTTTCGTTGTCGAATTTAGTAATACCCGCGTTATATACATGCAAATAGGTATTACGCACGTTTATGTCAAAATTACGCAGTTCTTGGCAGTCTTTATTAAAATGATGAACAAGGTCGCTTAAGTTATCAAAGTCGACCGTAATATCAATCATGTATGGAGTTACTTTACCGCTGTATAAATCAAGCGTGTGATCAATTCGCTCGCTCTTAACTTGGCGTAATCGCTCAGTTTGGCGATTAATTTGCTCTTGTTTCGATTTAATTAACGAGCGACGATCGGCAATTGAGCCACTATTTTTTTGAATATCTTGCAAGTAGTCGTCAACTTGTTCGCGCTCAGCTAATAACTGCTCTTTTAGCATGGCTTGCGCTTCAACCGATTGCTGCATTACCTCAAACTGCTCTAAGCGTTTTAGGGCGCTCTCTGCGCTCATAAGCTCATCGTATAACGCGTCTTTCTCTTTTTGCTTGTCGGCAACGTTTGCTGCAACATCGCGCTGTTGCTTAAACTCTTTAAGTGAGTGCTCAAGTGCATTTAGCTGAGCGGTTAATTGCTCTTTGTTTTCGCCGCTTTGCATTTGCACAGGCGAGAGCTTTTTAAGCTTAATGCTCGCACCTGGTAGCCTTAATACGCCGCCTTTAACGTTTTCGCTAAGTAGCGATAAAAATTCACCAAACGCGTCTTCGTCATCAATGGTTATATCGCCATTAGTGGTGGTCGCAAATGAGAGAATATCGGGGTTTAAAATGCGCGATATTTCCTCTACTTCTTTTAACGAGAGGTCTTCGCGCATGCGGGTAAACAAATTAAACTCAAGGTTTTTAAGTTGTAGCTTTAGGCTCTTAATTTGTTTTTGTGTTTCGCTAATGCGGTAGTCAAGTGTGTGTAGGCTTTGCCCTTGTGCGCTTGTTATAGAGTGCGAAAGCGACTCGTAATCTTGTTTTAACTGAGTCAGGCTGGTTTTAAGCGTGGCTTTATTTACCAGTTCAAACTCGCTTTTAAGCGCATCGTAATCTAAAAACCACTGCTCAATTTGAGTTTGTCTGCGCTCTATATCACGCGATTGCTGTACGTATAGGCTTTGTTTTTGCTCAAACTCGTGTTTTTCGTGCTCTATATCTTCAAGGGCTATACCCAACTCATTAAGTTGCGACTCTTGATAAGTATCAAAATCAATCAGTGCTTGGTCAATTTTAGGTGCGTATGCGGCTAATTTACCTTTAAGCACGGTTTGGTTTTCAAGCATTGATTCAAGCGCTGCTATTGGCTCTTGCATTGACTCAAGGGCTTTTAATTCGCGTCTTGAGCGGTTTACTTTATCAAACGAGCGACGCCATACTTCATAAAAGTCGACCTTAGAGTTCGACATATGGCGTTCAAACACGCGTAGCATAAAGCGTTTTACGTCGCTTGCGCCCAATTTATGTAAGTTAAGAATACGTCTAAATATTTCTTTATAAATAGAAGAGTCTTGTACATTATTTAGCGGGATCATTTTTAGGTTAATGTCGCCGTCAAAAGGCGTTGCGCCGCCAGTAAGTAGCGCGTTTAACTCTTGTGCTTTAAGCTCAATAGGGTTGTAGTTAAGCGATTTTAAATGGTTGAACAGCTTGGTAAATTTAATAATAGTTTTACCTTGCGTATACTGCTCTAAATCAAGCTTACCTTGATAACAAAAGTACTGATGCGCGTAACCGGCAATTTTACCAAGTCCTGCAACTCCAATTACTACCGAGCCATGAGGCAAGTTAGCTTCTAGTAAAATGTAGGACTGATCGGATGAAAAATAAAACTTACGGGTTTCATCTAAATCGTGTCCGTCCCATTCTGTTAAGCGCAAATCGTTAATAAGCGGAAACTGCAGGGCGTTAATAACCGAGCTTTTACCGGTGTTATTGGGCGCGCAAATAGAGCTGCTTTTATCAAGCGGGATCACACATTTTGCATAGCCTGCAGTGTTAAGTAGGGCGAGTTTGCTTAGTCCGTATAGATTTTTCATTCCTCGTCCTCTGTAATGTAGGTTTCTTCGTTTACTTCCATGAGTGCATCTATGTAGCGGTGAATTGGCGCTTGTAGCATAAAGCCGCCTTCTACTTCACGGGCTAAACCTAAGCGCACCATGCGCAGGTAAACGTCTTTACGCAAATCCGATCCCGAAAATATCTCAAGCTGATCAAACAAATGTTTGTTAATTTGCACCAGCGTTTGCATAAGCTCTAAATCGTTTACGTCGTCAAACAATGCGCGCATTGGGTCTTTACCCGTATTGGCGTAGTGCTCAATTAAAATGTAAATGGTGAGCGCGATAGCGCGAGATATTTTGCCCATATTGGGTGTGCTTTCGTCGCTACCAAAATAATAAAAGCCACGGCTGTCGTGTTTTAAATCGTTACCTAAAGCGGTAAATAGGGCGGTGTAGTCTTCTATGCGTTGGTCAAGCTCTTGCCACATTACGTTGTCTTGCTCGCAAATGTGATAACCCGCTACTAATTTTTTATTAATGGCTTGTAGATGGGTTAGCTCGTCTAAGTTTATGTGTGTCATGGTTTATTTACCTGCCTTTGAATCTGGCTGAGGCTCTGAATTAAATGGATATAAAGAAAAGTGCTGACCGGCAATTTTTACGCGGGCTTTTTCATCGCTTTGAATTATTTTAATATCGCTGTCGCTGACTAATTTTTGATACAAAAATAGCATTTCGTCGGCATCGAGATCTGGATAGCTTTCGTCTAAAAATTGCAGCAAGGGCTGCGGCTTTTTGCGTTTTTTATTAAAGCGCTTAGCAAAGCTGGTTTTGACATCGTTGTAGTCAGGAATATTAGGCGTAACAAATGCAGGCACGTCTTGCTGGTCAGGCAATTGGTATTCTTCGTGTTCAAATTCAACCAAGCTTGCCATGTAAGCCACAATATGGCGTTGCTGACCAAGCGAATATCGCTGCGCGTCGCTTACAAAATGTGGTTGCACAGCACTTAGCATATTGTCTACGCCATTTTTACGTACAAGCCCAAGTACTTTGGCTGCTTGGCGAGTAATTAAGTTATTACGGCGTAGCTCCTCGCGCAGTGGCATAAGCATATCGGCACTTTTACGTAAGCTTTCTCGGCCCATTAAATGCATTTCGAGTATACGGGTACGTAATTGCTCCAGCATACGTTTGTCGTTATACGCTTTACCTGAGCGCTCAATGTGCAGTATTTGCTTACTTATTTGCTCTTCAATGAGGGTAAAACATGCATGAAACTCACCACGAATATCAACCATTTCAAGCATTGGCTCTATGTATTCGTCAAAGGCTTCTATTACCGCTTTATAACGCTTTTGCAGCGATTGCACTGCATTATTTGATTTGGCTTGTTCAACAATATTTAAAATAGCGTTTTCGTTGTGCGTATAGAGCTTCATTATTTTACGCACCCGATCATCCATAATGCGGCTGTAGCGGCGCAAGTCGTCAAAGTCTTCTATTTCGCCAGCGTTATCTAGGCGGTTACCTAAACGAGCAAGGTCCTCTACTAATACGCTAATTTCTTGCGCTAAACCTAAATGCTCTTCTTGCAGTAAAAAAGTAGCAAAATCAGCAATAGCACGATTTATTTCAAGCTGAGAGGATTTAGCCAGTGGAATTAAAATATCTTGGTTTAACAAACGATTTGTTTCTTTATAAATGCGTTCGTTTGACCACGTAGGCTGCTTTTGCTTAATCGCGTTTTGTACGTCTTTTAGGCTAAAGTCAGCCATTTTAAAACGTTTAAATAATAGCTCTAATACACCCCAATGTTCGGTTATGGTGTTTAGCAGCTTTTTAGCTGGGATCATAAGGGGTTACAACATCCTAGTATTTTATTATTGAGTTCTTTTAGAAGACTCATTATTACGTATTTTTAATTAACCTTGTCTGTATATAGTATTCGTTTTTAAGACCATTTAATAATAGTTTTTGCATAGAGGCAGTGCTAAAATTCGCGCCGAAAATAGGCACATGAAATGGAATGTTATTTGTGTGTTCTTTAAAACTATATCAAAGGTTGTTTAACTACCATGGTTTCCTCGATTATTCTAACCCTGATAGCGATTGCATTTTTACTGATCGTTATAGAAGATATAATCCATGTAAATAAAGCTAAAACCACGCTGTTTTTTGGTACGCTTTGCTGGATTCTTCTTTTTATATACCCCCTACACGGGCAAAGTCCCGATACGATTCAACATCTTTTAAATGAAAATATTTTAGAAATTGCCTCATTATGGCTATTTTTAATGGCTGCAATGACCTTTGTCGCGTATTTAAATTCAAAGGGGTTTATAGAAAATATTGTGCACCGTGTTATGCCAAAAAGTATTAGCGAAAAAAAGCTCATGTTTTTGGTGGGTGGTTTTGCGTTTTTGTTTTCGTCGATTTCAGATAACGTAACAGCGACGCTTATATCGCTTGCGGTTGTTATGTCGTTAAAGCTTGAACCTAAAAAACTCATTAAATACGCCACGCTTATTGTGTTTGGAGTTAACTCAGGTGGGGTATCGCTAATAACCGGTGACGTAACCACACTAATGATATTTTTAGATGGCAAAGTAACCATTGCTCATTTATTACTACTTATAGCGCCAGCACTTGCAAGCGTTATGCTGCTTGCCGCGTTACTGTCTATAGGTATGAAAGGGCGTGTTGAGTTTGCTAGTGCAGGTAAAATCCGCATTGAAAAAACCGACATAACCATTGCTGTTATATTTTTATCTACCGTAGTGAGCACACTTACGCTGAGTGTAATTTACAGCGTACCGCCTCTATTAACCTTTTTGTTTGGCTTATCAGTGATGTTTTTAGTGGCGCAATTTTTAATGCGTAAAAAAGACATAAACAAAGACATAATCGATTTTGTTCGCGATATAGAATACGACACATTATTGTTTTTTGTAGGCGTACTTTTACTTGTAGGTGCACTTAAAGAAATTGGTATGTTGAGTAAATTTACCGATCTATACACGGTAATGGCACCAGAATACGCAAACTACTTAATGGGCATATTATCAGCTGGGGTCGATAACGTACCGCTTACCGCTGCATTATTAAAAGCCAATATAGTAATGAGCCAACAACACTGGTTGTCGTTTACGTATGCAACGGGCGTGGGCGGTTCAATGCTTATTATTGGTTCGGCTGCGGGCATTATTGCCATGAGTAAAGTTAAAGCGCTTACCTTTATGAGCTACTTGCGTTTATCGCTGCATTTATTAATTTGTTACACGGTTGGATATGCGGGCTCGTATTACATGGGCAGTTTTATTTAACTCATAAATTATTAAATGCTTGACAGCTAGACGTCTAAACGATAACTTTCAAAGCCCCGCTACTTAGTGGGGTTTTGTTTTATTAGCCACTGGTTAATAAAGCATTCAGAAGAGGTGCGATACTTAGGTACTTAATGTTAGGCGACGAAAGCCGATGATCATTAAGGAGGGAAGTACTCGCCGAGGAAAATAATGGTACGTCGTCATTGTTTTTCGGTTTATGGGGCTGAATCCTCAAAACTGTCACCAATATAGGTGGAGAGCTTCTGGCAGTGGACTTATCTTCAAGCATTCCTTTGCCAAGTTCTTCTTGTTTTATTGCGGTTTGGATACCGCGAAAGGAGACTAAATGACTACCCAATCAGTGCCACAAACAGTATCAGGCGCAAAATCAGATTACATCGTTGCCAAATTTGGCGGAACAAGTGTTGCAAATTTTGAAGCGATGAGTCGCTGTAGCGAAATTATTGTTGCAGATAAAAGCGTACGTATTGTTGCCGTGAGCGCCAGTGCCGGCGTAACTAATCACTTAGTTGCACTGTGTAAATCAAGCATTACTTCAAGTGAGCGCCAAGAACACATAAATGGCGTTCTTGCTATTCAACAAACTATTTTAGATGAATTATCGCTAGATGCCGATTTAGCTGTTGGCTTTAACGAAACCCTAAAAGCATTTCAAACATTGGCTCAAGAGCCACTAACAACCGCTCAGCAACACGACGAGCTACTTAGCTTTGGTGAGCGTTTGTCGTCGTATTTGTTTGCTCAAGTGCTGCGTTTACAAGGTTTAAACGCCGATCGCTTTGATGTGCGCAAGGTGCTTAAAACAGACAGCCAATTTGGCAAAGCAACGCCCAATGTTTCAGCCACAGCGCAAGCTGCTAAAGAGCATTTAATTCCGTTATTAGACACTCAAGTAATTGTAACTCAGGGATTTATTGGTAGTGACGAATACGGTCACACCACAACGCTAGGACGTGGTGGTTCTGACTATAGCGCTGCATTACTAGCTGAAGCGATTAACGCTAAAAGTGTGCATATTTGGACCGACGTAGTGGGCATTTTTAGCACCGACCCGCGTTTGTGCGCAAAAGCGACGCCTATTGCACGCTTAAGTTTTGACGAAGCCGCTGAAATGGCAACCTTTGGCGCAAAAGTATTACACCCAGCAACTATTTTACCAGCGAGCCGTAGCCACATTAACGTGTTTGTAGGTTCTAGCCGCGAGCCAGAGCGTGGCGGTACGTGGATTGAGCGCGAAAAATCGCAGCAACCAGGTATACGCGCAGTAACGCAACGTAAAAACCAAATATTGCTTACGCTTAAAAGCCCAGAAATGCTACTAGCAAGCGGCTTTTTAGCACGCGTATTTACACTATTAAGTGAATATAATATATCGGTAGATTTGGTAACCACATCAGAAATCAGTGTAGCTATAACGCTTGATAACGCGCAAAACGCCTCGCGCCCAGAGCTTGATCAAGAATGCCTAGATAAGCTTGCAGAATTTTGCCATGTTTCGGTAGAAAACAACCTAACATTGGTGGCACTTATTGGCTCTGAGATTCAATTACGCCAACACGAAATGAACTTAATGAGTGTACTAAAAGACTTTAACATTCGATTAATTTGTCACGGTGCTAGTAAGCACAACCTGTGCTTTTTAGTAGAGCAAACTGAGTCAGATAACGTAGTACAGTCTATTCATAGCCGTTTATTAGAAAACGATTTTGCTGCGTAAATAACGGTTATTCAGGAAAATTAACTAGTAAGGTTGCTTAACAAAATTAATAAAGTCATTTAATAAAAAGCATCGCCAGTCGGTGCTTTTTTTATGCACCACACTCACATCAAAACAAACATTACTGTCACTGCTATCAGCTACAGTAACGCGATTACTGCAAGCACTCAGCTTTGCACTATTTAATTCGTCAAACACATTGGGGCTAAGTAACTTTGCAATAGGGCGGCTGGTGGCTTTAGCAAGAGACTCTTTTAGTGTCCAAATTCTAAAAAACGTATCTGCTTGGGCTTGGGTATTAGTAGGCTTGGTGATAAGTGTAATTTCATCATTATGATAAAAATGCTTAGCTAGCTTTTCAAATGGGCGCTTTAGGCTTACTTTTTCAATATCAAAACCAAACTCACTTTTATCAAAATTTAGCGCGACTCCAACTAAACCATGTGAGTGCGAAATACAGGTATTAATAACATCACCACTTACATGTACTTGCAGCTTTGAGCTTGCCTCGTCAAATTCTGTACTCATTTTATTAAGGGCTACGTGCGCATGTTGCGGCTGCGCTACTTTAATAAGGTGTTTTAACAATAACCGCGTCGCTAAATACTCTTGCTTAGCTTGTGGGCTTTTACGGCGGTTTATAATGTTTAACTCAAACGGGCTTAAGCAATCGGGCAAATTAAAGTCTCTAAGCTCAAGTGTTTTAGCATTAAATAATAAAATACTGTTACTCGCTAAAGACAAATTTGCCAATTGAGTTGAAGTAATACTCAAGGCGTTTTTAAAATAGTGTTCAGTCATAAAAGCCCTAAAGCAAAAGAAGTCGCTGATATTGTGAGCGGTTAACGCCACTAATAAAGGCTGGGTACAATTTTATTACTCAGCTGGCATGAAATATGGTTTAATTCACAATAATCAAAATAATAACAGATTTGTAGATGTATGGCACAAGTGCGTGATGGGTTTCAAAGCCGACTTGGTTTTGTTTTAGCCGCTGCTGGCGCAGCAGTGGGTTTGGGTAATATTTGGGGTTTTCCTACGCAAGCGGCCAACCATGGCGGCGGTGCTTTTTTACTGGTTTATTTTATTGTTATATTTTTACTTGCGCTACCTGCGCTGTATACCGAACTTTATTTAGGTCACAAAGCACAAGCTAACCCGGTAAAAGCATTGGGCGATGCATGGCAAAACACTAGCCGTAAAGTAGGTGCAGCAGCCGGTTACATAGGCCTTGCGGGCGCAGTTGTTATGCTAAGTTTTTATTCAATAGTGGCAGGGTGGATGCTCTCGTACGCTATTGAACCCATAACAACCTTTTTAGGTTTCACAGGCGCAAGCGAATTTTTACATAGCGACTCAGTGCTGCGTAATTTTGTATTTACGCCGCTTATGCTTATTTTAACTGCCAGTATTATTTTAAAAGGGGTTAAATCGGGAATCGAAACTTGGTCGCGCCGTTTGATGCCACTTCTGCTTGTGCTGCTTGTTGGTTTAATTGCCTACATTGCAACACTCGATGGCGCAAGCGAAGGCTTTGCCGCGTATTTAATCCCTGATTTTAGCCAAATACTCGACCCTAATTTAATTATTGCCGCAATGGGGCAAGCGTTCTTTTCGCTCTCGTTAGGTGTGGGTTGTATGATGATTTACGGCTCGTATTTACAACCAGATGCTAATTTACCAAAGCTCACAGCAGGTGTTGCACTACTTGATACTGGCGTTGCTTTTTTAGCGGGGTTACTTATTATTCCTGCTATTTATGTGGCGCAGCACAACGGTGTAGAGGTATTTAGTGGCGGTAAATTGATTGGTGAAGGGCAGCTAATTTTTGCTATTTTACCTGAGCTATTTAGCACCATGGGCGAAATTGGCTTATTAGTTGGTTTATTGTTTTTTGTATTAATGTCTATCGCATCGGTTACGTCAACTATATCGACGACTGAAATTCCGGTAGCGTTTTTAGTCGAAAACCACAACGTTAGTCGCACCAAAGCAACATGGGCAGTGAGCGCCGTTGTACTTGTGTGTGCAAGCGCAATTATACTAAATTTTGATTGGTTATTTGGCTTAGTTATTATGCTATTTACTCAATACCAATTGCCGCTTATGGGCTTGTTTTACTTTATTACGGTAGGTTGGATGTGGCAGCGTGGTAATAAATTACACCAAGCAACAACAGGCCTACATTACTGGTTTGCTCAGTATATTCGTTTTGTTTGCCCAATATTAATGACCTTGGTATTTGCAAACGTTGCGTTTGGTTAAGCTCTATTTAAAGTGAATTTTTAAACAAAAAAAGCGAATAGGGCTCACCTTATTCGCTTTTTTTGTGCCTGTTATCTAGGTATAGCTTAGGTCTTTATAAAACCTCATTAGTTAGAGGCCTACCTTCACTTACTTCAAGCGCGTTAAATACGGTTGTGTTTGCTATTTCGGTAAGTGCTTCTTGCGTAAAAAATCCCTGATGCCCCGTTACTAATACGTTTTTAAAGCTCACTAAGCGCGAGAATATATCGTCTTGGTTTATTTCGTCGCTGTGGTTTTTAAAAAAAAGCTCCGATTCTTGCTCGTAAACGTCGAGTCCCAGGTAACCTAGCTTTTTAGTTTTAAGCGCGCTAATACACGCGTTACTATCAAGCAATGCACCGCGAGAAGTGTTAATGAGCATAACGCCGGTTTTCATTTTACTAAATGCCTCATCATTTATTAAATGATGAGTTTGCTCGTTCAGTGGGCAATGTAAAGAAATCACATCGCTTTGGCTAAGCAAGGTGTCTATATCGGTAATTGTATAATTGCCAGGTTGCGCGTATGGGTCGCACACTAATACTTTAGCGCCAAAGCCATTTAAAATGTTACACAGCGCAAGGCCAATTTTACCGCAACCTACAATACCCACGGTTTTATTGTGCAAGTTAAAACCAAGCAATCCGTTTAAATCAAAATTGTCTTCGCGTACGCGGTTATACGCTTTATGGGTTTTACGGCTAAGTGTTAGCATAAGTGCAATACAATGCTCGGCTACTGCTTCTGGGCTGTAAGCCGGTACGCGTAATACTTTAATTTTATGTGCTTTTGCTGCAGGTAAATCAACGTTATTAAATCCTGCACAACGCAGTAAAATAGTATTTATGCCTTGGCTTGCCAATTGTTCAATAACCGTGTCGTTTACGGTGTCGTTTACAAATACACATATGGCATCAAACCCGCTTGCTAAAATAGCCGTTTGTTCGCTCAGGGATTGCTCAAAATACGTTATTTTTATATCACGATGATCGCGTGTACTTTGTTCAAAAAAAGGCAGTTCGTACTTTTGAGTACTAAAAAAAGCAATATTCATGGTAATAGCCTCGACGCTTAATAAGTATCAATACAATAAACTACTTTATAAACCTGTGCTTTAGTAACACGCATTTTATTGATTTAAATTAAGCCTTAGCTGCCGTAAACAAAGGTATTTTTGATGCTACCTTTTTACCACCTCTTGCAGCGCTTAACTTTGCAGCTTGCAGTAAGTTGCTTTCTATTACTTGTTTAAGTGTTTCGGGCTTAGTACGCGGTGCATAGCGTGCAACAAGTTGCCCTTGTGAGTTAATTAAAAACTTAGTGAAATTCCACTTAATTGCACGGTTTTGCGAAATACCCCGCGTATGCGACTTTAAATAATTAAACAACGGATGTGTTTCTGGCCCGTTTACCATTACCTTACCAAATACCTCAAACGAGATATTAAATTGATCTTGGTAAAAGTCTTTAATGGCTAAATTATCAAGCGGCTCATTTTGGCCAAACTGGTTACACGGAAACGCAAGCACAGTAAAACCATTGCTTTTGTATTGCTGATAGAGCTTTTCGAGCGCGTTTAATTGCACCGAAAAATTACACTTACTCGCTGTATTAACAATAAGGACGGTTTTGCCCTGTAACTGGCTAAGAGGAAAATTTTCGCTGTTATAAAGTGGTGCATTAAATTGATAAATACTGTCCATAGGTTACCTACTTACCTTTCCCGCTAAGGAAATTTTATAAAGACTTTCATTCGCTTTTTTATCGACCGGTTGACATAATCGAGGTCTAGTTTCTAAGTTATCAGTTAAATAGGTCATTTTTATGTCAATGAAAGTCGCATTTATAGGTTTAGGCGTAATGGGTTACCCAATGGCGGGGCACTTAGCAAAAGCAGGGCACAGCGTATGCGTTTATAACCGCACTCAAGCTAAAGCAAAAGCGTGGACTGCAGAACATTCAGGAAGCTTTGCATCAACCCCGCGCGAAGCTGCCAGCAATGCCGATATTGTATTTATGTGTGTTGGGAATGATGACGATTTACGCTCAGTAGTGTATGGCGACGACGGCGTGTTAGCGGGCATGTTACCGCACACTATTTTGGTTGATCACACCACAACCTCTGCCGAAGTAGCACGCGAAGTGGCTGCAAAAGCGGCTCTGCAAAATATCGACTTTATAGATGCGCCTGTATCGGGCGGACAAGCTGGCGCCGAAAACGGCGTATTAACGGTTATGGCGGGTGGTAGTGAAGCTGTATTTGCTAAAGTGCAGCCAGTTATGGCGGCGTTTAGTCGTTTTAGCCAATTACTAGGCGGCGTTGGCTCGGGACAACTTTGTAAAATGGTTAATCAAATTTGTATTGCTGGTGTAGTGCAAGGTTTAGCCGAAGGCTTACATTTTGCCAAGCAAGCTGGGCTTGATGGCGAAAAAGTTATAGAAACCATTTCTAAAGGTGCAGCCGGTTCGTGGCAAATGGAAAACCGCTACAAAACAATGTGGGCGGGTGAATATGAATTTGGTTTTGCCGTAGATTGGATGCGTAAAGATTTAGGCATTGCACTCGATGAAGCTAAAAACAATGGCGCTACTTTACCAATGACCGCAACGGTCGATCAATATTACGCCGACGTACAAGCACTTGGCGGCGGCAGATACGACACCTCAAGCTTACTAGCACGCATTGAAGCGCTACATAAAAAGTAACGCTGTAGACGCGAAGCTTGTTTGCGTGACGGGCAAAGCCCGTAAAGTAATTTATTCACAAAGAGGTTATGAGGCGCTGCGCTTTTAGAGGCAGTGATAGATAAAAAGATTGTTGTTGGTCTTTATATTTTCTCATTTACTCCTCATTCGCTTCTCTTTGTGAAATAGATTTTTATTTAAGTAATTAAAAGCTGCGCTTTTCACGTGAGCGATCTCTACGTTTACCCCAAAGTATAGTTTATTGTTGTTTCGTAGACGCGAAGCTTGCTTGCGTGACGGGCAAAGCCCGTAAAGTAATTTATTCACAAAGAGGTTATGAGGCGCTGCGCTTTTAGAGGAAGTAATAGATCTAAAAAATTATTGTTTTTATGTCTTCTCATTTACTCCTCATTCGCTTCTCTTTGTGAAATAGATTTTGCTTTGTTTTAAGTGGTACAGATATTTATAAACAAAAACGCGACGCTTTATTGCTAAAGCGTCGCGTTTTTAATGCGTTATACAAACAAAATTACATGCTTTGTGCGTAGTTATACAACGCCTTTAAAATTGTAAGGTTTTTTTCGCTGTCGTCATGTTCATGCGCTAGGTTTTCAAGGGTGATCATAAAATCTTGCGCGTTAATCGATGGTTGATCTTCGCCGTGCATTAACTTGTTTTGGCAATACTGGCGCCATTGATCAAGTTCTTGCTGGTTTAGCGTTTCAGGCCAGTTACGTGCGCGGTATCTAAACAACAATGTATTAAACTTTTTATCTTCAAAGTCTAACTTCAACCCTGCTAATTCATCTGGTTTAGCATCGCGAATAATCGCAAACTTAGCTTTATCGGCATGGCTTGTAAAACCATTGTAAAGTAGGTAGTCAACGTTAGTAGTTGCGCTGTAATCGCCTTGCTCGTTAAACACTTCGGTTACTTTATCGCGAAGGTCGGTATTGGCTTTTAAAATAGCTAAGTTAGCTAAGCACTGCTCGCGGTTAATCCCTAGGCGGGCGGCGTTTTCAGGCAATAACGTTTTAGCTGGGGCTAAAATAGGGCACTTGTTTAAATGCACTAGTTTTAAGCCAACAGGTAATTCACCCTCGGCTAAATCAACACGTTTGGTGTATAAGCGTTTGCGTAACTCTTCTACGTTTAAATCAATGAGTACTTGTGGATTTTGGGTTAAATCAAAACAAATAACCGCGTTTTTATTTACCGGATGAAAGCTCATTGGTGCAACCCAGCTTGTACAGCCTTGTGTTGCAGGTATGCGCGACGTGGTATGCACCAGCGGCGTCATGTTAAATACATCAACCAATTCAGCAAGGGCTTTTTTATTACGCAGCCCAAAAAAGAAGTTATATAGCTTTGGCTGTTTTTCTTTTATTAGCTTAGCCAGTGCAATAGTGGCGGTTACATCGCTTAGCGCATCATGCGCTGCAGCGTGTTCAATACCATTGGCTACGGTTAAATGTTCTAGCTTAAAGCTTGGGCTGCCGTCTTCTTTTAACGGCCATTCAATACCTTCAGGACGCAGCGCATAACAAGCACGTACTAAATCTATAATATCCCATCGGCTATTGTTATTTTTGTATTCGCGCTCGTATGGGTCGTAAAAGTTACGGTAAAAGCTATAACGGCTTACTTCGTCGTCAAACCGAATACTGTTATAACCGGCAACACAAGTGTTTGGCACGCTAAATTCGGCATGAATTTTTGCTATAAACTCAGCTTCAACTAAGCCTTTTTTCATCGCCACTTGTGGCGTAATGCCCGTAATTAAACATGCCTCAGGGTGAGGCAAGTAATCCGCTTGCGGCTTACAATATTCAATAAGCGGCTCGCCAATTATATTTAAATCAAGATCGGTACGAATACCCGCAAATTGGCTCGGCTTATCCTTTTGAGGGCTCGCCCCCCAAGTCTCGTAGTCGTGCCAATAGATTGTTGCTTGATTTTGCTCTTGATATGCCATGCTGAAAACCCTGAGTAGTTAACTTAAAAGCGCCTAAATACGCGCCAAGTTACTAAAATAATGAATTATTTAGATTATGGCATATGGGCGAGGGAGTTTATAGGTTTGGGTGAGAAATGATGTTCACGGAACTTTGGAATAATACGTCAAGCTTGAGTTTTGTACCCATATTGCATTTAGTTACCAAAATGACACTATTTAAGCAGGAGTATTAAAATCATTTTAAAGGAATAAATTTAGCATGCCTTCTAATACAAAAGAGTACGTAACCGTTCAATAGTTAGAGCAAGACCTTCTCACCGTGACTGGTAATCCCTCAATTGCTAAAAACCAAGCTACTCAATATGCTATTTACTATCGAGGCGAAATTATTGATTCAGCACGTTATAAAAAAGGGCTTATAAGTAAAGATGACTTAATACTTAGTAGGCATGTACGGTGGGAGCATAATAAGCGGCACAGTATTAAACTAAGTAGAAATATGATTGCAGCAGGTAGGGAAAGAGGTGAAAATATGGCGGCTCACCATATAGTCGCTTGGGACGATCCCCGAGCTTCAAAGGCTAGGCTTAGACTAGCAGGCTTTGGAATCGATATTGACCATGAAGCAAATGGAGTATTTCTTCCTAGATTTGCTAAACATACTCCAATGGATGCAATGCCTAAGGCTGAAGCACATACAAAAACCCACACAAGCGAATATTTCTTAAACGTAGAAGCTTTACTTACCGATACTATAGCTGAAGGTTTAGGGCGCACAGGTGTAATAGAGTTACTTAGAGATATTGGCGACGAATTACAAAGTGGTGATTTCCCACTACATGAAGAATTATCAAATATGATACCAAGGTAATTAAATGAAAGAATTTAATAAAGTTTATGCTGTTGGCGTTGATGCTGGTGAATATTTGCTGTTACAAGAAACAATGTTCGAGCAGTCAATACAGTTAACAAGCAACGATATTTATACTTTTAACGGCAACTCAAAAGGTGATGACTGGCGTGTTGTAGATGTTGATTGGTTAATAGTCGAAGGTGAAACTCCTACTAATAAACCCGATGTAGCAGGCTGGGGAGCAATGGCTTTCGTAATTCCAGCACCTTTAAAAGGTATGTTTGAGCCAACACTTAGAGAATGCTGTGAATTTTTACCACTAAATCTTAATGGTGAAGAATGGTTCGCGTTAAATATTCTAGAGCAACAAGACGCAATTAACCAAGAGCACACAGAGTTGAACATGAAGAATGGTCGTGTAAATAGAATCAGGCGCTTTAAAAAACTCGCTTTAAGCAAAAATGCTATAAAACACGGTGGGTTGTTTAAAGTGAAAGGAGCTGGAATATTTACCTTTTGTACGGATGAAGAAGGGGGCTTATATGACTTGGTTAAAAGCCATAATTTAAAAGGCCTAAAATTTACAGAAGTTAATGTAATATAAACACGTTATCCCAAAACTAGCGGGCTGTTATGATTGCTGATTAGTTTACTTCTTAAGTAAACTAATCCATTAACCTATTTGGTCCATGTCATTAAAGGTACTTGTATGGTTTTCAGCATCACTGATAACCCAACTAAAAATAAGGTTCTTAAACTTTTGTAAATTAGTAATTTGGCATTAGACTAAAGTCTATAAGTTAATTTTCTTCACTTATTAGGTTTGTTTTAATCGTTTGTCGATTTTGTGTTAATTCTCTAAAGTTCAGTTGTCGGCAACAAGCACGGCTTAACCAACAGGACTACGACCATGAAACTTACTCTTATCAAAACTATCGCTCTTAGCTCACTACTTACATGTTCAGCTGCTGCAATGGCTGAGCAAAGTGATTACAAATTAATGGTTATTGAAACTGCAACAGCGCCACAGCCACTTGAGCAATCATTTAATAGCTGTGCACTGAATGTTAAGTCAAAAAATTACGCTGAGGCTGAAGCAATTTGTACTAAAGCAATTGCGCTTTTAAAAGACGCAGATGGCCCTAAATTTAAAGTGCGCCAACTTACGTCATTCGCATTAAGCAACCGTGGTGTTGCACGTTTAAAAGCGAACAACGACACTGCTGGCCTTGCTGATTTATACGAAGCAAACCAAATGTCTACAAGTACAATGGTATCGCACAATTTAACTCGCGCTAAAGAAGAGCTTTCTTTATAAACACTTTATAAAGTGCTTACCAAAAGCATGTTATAAAATAGCGAGAGTAAAAAAGCCCATGTTAGGTTAATTCCTAACATGGGCTTTTTTGTTTTATTTAACGCGTGAGTTAATACTTTAAATACGTTAACAGAGTAGGGTGTGTATTTATAATTAATATTTTGGGTATGCTTGTTTAGGCTACACGAATATAATGCGAGATAACCGTATAAAAATAATAACCCTTCTGCTTTGCTTTTTTTGAGCAAGGCATCATTAAATAAATATTGAGATTTAAACCATGGCACCAGGAACCAGCCTAAGCGTACTTGAAATAAGTGCGATATTTTTATCAATTACCGCGTTACTCACCTATGTAAACCATCGCTTTATTGGCCTGCCAACAACCATTGGCGTTATGGTTATTTCGATGCTTTTATCTATCGGCGCTATATTTTTGGGCTTTTTAGGGTTTGATGATCTTATAGATTACGAAGTGAGCTTGCTCGATCAGTTAGATTTTACTGAAGTTTTGCTCGATGGCATGCTCTCAATGCTGCTTTTTGCTGGGGCGCTGCACGTAAATGTTAGCGACTTAAGGCGCTATAAATTGCCAATAGGTATTTTGGCCTGTGTTGGTACGTTGCTATCAACGGTTATTATTGCTGGTGCGCTTTATTTAGTACTTCCTTTGCTTGGTTTTGATTTAGCATTTATATGGTGTTTATTATTTGGCGCATTAATTTCGCCAACTGATCCTATTGCGGTAATGGGAATTTTACAATCTGCGGGGGCGCCTAAAAGTATTGAAACCGTGATTGCGGGTGAATCGTTGTTTAACGATGGTATTGGCGTGGTTATTTTTGTGCTTTTATTGGGTGTTTTATCAAGTGGTGATATTCCTACAACTTATTATGTCGCACACACGCTGGCGGTAGAAGCCGGTGGCGGTATTGTTTTTGGTTTGGTATTAGGTGGTATTTTATATTACTTACTTAAAAGTATTGATAGTTACCAAGAAGAAGTACTCCTTACTTTAGCGGGCGTTATTGGTGGCTATGCACTTGCAAGCCATTGGCATTTGTCGGGCCCACTTGCAATGGTAATGATGGGGTTAATGGTGGGTAATCATGGTCGTAGTATGGCTATGAGCGACAAAACACGCCATTACGTTGATTTATTTTGGGAGCTGATTGACGAAATTTTAAATGCCATTTTATTTGTACTCATAGGGCTTGAGGTCGTCATGATTGCATTTTCGAGTAATTTGTTTATTGCTGGTGGCTTAACAATTTTAATAGCGTTAATGGCACGTTTAATTGTTGTGGGTATAACAACCACTACATTTAATAAGCAATTAGAGTTGCCATCTGGCGCGTGGAAAGTTTTAACCTGGGGTGGCTTGCGCGGTGGTATTTCGGTGGCACTGGTATTGCAATTACCTGATGGGAACGAGCGCGATATTTTATTGGCTCTCACTTATGCGGTTGTGGTGTTTTCTATTTTAATTCAGGGTTTGAGTATTGGTAAAGTAGCCAAAACTATCCGTTAAATATAAATTGGTTAGACTAAACCTGTTAAATATAATTCTTTAAAAAGCGTGTGAAATAGCTGTATTTCACACGCTTTTTATTTTTCTTATAAGAAAAGGGCAATTAAAACGTAAAACTGAGCTGCACACCGCTGTAAATATGTTCTTGTGCTTCCCAGTAGTCGCCATCTATTTGGCGTGCTCGGGTAAATACTTCTATTTTAAATGGCTTAAAGTGATAACCCGCACCTATACCTGCGTAGCCGTCTATGTCGTTGTTCGATTTTTCTATTTGGTAGGTGTTGTCGCCCCTATCGTTTTTAAAGGCGAGTTCGAACAGATCTAAGCCAAGCTCGGCGTATATAAAAAAGTCATTAAAATAACCAAGCTTCATGCCGTTGTCCCACGTTATAAATTCTTCTTGCTCGCCTTGTTTATTATCGATTACTGCCGCGCCAATTGCGCTGGTAAAAACAACACCAAAGTTACTGTAATTTTGTTTGATCATCATTTCTACACCCGCAGATGTAATGCTGCTATCGCCATTAAATTCTGATTTTATAAACATACCGGTGTTAGGCATGTCATTACCGAGCAAAAGCCTTGCGTTAACATTTTGGCTAAATGATAAAAGCGTGCTTAATAAAACAAAAAGAGAAAGTATGTGTTTCAAAAAAGTTAACCCATTAATGATGAAAAGTTACCAGAGCTGTAATTATAAATACATGACTTAGTATTGCATGTAATTAAATGTATAAATTTGTTTGATAGTTACTCAGCTATGCCAAAGTAAGGTGTTTAAAATAAAACCAACTAAAAAAAAGCATAAATAATTATATACATTTTAAAACGTAAAGTAGCGATTTTAGGCACGATTGTTGGTGCGTAAGTTGTTTAAATATATAGAAAAAGTTTAAACGTATTAGACTAAGGTCTATAGGTTAATTTTCTTCACTTATTAGGTTTGTTTTAATCGTTTGTCGGGGTTGTGTTAATTCTCTAAAGTTCAGTTGTCGGCAACAAGTACGACTTAACTTACAGGAAATTAATCATGAAATTTACACTTATCAAAACTATCGCTCTTAGCTCACTATTAACATGTTCAGCTGCTGCAATGGCTGATCAAAGTGATTACAAATTAATGGTTATTGAAACTGCAACAGCGCCACAGCCACTTGAGCAATCATTTAATAGCTGCGCACTAAATGTTAAGTCAAAAAATTACGCTGAGGCTGAAGCAATTTGTACTAAAGCAATCGCACTTTTAAAAGACGCAGATGGCCCTAAATTTAAAGTACGCCAACTTACGTCATTCGCATTAAGCAACCGTGGTGTTGCACGCTTAAAAGCGCATAACGATACAGCTGCACTTGCTGATTTATACGAAGCATCAAAATTGTCTAACAGCTCAATGGTATCGCACAACTTATCTCGCGCTAAAGAAGAATTATCTCTATAAGGTTTTTTATAAAGTGCTTACTAAAGCATAATATAAAATAGCGAGAGTAAAAAAGCCGATATTGGGTTAAACCCCAACATCGGCTTTTTTGTGTTTATTAACTTTGTATTGTGTTATACCAATTCGCAATAATACATAATCATTTTGCGGGGCTAAACGTGTCGCTACCTGCGTTAAAAAATTCTCATTTAGAACAACCAAATAGCGAATTTTTTGCCTAGCTATCAACACGTTTTTCCATCCTCAAAATAGATCACTTAATTAAGCGAATTGGTATTATTAAAAAATAAAAAAATGTATTTTGCTATTTATTGTTTAGTGATTTTCATGGTTTTTAACTAATTGTAATTACTAAGTATTTTTACAAGTGTTAGACTAAAGTCTATAGGTTAGATTTATTCACTTATTAGGTTTGTTTTTATCGTTTGTGGTAATTGAGCTAACACTCTAAAGTTTAGTTGTCGGCAACAAGTACGACTTAATTAATTAGGAATATAATCATGAAATTTACACTTTTAAAAACCATCGCTCTTGGCTCATTATTAACTTGCTCAGCTGCTGCAATGGCTAATCAAGGTGATTATAAATTAATGGTTATTGAAGACTCTGTAACTGCAGCACCCGCATTTGAAAAATCATTTAATAGCTGTGCTTTAAATGTTGAAGCAAGAAACTACGAAGAAGCAGAAGCTATTTGTACACAAGCTATTGCATTGCTTAAGCAAAGCCATGGTCCGCGTTTAAAAGTACGTGAACTTACATCGTTTGCATTAAGTAACCGTGGTGTAGCACGTATTAAGGCTCAAAAAGACACTGCTGGTATTTCTGATTTATATGAAGCGGTTCAAATTTCTAAAAACTCACTTGTAACACATAACTTAACTCGCGCTAAAAAAGAGTTATCTTTATAAGAATGCTTGTATCAAGCGCTTATAATTTAGCGAGAGTATAAAAGCCCATATTAGGTAGCACCTAATATGGGCTTTTTTGTATGTTTGAATAACCGTAGTTACCTATAAACACACTTCTTTTAATAAAACAGTTTTACTGAATAATAGTGTTTTTAAAGGTGATTTTTAGAGTCTTACGTTACTAATTTATATTGGTAAGTACTTGTTACCTAAAACATAGATCTATAAATATAGAAACATAGGTAAAAATATAGTTTTTTAGCATGATTCAACTGTGCAGTAAAACGGGATTGTTTTATTTAAGCTGTTGTTTTTAATTGATAATAAAACCTAATGTCTTTGACTTTAGTCTGTTTTTATTTAAAAATCGAAGTAATATATATTTTATAGCATTGACGCCACGTGGATGCTAATCACTGTTTTGTGATGAATAGCTAGATATGACTTTTGTTTTATTTTTAGTCCCACCTCAATCTTACTAAAAATTAAACAGGGAATAGAGTAGTTATTAACTTGCGCAATAAAAATAAAAAGCGCAAATAAAGGGATTTAAAAATGCAATTTAAACTAAAAAAAATAGCTGCCTTGTTATTCGGGGTGGGTATTAGCCTTTCTGTATTTGCCGAAGATATAGAGCTATACGTAAACCATAATGTTGAAACCGACGAAAAACCACGTGTAATCATTGTTTTTGATACATCTGGAAGTATGAAAAACTTTTTACCCAACGGTATTAGAAAAGTAGATGCCGGCATCAGTGCAATGAGTCAGTTGGTTACTGATAATAGCTCTATCGATTTTGGTTTGATGCGTTTTAAAAATGATAATGGCGGCTATATTATGGCAGGTCTTGGATCTCCCCATTCTACAATTTTAAGCCAAATTCACAGTTTACCAGCGGCTGGTAGTACCCCAGTTACAGAAACCCTATGGGAAGCCTACTTGTATCTAACAGGTCAGAAAGTGTACTACGGACAAAACTCAAATGAGCGGGATTTTTCTGCTGAAACTGGTTCGCTATATTACGACAATAACTCTCGATACATATCACCATTTACCCAAGCAGTTGGTGCCGATGTACGTTGTGATAATTCAATCAATTTAATTTTGATGACTGACGGTGATCCTCAAAGTGATACTAACCGAAACGATGATATCAAATCATTATACAAATCTACTTTTGGCTCAAATCCTTCTAAAACAAGTAATAGTTATCTAGCCGCTTTAGCTCAGATAATACATGGTACAAGAGATGTTGAAGTTGACTTGTACGACACCACGCCAGAGGTTGCCGATACGGGGCGAGTTTTTACTATCGGTTTTGGTAGTGGCATGAGTACAAATGGTAAAAAGTTATTAGAAAAAACCGCTTTATTGGGCGGCGGCGAGTACTTACATGCAGATACATCAACTGAACTTTCTGAAGCGCTTAATAATACAATATCGAAAATACGCGAAGTTAACGATAGTTTTTCATCACCTACGGTAGCAAGTAATAATGTTGACCAAACACGTAGCCGAGAGTCAATTTACTTTGCGATGTTTTACCCAGAAACAGGCGCACGTTGGAGCGGGAATTTAAAAAAGCTAAAAGTGTCAGGCGCAAATATAGTCGATTCAACTGATCAAATAGCCCTTGATGAAAATGGGTTAATTGATGAGAAAGCGCGAACATTTTGGCTGCCAACTAATAAGCCTGCAGATGGGAATTTAGTAGCCCAGGGTGGCGTAAATTTACTTTTATCAACTTTAGACCCTGATAGCCGTAAAATCTACATAGATAAAACGGGCAGTATTATTGATTTTACTTTTGATAAAGTACAAACCATTTTAAATTTAGCGACAGGTACAGTTACCGATCTTGCCCCTGATTTGATTCCTAATATCGGGCTAACTTTACAGGAGAGTGATATTAGCTGGGCACGAGGGGTTGATGTTGACAATGAAGATGGTGATAACTCATCAGTAGATCAGCGAATCAATATTTTTGGCGACCCTTTGCATTCAAAGCCGGTATCTATAGATTACGGCGATGGAAGTATTCACATACTTGTTGGTACTAATGCCGGCTTTTTACATATGTTTGAAGACAAAGGCGATACTGTTGAAGAAAAGTGGGCTTTTACACCTGCAGCCTTATTAAAAAACATTCCTGCTTTGCGTAGTAATCTTGCAAATACAAAAGTGTATGGCATGGATGGGCCTATAAGTGTGTTCTTTAATAATAAAGGCTCAAATAGCGAAGGGTTAAACGATGGTGTTATTAGAGCAAGTGATGGTGATGAAGTGTGGGCATTTGCAGGTATGCGCAGAGGCGGTAAAAATTACTACGCGCTTGATATAAGTGATCCTAACGAACCTAAAAAATTATGGAATAAGCCTATTGTTGGTGGCTCAGAAGAATTTAAATATTTAGCGCAAACATGGTCTAAGCCTCAAATTGCATACATTAAAGCCTTTGGTGAGGATCCATTGCTAATATTTGGCGCAGGCTACGATACAAACAAAGATAATGCGATTAGAACAACAGATGAAACCGGACTAGGTATCTACATTGTTAATGCTAAAACTGGCGAAAAGGTATGGGCGCTGACTCCAGATGAACATGGTTTTACCGGAGAGCACAGTATTGCAGCGGATGTAACTACGCTTGACTCAGATTACGACGGGTATATCGACCGAATTTATGCAACCGATACAGGTGGTAATATTTGGCGAGTAGATATTCCTAGTGAAGATGAAGGTGATATTACCCATTTTAAATTTGCAGAGCTTGGCAGTACATTAGCGTCGCAAGACAGACGTTTTTTTTACAAACCATTAGTTGCTAGAACGCTGTTTAGTAAAGTTACTAAAACCAATTATGGTGGTGAAATGATCACCACCCGTTTAGATACCCCGTACGACGCAATAGTTATAGGTAGCGGAAATCGTTCAAACCCACTTGCTACTAATGAGCAAGATCAGTTGTATATGATCCGTGATGAAAACACCCTAACAAAAATATTTACTGAATTTCCAGCCCCAATAGTGCCAGATGATTTAATGAAAATGAATGAAGACCCATTTGGTAACGCACTTGATGACGTTGATAAATTTGTTAATCTTGAAGTTAAGTTAGCCGAATTTAAAGGGTGGCGATACGAATTAGGGACGGGTGAAAAGTCTCTTGCTGCAGCAACAGTCGTTGGTGGGGTTGCGTACTTTACTTCCTTTACGCCTGCATCTTCATCATCAACGCAAAACCAATGTTCGTTAACGGGTGGCGGTGGTTCGCTTTATGCCTTTCATTTGCATTATGGAACGAAGGTTTATGACGATGTGAAATTTGCAACAAGTAATGATGTACCAGATACACCGAAACTATTTTTTGGGGAAGGCCCGTCGTGTGCAGATAATGATGCGGATGGTAAGTGCGATTGGGATGATGCAACGGATGTAACGCAAGTTAGTCAGTTTTATTTAATAGGCCCTGGGGTTAAAGGTTCTGATAAGCCGATAAAAGCTATTGAAATACTTGGGCCAAATTTAAATGTTGAAGGTGGAAAAGTTAAGCTAGTAAATGGCGCTGAACCAATTGGTTTTGGCTTTAAAACCCAACAAACATATATTTATAAACGCGAAGAAAACGATACTCAGGCACTTTAAAAAACACAATGCAATAAACATAAGCCACCTTAGTTAGGTGGCTTTTCAATTTTAAGAGCAAATCAAAAATGCTAATGGTTTGCTTATATAATTGGTTTAGAGTTTTCGAAGGGCTCTAAACCAACCCATGTATAATATACATTCGTTTACAAAACTCGGTCATCACTTGAGCCCTTTACTCTAGGCACTTGCAGTCCATATTAGTCAATAATAACTGGTGTTAGTTATATTTAATTAACAAATATAAGAGCTAAATATAACATGCTGTGTCACTATATAGGTACAGGGCATGTTAACTTGTTGCCATCCCCCCATAAAAATTCAATAAATTTCTGTTGTTTAAATTTATACCAACCTGCATAAATCTTTGAGTAATTTAACAAATTAAATTGCACTATAACGTCGTTAAAATTTTATTTAGAACAACTAGATACAAAAATTTTGCCTCGTTCTAGCATAATTTTCTTAACGTTAACTAGATCCCATATATAAGCAGATTGGCATTACTTATTTTGTATTAAAGTAACTTATAACAATATGATTTTTAATAATAATTAAAGTGCAAAAAAGGAAGTCTTTGTATGTTTTTTAAAAAAAGTCAGTTAGCTATTTCATTAGCGTTTACGCTAGGCCTTGTTGGATGTGGTGGCGGTGATAAAGCGGCCGTTGTAGAGCCAGTTGTAGCTAAGCCAGATCCTATAAAAGTAGATCCCGTAGAAGTTAACACTATCTCTCTTACAGGAAAGGTTATTGATGGTTATGTATCTGGTGCAATAGTATGGCTGGATATTGATGGCGATGGTACTTTTGACGAGCAATCAGAACCTTCTGTAGTCTCTGAAGAATCGGGTAATTATAGTTTTAATTTTACAGAAGAGCAGGCGCTGTGTGTGCCGTATTCAACTATGTACGTTGATGTACCGGTTGGCGCAATTGACGAGGACTTAGGCGAGGTAACACAAGCGTATCAAATGTCATTTCCACCCTCAATTGAGGCTTTGACTGATGAAGATATTCGAAATATATCACCTTTAACAACCGTTATTTGGGAACAATTGAGCCTTCAATTACAAAAAAGTGGTAACAATAATTTAAGTTGTGATGCACTTAAAGAAAATACTGAACTACTGGCAAACCTTCAAAGCGAAATAACAAATGTTATGCAAAACTTGGTTGCGCATTATAATTTGTCAACAGAGCAAATTTACTCAGATTTTATCGCTACTAACGACAGCGACGCTTACGACAGAGCACAAGCAATTGTTAAGGGACTAAAAGCGGCCTATAAATTCAAGCAAGAGCTAGATGCTCAGTATCCTGATGCAGAAGAAGTAAGAGCAGTGATTTACCAAGACACAGCAAAAGATGCAGAGTATGGGTTTGAAAATGCATGGTACCGCGACAAAGTTATTTTTGCAGGCGCTGAACTTATTTATGAGCAAGTAAAGCTTCAAAATACAGACGAACTCGACAAAATTGACGTTATTTTGTCTCGATTGGATTCAACAGATACGCCTTGGGGCGAAGAATCGTTAAATGGAAAATTAACAGTTAGAGACGATGTTTACATTAACGCCGATCGTACTTACCGATGCTCTAGCATTGAGAACGTTAGTTTTGAGCAAAGCAATGTGCTTTATGGCGTTGCTAATACTAGCCCATCGGTTAACTTCCCAACAGCAGATGAATGCGTTAGTGCTAATTTAGATACACCGTTCGAGCGAGGTTTTAGCATTAGCTATACTGAGTCAGGATCGTTTTACCAAACTGACTTTGCCTTTAGAGAGGAAAATGCCGACTTTCAAACATTATCTGATTGGGTAAATGTTAAAGACAAAGCTACTGACTTAGAAACTCAAGATTTAGTGACCGTACTCGCTGCTATGCCCTATGAGTTTGATGACGAAACATCTATTGATGCTAGCTTTTGGCGTAAATACAAAACCACAGACAACGTACGTATTATTAAAACAATTGAAGGGCAATGGTTTAGAGATACCCGCCGAGAAGATGGAACAATGCTGCATGAGTGCAGTGAAAATGGTGTTGACTGGGTGCAATGCGAATAATGTAAAAGCACTTTAATTAATATTAGCTTAGTGCCAGTCAGTTAATAACTGACTGGCATTTTTTGTTTGAAAAAGCTTACTTTTATGTGCGGTTATAATTGTATACCTGATGAACTTTATTTTTAATCTGTTTTTTACTCGGGTTTACTGTAAAATTACTGGGTTAACATTTGTTAAGTGATGCTTACAATTGTTATTGCTCGTTAAGTATTTAAACTAATTTAAGTAGAGCTTATGATTTTTTATATTATAGGGTTAAGTTTACTTGTTATTATTTTATGCGTTGCACTTTATGTAATTTACAGCAACGTACATAAAAGTCGGGTAAGAAAATCCAAGGAATACAACGTACTGTTTGATAAAGACACGATAGTTGATGAACTAATCACTCAACTAACAGAAAAAAATCAAACACAAGAAAACCAAGATAAAACAGCTAAAGGTAAAGAAGAAATCCTTGCAACATTTGTTGAGTTACATCGCTCTGGTAGCTTTTGCGCACATTTGAGTGAACAGGAAATTATTTACTTTGTTAAAAAGAAATTAAACATGGAGAGTAATAAAAATGGATAGCGAAAAAGCAGTCCCAGCAGTAAAAAGTGACTCATTTATGAGTCGATTTGGTCGTCGTAATGTAATTATAGTGTCATCAATTGTTGTTGTATTGGTAGTGATAGCAACCCTTACATCGCAAGTTGTTTCGTGGAATGAAGCAGATGAGCGTTTAGTACATCAATCGGCTTTTACAGGTAACTTAACCGTAATAAATCAAGCCGGCCCTTACTTAAAAGCGTTTGGTAGTACATCTGCTTATAAAAAAGTAATTTCGATTAACTTTACGGGCGATGCCGGTGCAACAGCAAGCGCAATTGTACCGCTAATACCAATTCGATTTTTAGATACCACAACAGGTGGCGCACGAGGTGTCTCTCGTTTTAGATTACCAGGCAATGTACCTGCAGCAGAGTCGGGTGCTCTACGTGGTTTACTTAAAATACACGAAGAGTTTGGTTCACAAGAAACATTAATATCTAATTTATTAATGCGTGCAACCACTGAAAATGTAAAAGCGTCGGCGCGTATGATGTCGGTAGAGCAACATTACTCTGGTGGTAATGGTCAATTAAGCCAAGATTTTGCTGATCAATTAACAAACGGTATTTTTGTTACTGAACAAATTATTAGTACGGGCGAGCGCGATAAATCTGACGATTTAGGCAATTTAAGTAAACAGCAGCGCGTCACTATTAATATTAAAATGGATGATGAGGGTAATACACTGCGTAATGCACCTATTTTAGGCGCTTACGGTATTACAGTAGTAGATGCCAGCATTATTGATATTGACTACGAAAGCAAAGTAAATGCTCGCCTAGAAGCCCAAAAACAGGCTGCTGCAGATGAAGCGCTAGCGCGTCAAAACCTTAAAAAAGCAGAGCAACAAGCGCGTACTGAAGTGGCTTTAGGTGAGCAAGCAATTGCTAAGCAACGTGCTGAATCTGAAAAGCTAAAAATAAAAGAGCAAATTGATGCTGAACGAATTAAGGCAAATGCCATTATTTCTGCACAGCAACGAGTAGCTGTAAAAGCGGAACTTGCAAAAGAGCAAGAAGAGATTTTAAAGCAACAACGTTTAGAAGCATTAGGTATGGACGTTTTAGCTGAGGCTCGTTTAAGAGCTAAGTCTGCTGCACTTGATCCTAAGTATGTATTTGATGAAACGCTAAAAGCAGAAGTTAAAATTCAAACTGCTTTATTTACAAGCTTAGGTAATAGCCGTTTAGTGCCTGAAATTGTAATAGGCGCAGGCCAAGGCGAGCAAAGTAATGGCTCTGAATTTATGCGTTTATTAGCCGCCGATGCTGCATTAAGTCTTAAAAAGCGTTTAGAAAAAGAGAAAAAATAAACGATTAGTTAAGTATTGCACAAACAATAAAAACGTTGGCTGATTCGCATTGGCTAGCGTTTTTTATTGCGTAAATTTTGTTATTGTATGGTGCGCTTAGCTTGTGAAAACAAGCTTTTTAAATTATTAAATAAAAGAGTGAGCAGTACTTATGGACCCCAGTAATCAGTTTATTTTAGATTTAGGGCAAGAGCATATTACCATCCAGCGACGATATGAAGCGCTGGGAGCGTTTAACGATTTTTTGATTGCTGTTTGGTTTTTAATTGGCAGTTTTTTCTTTTTAAATGACTCACTAATAGAAAGTGGCACATGGCTGTTTATAGCGGGCAGTGCTCAATTGCTTATAAAACCTATTTTGAAATTGATCAGCTTAGTACATGTTAGTCGGGTATTTCATTCAAATAAAACTTCATAAATAAAACACCATAAATACGACTCATGATGAGTTCAGTTATTATGGTGTTTTATTTACCAGTATAAGTTATTTAAATATCAAGGATAGAAAAAGTGAAAGTACTTAAGTGGATTGCAATTGGAATAGCTACTTTATTAATAGTAGGCTTACTAATTCCCGAAAAAATAATGATTCCGGTACAAGGTGCCACAAGTAAAGATTGGAACCATAACACGTTTTGGTACGAGCCTTGGGGTAGGTCGGGTGTGCACAAAGGAATTGATATTTTTGGCATAAAGAACACTCCTGTAGTTGCCTCAACAAGCGGTATTGTTATATTTGCAGGTGAGTTAACTCGTGGTGGTAAGGTGGTTGCGGTGCTTGGGCCTAAATGGCGCGTGCATTATTTTGCACATTTAAATAACTACTCGGTAAGTACAGGTGATGTAGTAAGCATAAACAGTCAAATTGGCTTACTGGGCGATACCGGAAATGCCGCAGGAAAACAGCCTCATGTGCATTATTCTATTTTATCGTTAGTGCCCATGCCGTGGCTTTTTACAACGCAAAACCAAGGGTGGAAAAAGATGTTTTTTTTGAGCCCACATAAAAAACTCACTGCTAAATAATAGTTTTAGCTGTTAAATCAAGATGTTTAACAGCTAGAATTAGTTAATAAGCAAGCGTGTATTTAAGCTAAAAATTAGCCTGCAACTGGGGTTTTACCCGCGCGAATATTTTTAATGCTTTTAATAAACATATAAATACAGGTAGTGATTAAACAGCCTGCTAAATAAAACACAATACCGTTGGGTGCATCAGATAAATTTGCAGCAAGCATAGGGCCAAATACCGACCCAATACTGTAACTCAAAAGCATTACCTCAGTTGCAGATACTATTTTTGCCATTGGTAATGAGTCGCACGCAAGTGTTATAGCAATCGGGTAAAGTGCAAAGCTGCATGCGCCTAGTATTAAGTAGCTTACTATTAATCCTGCTAAAGTGTTTGCTTGTAGTATACCCACAGCACCGGCTGCGCCTACTAAACAAAACATACCCATCAATAAGCTTTTTTCAAGCCGAGTAGATAAGTAACTCACAAGCGGCTGCACGACCATGCCGCCTAAGATAATAACCGCCATAAGTGTTCCTGTGTACTGAGCTTGATCAGCTTGTGCTGCAATATACACCGGCATTAAGCCGTAAATAGGGCCCAGTAATAATCCCGATGCTAAGCATCCGAGCATAGCTGGGTGGCTTAATGTTTTTATTTCTTTTAGTGGTAGTTTTTCAAGGTGCTGTTTTTCGGGCTGACCTTTGGTTATTAATAAAGGGGCTAAAATAGCTAAAAATAATAACGAGGCTACAAATAAATAAGGCGTTGAACCTTCGGTGCCAAGCGGCCCTATAGCAAGTTGACCAACCGCGCTGCCCCCATAAAGTGAGGTCATGTATAAACCCAAACGTTTAGCACGCGACTTTGCTGTGTTGGTCATTAATAACCAAGACTCAACAACGACAAACACACCGGCAACAGCAACACCTGCTACAAATCGTGCAATTAACCAGTTAACGGTATTTGGCAGTGCAAGTTGTGCAAGCACGCTTGCTATTAATAGGCTTAAAAATAATATAAATGCGAAGCGATGACCCATTTTTACCACAATGCGCTCTATTGTGGTGGCGCCAATAAGTAAGCCAAAGTAAAAAATGCTCGCAAGCCAAGGCGCTAGGTTTTCATCGAGTTTAAATGCGGGTAACGACAGCGGAATAAGGCTCATTAAAAAGCCGGATGCGATAGCAAAAAATGACAGCCCGATAACGGGTGCTAAAGGGTTATTAGAGGTGCTTGTGGCGGCTGATTCGGCCATGTGTGTTTATCGACTCATCAAGGTAAATAACCACTGTTTTAAAGTTTGAGAGGTTACTTTAATAATAAAATTTGCGCGAATTTAGAGCCAAATTAAAAATAAGTAAAGTGATATTTTATTAAATAATATAAATAAATTTAAAACGATCTTTTTGGTAAATTATCGGATCTATTATGCTTTTTATTGTAGTGTTTTTATGTAGATATTGTTTTATATTTGTGAGCATTTATGTCTGAATAGAGTTTTTTGTAATGCAAGCAGATAGGCACATATCGCATGCTGCACGTCACTTTTTAAAGTTTTCGCAGCAGCACGTAGAGCAATACATAGAGC
>NZ_JACJFB010000017.1:0-88157 GCF_014164325.1 Pseudoalteromonas sp. SG43-4 | reverse complement strand
CCGCCGTATACTTTTGCAAGTACGTTAGTGATTGCTGCAGTTAGTGTAGTTTTACCGTGGTCAACGTGGCCGATTGTACCAACGTTTACGTGCGGTTTTACGCGTTCAAACTTTTCTTTTGCCATGACGGAACCTATCAGTTTTGTGTATCTAAATTACATATGAAAATAATCCACCAAAGGTAGATTAAGTTAATCTTTTTCAAATAGTATTTTCTGACAGATAAAGGAAGTAATCAAGGAGATTCTTAGGACTGGTGCTGATAGGCAGAGTCGAACTGCCGACCTCACCCTTACCAAGGGTGCGCTCTACCAACTGAGCTATATCAGCAACACAAGAACTGGAGCGGGCAGCGGGAATCGAACCCGCATCATCAGCTTGGAAGGCTGAGGTAATAGCCATTATACGATGCCCGCATAAAAATCTGTTCTTAAACTACCTCTAACCGTCAAGAATAAAGTGGTGGAGGGAGCTGGATTCGAACCAGCGAAGGCTGAGCCGTCAGATTTACAGTCTGATCCCTTTGGCCGCTCGGGAACCCCTCCACGATAATTCTCTACTAATTCACTTCCGGTAAAAGGAAAGTGGTGCCGACTAACCGAGTCGAACGGTTGACCTACTGATTACAAGTCAGTTGCTCTACCAGCTGAGCTAAGTCGGCACTGCTTTAGTACGGGGCGAGATATTAGAGTAAGGTTTATTGGGATGCAACTATAAAATTAAAAAAAGTGTAAATTTTTAGTTTAAATGCTCAATATTCACGCGAAAACACGTTTTTTGCACTTTTTTATGTTGTTTTGCTTAGCTGGTGCCAGTAATTTAACCCCTTCATTACGAGTAATGAATCAAAAATACTTCCCTCAAATTGCTGTTGTAAAAGCAAGCCATAGCCACCAGCAAAAATTATTTGTACTTTTTGCTCTGTTTTTTTATCCATTAAGTGCAACTTAGCTTGCTCAATTGCTCCAATGGTTGCCACTAAAGCACCATTTTTTAAACCATTAGGCGTATTTTTACCCAGTTCATTAGTAAATAGAGTTTTACCATCATCAAAAACACGTTGAGTATTTTGTGTAAGTGATGAGGTCATTAAATCAAGCCCAGGTAAAATCCAGCCACCTAAATGCAACCCTTCACTACTAAGCACATCAATTGTTGTCGCGGTACCCGCATCAACAACAATGCATGCTGTGTTTGGATATAACGTAAATCCAGCAATAAGTGCAAGCCACCTGTCTATGCCTAAGTTAGCTACATGCTCGTAAGCGCATACAAGATCTCCAAGCGTTTTGTTTACTTTGGCTTCAAAACAAATAATATTATTGCTAGCCGCTTGTGCGAGAATATCGTTTAGTAAATCACTGCGCCCTACACATGCATAAATCACTTCGGTTATTTGTAACCAAGGCAGGTTATTTATATCTGCCGGTTGTGTTTGCTCGTTATGCCACAACACAGCTTTTAATGATGTATTTCCTACGTCGATCAATAATCTCATAATTGCGCCTTTCTAAGGGAGACTTCCCCACCGTAATAACTTTTTACTTCCCCGTCTTGGCGAATTCGTATTCCACCTTGTGCGTCAATACCTTCACATATTCCACGCCAGCTTCGGTGCCCTGTGTTTAGTTCAACATATTCACCAGCAAACGCATTGAGCGAATTCCATTGCTCATACATAGCTTGCAAACCCGTTTGACGATACTGCGCTAAACGCTGCTCTAAATGGTGAGTAAGAGAAGCCACAAGTTGGTTTTTATCGAGCTTTTGAGTATGTTGATTTAAGTCGGTCCACGCTTGGTCTATATGTTGGCTAAAGCTCTCAGGCATTTGTAAATTAATACCGATACCAATCACTAACTGACAAGGTCCTTGCGGTTGTCCATCTAATTCAACCAATACACCTGCAAGTTTTTGCTTATTTATATAAATATCGTTAGGCCACTTAAGTTCTACCTCAACTTGGTATAACGCTTTAATAGCATCATAAACAGCTAGGCCTACCGCAATTGATACGCCCATTGCAGCTTGTAAGCCGTCATCTAAACGCCAAAAGTAACTGTAATACAGATTAGCGCCAAATGGGGATTGCCAAACACGGCCGCGTCTACCACGTCCTGCTTGCTGCATTTCAGCAACAATAACAGTGCCAGACTCAAGCGTTGTTTTGGCCTGTATACGGCGCATAAGCTCGCTGTTGGTCGAATCAATAATAGGGTGTACTTCTACATCGGCAGTATTTGCACCTAGCGCTTTGTAGTGCTGATCAATTTGCGTTTTACTTAAAAGGCCCACCTGACTATTCAAACAATAGCCTTTGCCAGTCACTTTAAAAATATCCAAGCCCATTTCTTGTAACGTTTTAATATGTTTACTTACCGCAGCTCGGCTAATACCTAGCTTTTCACCCAAGGCTTGACCAGATACAAACCCTCCTTGGTTGAGTGCATTTAAAATAGCGAGTTTGTTTCCATCAGGTGCTTTCATTACTTAGGCTCCGCGTTAATATGGCATTCGCTGCGTGCATCCATTAAACGTACTTCGTGCTCTAACATAATGTTGTAACGCCTATAAACAACTTGCTGAATGTGTTTAATCATATTTATTAGGTCGCTGCCTTCACTATTTCCGTGATTAACAAGTACTAGAGCTTGTTGTTGATGCACTTCTATACCTGCCTCGCGGTGCCCTTTTAAACCACTTTGATCGATTAACCAACCTGCCGCGACCTTGTGATGACCTTGCCCATATTCGTAATGAGGTAAATCGGCAAATTGCTTTAATAGTTCAGCTAACTGCTGGTTGGTTATTATAGGGTTTTTAAAAAAGCTGCCCGCATTGGCAAGTGTATATGGGTTAGGTAATTTGCTATTACGCGTTTTTATAACCTGATCGAATACAGCTTGCGGGGTGATGCTTGAGAGCTGCTGCAAAGGGCCATAACTTAATGCTGGTTGCCATTTTTTTGGGAGCGCTAAGTGTACTTGCGTGATCACCGCTTTATTTTTAAGGGCATGTTTAAATATTGAGTCTCTGTAAGCAAATTCACATTGCTCGTTATTTAATGAATGCATAGTGTTAGTGGTTATATCAAAGTACTCTACCAACTCAACAAATTTAGCTATCTCAACGCCATAAGCACCAATGTTTTGTACCGGCGATGCGCCAACAGTGCCCGGTATAAGTGCTAAATTTTCAAGCCCGGGTATATTTTTCTCTAATAAATAGCTAACTAGTTGATGCCAGTTTTCGCCTGCGGCAATACTTATTAGTGTGTCGCTCTCGCGCTCAGTAATTTTAATACCTTTTAAAGCTATTTTTATAACCGTACCCATGTAGTCATTTAAAAATACGGTATTACTGCCCTCGCCCAGCAAACAAAACGGTGCACTAAAATTTTGCGTTTTAAGTTGCTCAAGCTGAGTAATTTCAACAAAATTTTGGCATTGGCTGTTTAATGCGAATGTATGTAAGGAGTGTAATGAATGCGCCACAAAGCTCTCTAAAAATACCGGTAACTAATCGCAATAGTTTACCTCATCGTCGCAAATGTGGCACTAGATTGTAAAAATCACTCAACCCGCCGTGTCAATCGTGATATAAAACCAGCACTTTTTTATTTGTGTTCAGAGTAATGATGAAAATTAAACCTCTTTTTTTAAGCCTCGCTATGGCGGGTATGTGTTCGCAAGCAATGGCTAATGCGATTGACCAAAACTCGTATGCTAACCTTGATGATGTTGTTACTACTCACTTAAACCTTGATTTAGATGTCGATTTTGCCGACAAGCAGTTAGAAGGTTTTGTAGAGCATACTCTTCAGTGGAACAACAGCAAAAGTAGAACTCTCGTACTTGATACCCGCGACTTAGACATTGATAAAGTAATGTACAAAGATCAAAGCGGTAACTGGAAAAAAGCGACTTTTGATTTAGCTAAGCGAGATGACGTTAAAGGTTCAAAGCTTACTATTGTGTTTAAAAACCAAGCTGAAGTAGTTCGTATTTATTACAACAGTCGTCCAGAAGCTTCAGGCCTGCAATGGTTAACACCAGAGCAAACGGCAAGTAAAACGCATCCATTTATGTACAGCCAGTCGCAAGCAATTCATGCACGTAGTTGGATCCCAGTGCAAGATACACCCGCAATGCGTGTAACTTACTCTGCACGAATTCATACACCAAAAGATATACGTGCTGTAATGAGTGCCGATAACAAAGATGCGCTTTATAAAGATGGCGACTACATTTTTGATATGCCACAAGCAATTTCACCTTACCTAATTGCTATTGGCGCAGGTAACTTAGAATTTAAAGCAATGTCGCATCAAACAGGCATATTTGCTGAACCGACAATTTTAGATGCCTCTGTTGCTGAATTTGACGACACCCAAGCCATGATCGATAAAACAAACGCGATGTACGGCGAATATGCATGGGGTCGCTACGACTTATTAATGCTACCACCAAGTTTTCCGTTTGGTGGCATGGAAAACCCACGCTTATCATTTATTACTCCAACGGTTGTTGCCGGTGATAAAAGCTTAGTTAACCTTATTGCTCATGAGCTTGCTCATTCTTGGTCAGGTAACTTAGTAACTAACGCAACGTGGGAAGATTTATGGTTAAACGAAGGTTTTACCTCGTACGTTGAAAACCGCATTATGGAAGAAGTATTTGGCCGTGACCGTGCGGTTATGGAACAAGCACTTGATTCAGCGTCTTTACGCGCACAACTTAAAACAATTGATGCACCAGATACACGCCTTAATTTAAAACTTAACGGCCGCGACCCAGACGATGCATTCAGTTCAGTGCCTTACACTAAAGGTCAATTATTTTTAATTTACCTAGAAAACAAATATGGTCGCGATAAGTTTGACCCGTTTGTAAAAGCGTACTTTAAAGAGTTTTCGTTTAAATCACTTACTACCGCGCAATTTGTTACTTACTTAAAAGCTAACTTAATTGAAAAGTATCCTGGTGTTGTAAGCATGGATAAAGTAAACGAATGGATTTTTGAACCTGGATTACCAAATGATGCGCCAAACCCTACTTCTGATGCATTTGATAAAGTAGATACTGCAACAGCAGCATGGCTAAAAGGCGACACAACTGCAGCTCAACTGCCAACAGCTGATTGGTCTGTGCATGAGTGGCTACACTTTTTAAATAACTTACCACGTGATTTAAGCCAAGAGCACATGGTAGAGCTTGACTCAGAATTTAACCTAACACAGTCAACTAATGCTGAACGTGCATTTGCTTGGTTTATGCTAGCAGTAGGAAATGGTTATCAACCAATTTACCCTGCACTTGATAAGCACTTATCAGGTATTGGCCGTCGTAAATTAATTGTCCCATTATATAAATCCCTTATCACTAACGGTAAAAAAGAGTGGGCACAAAGCGTGTACTTAAAAGCACGCCCTGGGTATCACCCTCTTGCACAAGGTACTATTGACGCATTATTTGAATAAATAGCGTTAACTAGAAACTAAAAAGGGCCAAATTTGGCCCTTTTGTTTTGCTATTTTTCTACTTTGTCACTTTTTCTAAAAAAGCTTTACGCTCTGCAGTTGTGGCTTGTTGCCACCAAAAATCAAGCATTTGCGGCGCACTTGGCATGCCTTTATCTGTAATGGGTGCTATCGGCTTTATTGGCTGACTAGGACGAGAAGGTCCTGCAGGCATTGTATTTTGCATTACCGGTTTATTGCTTGCTAGCTGCGTGTTAGAAATAACACTTAAAGGCTTAGCAACAGCGCTACTTTTTGCTTTTAAACTAACTTGTGGTGCTTCTGCAAATACTTTTGCAGATACTGCATTTTCAGCACGATTAAACACTAAGGTATAATCTTTACCTGCTTCAACAGTTACACTTACCCAAAATGGTTCCGACTCCACAACTTCATGCGTGTCATAATCATCTTCATATAAATCAGTATATTTTAGCCTAAGCTGGTAAGTTCCTGGCGCAAGCTCTACATCATCAATACGGCTAAACAAAGAGCTTTCTAGCATTTTATCGCCCACTTGTAGTGGTACAATTTCTTCTGGAAAGTGAATATTTTCAGCATTAGCCGAAAAACTAAGTAGTAATGCAACTGCACTACTTATTAAAATTGGTTTAAGCATATTAACTCCTTTATCTGATTTCAGTTTGACACTGCTTTGAAAGTTTGTCATTAGTGAGCTTAAAATTCATAACACTAAATTAGGAACACACTATGAACCAAGAGACTATTTTTACCAAAATAATTAATCGTGAAATTCCGGCCGACATTGTCTACGAAGATGAAGACACCCTCGCATTTAAAGATATAAATCCACAAGCGCCATTTCATGTGTTAATTATCCCCAAAAAAGCAATTGCTACTATAAATGATATAAATCCTGAAAACTCACATTTAGTAGGCAATTTATACGTTGTTGCGGCAAAATTAGCTAAGCAGCACAATTTTGCTGAGGACGGATACCGCGTGGTCATGAACTGTAACGAACATGGTGGACAAACCGTTTATCACATACATTTACATATGCTTGGCGGTAAAGAAATGGGATGGCCACCTTACCAAAATGTAAAAAAAGTAAATTAATTAAAAATTTTTATCTAACTATTCTGCTCAACCAATTAGTTACAAATGTTATGATTTTTCATGGTTATAAAGAATAAATAGTTACTTATTTGCAACATTTTATGTTTAAATAATCGTAAAATCGTATTTGTTATTGAGTGCTTCAGCGACTTTCTAATACAAAAGGTGCGGAAGTCGTGATAAACTTAAACAGTCAGCTTTATAAAAGAGTATAAAAACATGAGCAGTTCAGCCTTTTTGTTATTAGATCAAGAGCCAATTAACACTATTGGTATTAACGTTTTAGAACCTTTGTTAAAAACGCAAGGCCTTGACGTAACCACGGGTACTAATATTTTAGATATACCTGAAGGGACTCGACTTTTGTTTATCGAAACATCTAGCAAGGATGCATGGGGAAAACTAAAAGAACAACTAGTAAACCTACGTATTAAATGCGATATCATATTATTTAATCTAGACGAAAACCCTGAGCTTGCTAATCGTGCATTGTTGAGCGGTATTCGTGGCGTATTTTACACAACAGATAACGCCGATGTATTAATGAAAGGTATTCGTTTACTACTTGAAGATCAGCTTTGGTACCGTCGCGATATTATGTGTAATGCATTAAATCGCATGCTGCAATTTAATAAAGATGCGCTGCATAAACTAACCGAAGGCGATATTGAGCCTGTTAAACTTACTAAGCGAGAAAAAGCAATAATCTCATTAATGAGTAAAGGTTCGAAGAATAAAGAAATCGCAGAAGATTTAAGTATCAGTCCACACACAGTTAAAACACATTTATATAGCGCATTTAGAAAAACTAAATGTCGTAACCGTATTGAGCTCCTATCTTGGGCACAACAAAATATCCCTGATGAAATTCGTTAATCATATATTTAGTTTAAAATTAAAAACAGACACTTAGGTGTCTGTTTTTGTATGTGTTACACACTTATTTAATACCTATTTGCTTGCCTAAGTAATCTGTTTTGATAATTGGTATAAGTGTATACTTTTGATAATCTTAGTTTAAAACTACTTTGCTGGAATATTAATGCTCAACTCTTTCACTCTTTATTTTGCCAGCATTGCCATCATGGTTGTAATGACCTTACTTAACTTTTTAACATGGCGAACAAACAAACAAATATCGGGCACGCTGCTATGCATTTTCTATCCTATATTGCTATTAGGCTCTGTTATTGGTTTTACGCTTGTTGGTGATACACATAACTTAGTAATTATTAGCGCTGCCAGTAGCATGATGTTTGCCGCATCAATAGTGCATTGTTTATCGCTCAGTCAGTTTTTAAATTATCACGGCATTGGTTTTAAATTACTTTGCTCAGTGACCGCTTTTTGCACTGTAATGCTTGGCTATTACACCTTTTTTGACCCATCTTTACACGAAAGAGTGATTGCATCCGATATACAGCACATAGCAGAAGCCGGCTTTTTACTCTTTATATTTATTAAGTACGCGCGCAAACCCTACCCTAATGGCAGCATTGTATACATAACCATTTTAACGCTTGTTGCTTTGAGCTTTATCGGCCGCTCGTTATTTATGGATAACATTGAACAAAAAAATCTTTTAGTAAACGGCTGGTTTAGCTCTTTATTATTTTTAAATGGGGTAATTGCGCCCATGTTTTATGCTTCAGGTATGGCGTTATTATGTAATGAGCGCAGAGAACAGCACCTCAATAAACTCGCCGATAAAGCACAAAAAGATTTAGAAATACGCGGGCTCTTTTTATCAACAATAAGCCACGAAATTCGCACCCCACTAAACGGTATTTTAGGCAGCGCCCAACTTGTTATGAACCAAACAAGTGATACCCGCAATAAAGCCTATTGCGAGGCAATTATAAATTCTGCCGAATCACTTAACTTGTTGGTAGATAAGGTCCTTGATTACGCGAGCCTAGATCAGAGTGACGAAGCGCTTTACGAAGAAGATGTAGAATTTAAAACATGGCTTAATAATTTATGTTTATTACTAAGCCCAATGGCCGAGCAAAAGCAGCTAAAATTTGAGCTTATCTATAATATTCCTGAGCAAGCCTGTTATTACTGCGACCAACAAAAACTTAGACAAATAATTATTAATTTAGTCGGTAACGCTATTAAATTTACAGATCACGGAACCGTTAAAATTCAGGTTGATTTAGTATTAGAAAAACAACTTGAGCACACGATAAAAATTAGTGTCAAAGATTCAGGACCAGGTATAGAAAATGACGAGATAGCCTACTTAACAGAACCTTATGTACAAAGTAGCGCAGGAAAAGAAAAAGGCGGAACCGGCCTTGGTTTAGCTATTACTAGCCGCCTGCTTGAAAAGCTCAGTAGCCGACTCGAAATAGCCAGCCAGCTTGGTACTGGTAGTGTATTTAGCTTTACCGTTACTTTTACTTTAGGTGAATTAAGCCTTGTAGAGCAGCGCCATCAAACTAAAGATTACTTAACAGGTCTTGATGTATTACTGGTTGAAGATTTAGATTTAAATCAAAAAATTGCTATAGAATTTATGGCCGACGATGAGCACAAAATTAAGCTCGCAAAAGATGGGAAAAGTGCCATAGAGCTCATGCAAGCTCACCACTTCGATGTTGTTTTGCTTGATATGAACCTACCTGATTTAACAGGCCAAGAAGTACTTAAACGTCTAAAACGCATTGATCATAAAAATCAACGAACGCCAGTACTCGCATTTACTGCAAGCCTTAGCCCTGACGAAGTAAAAGAGTATTTAAAATTAGGAATAAAAGACATTGTAGGCAAGCCTATTAAGCATGAAAAGCTTCGCCAAGCACTTAGTGACTCTCAATCTAATCAAGCTGCGAGCATTGCAGTAGAGCTTATTGATACCTTGTATGACAAAACAGCGGCCGAAACACTCACCAGCTCATTTAGTGAAGATGAAGTGTCTTCAATTTATAATGAATTTGTGCTTTCAGCCCGCAACAAGCTAATTCGCTGTCAAAAGCTTATTGACCAACAACCAGAGCAATGCATTAAGCTTTTACATCGCCAAGCAAGTACCGCTCTGCAATTAGGGTTTAACCGCTACGGCATTGAGCTTAAAAAAATAGAGCGCCGTTTACTCGATAAAAAGCCACATCACGACATGCTTGATGAAGCGTTAGAACTGTGGCAACGCAGCTTAGAGCAATATTTAAAGTTTGTGCGTGGGCAGTTAGAGTAATAGTGAATTAGCTTTAAAAAAGCTAATGATTAACCCCTTCCATATTTATCATCAAATCGCTCTATATCGCTTTCATCAAGTACAGTACCGGTTTGCACTTCAATGACAATTAACGGGTCTTTTTGATTATTAGCCAAACTATGAATTTGCTTAGCCGCGATATAACACGATTGGTCATGCGTTAGCGTATACGCTTGCTCATTAATACACACATCTGCAATACCCGAAACCACAACCCAATGTTCAGCACGATGCTGATGGCGCTGCGTCGAAAGCTTAGCACCGCTGTTAACAGTAATTTTTTTAACTTTAAAGCCAGTGCCTTCAACCAAAGTACGGTAATTCCCCCATGGGCGAAAAACCACTTGATGATGGTTAAGTTTATCAGCCTGTGTGGTAGCAATTTGCTTAAGCAACAAAGGCAGAGAATCTAGCTCATTTTGGTTTGCAATTAACGTGGCATCATGAGTATGAATAATTGCTAAATTGCTAACTCCAAGCGTAGCAATAGTGTGTTCAGCCTCGTTAATAACTAAGTTATTAGTGCTTTTTTGAGCCATATAATTAGCATTTAAGCTATTACCGTTTTCATCTTTTTTTGTAAGCGCATCAAGGGATGAAAAACTACCTACATCACTCCATTTTAAATCAACAGGCATAACAACTACGTTATTACTGCGCTCTAAAATGGCGTAATCAATTGAATCGCTTGGGCAGTGTTCAAGCGCACTGTTGCTTGGGCGGGTAAACCCTAAATCTTTAGTAAATTGCGCCGCTGCAGCGACACTCGTTGCTATTTTTGGCGCAAACCGTTCGAGCTCTTTTAAATAGGCTGCAGGGGTAAATAAAAACATGCCGCTATTCCAGCTATAACCACCTTGAGCTAAATAGCGGTTCGCTGTATCTACGTCAGGCTTTTCTTTAAATTGTGCAACATCGTAACAACCCGTTCCAACAATAGCCGCGCCTTGTTTTATATAGCCATAACCGTTATGAGGCTCTGTAGGAGTAATAGAAAATGTCACTAGCTTTCCTTGCTCAGCAAGTTTTACAGCTTCAGGGAGCTTAGCCGTTAATACATCAAAGTTTTTAATATGATGATCGGCAGGCATCACTAATAGCGGGCCGGTAATCCCATTTTGCAGCGCATAGTGGGCGGCTAATGCGATGGCAGGCGCGGTATTTTTACCTTTAGGTTCGAGTAATAATGCAGTAGGAATTGAGCTTTCAGCCTGCTCGGCGGCAATAAATCGGTGCTGCTCGTTACACACTAAAATAGCATTATCAAACAACTCATTAGAAACACGCGCCAACGTACTTTGTAGCAATGACATGTTTTCATTTAGTAGTGGTAAAAATTGTTTAGGCATTGCTTGGCGAGAAAGCGGCCACAAGCGAGAGCCTATGCCACCTGCTAAAATTACAGGAGTGATTAAAGTGTTCATAATGTACATTAGCCGCCAACAAAAATATCAGCGACTATTTTAACACTTTATTGGCTCTGCGCTAAATTAACGTGTTTATATTAATGTAAAAGAGTCTGCATCTAAATAGGCAGGAAACGCTGCTTTAAACTCATCCAGTGGCGCTTTTTCAAGCGTGATAGTAACTAGTTGCTCAGTGTTATCTTGCGCTTTAGTTAACGCATCGCCTTTGAAGTCGTATACTGCCGTACCGCCATTGTGCGCCACACCATTACCGTCTTCCCCCACGCGATTAACACCTACTACGTAACACAGGTTTTCCATTGCACGCGCCATAAGTAACGTATCCCAAATATGGCGGCGTACAGCAGGCCAATTTGCTACGTTTATCATTACATCGTAGTCGTTATTATTACGTTGAAATACCGGAAAGCGCAGGTCATAGCATACTTGCGGTAATAGTTTAAAACCATTGATTTCAAAAACTTTGCGCGCTTGCCCTGCTACAACATAATCGCCCTCGCTGCCTAAGCGAAATAAATGGCGCTTATCGTAATAACTCACCTCACCATCGGGTTTTACCCAATAAAACCGATTCGCTTTTTTATCGCCTTGTGCAACAAGTACCGAACCCGCAATAACCGCATCATGTTTATGAGCCTGCGCCTTTAACCACGTCAGTACTTTACCGTTTTCAGGCTCTGCACAATCTAAATTAATGGCAAAGCCAGTCGAGAATGTTTCGGGCAGTAAAATAAGATCGGGCTGATGCGTAATTGCTTCAAGCTGCTTATTAAACATGGCTAAATTAGCATCTTTATCAAGCCAATAAAGCGAGCTTTGCAATGCTGTAATGGTTAAAGTTGACATAATATTTGCGCAGCCTCTATGAGAGTGTTGTCGTTTTTAGCAAAGCATAAACGAATTACTTTGTCGGTTGGTGGATTTTGATAAAAAACACTTAACGGAATAGCCGCAACACCGGCTTGCTCAACTAACCAATGGCAAAATTCAACATCGTTTAAATCCGATACATCGCTGTAATCTAACAATAAAAAGTAAGTGCCTTGGCTAGGTAAAATTTTAAAACGGCTGTTACTTAAATGACTCGCTAATAAGTCGCGCTTTTGCTGATAAAACCCGCTTAGCTCATCTATATGCTCACCTTGCTGCTCGAGCATATCGGCAAGCGCATGCTGTGCGGGGGTAAAACTTGAAAACGTAACGTACTGATGAATTTTTCTAAATTCGACAGCTAAATCGGCAGGTGCAATACAGTAACCCATTTTCCAGCCCGTGCTGTGAAACGTTTTACCAAAACTCGATACAACAAAGCTTTTGGCAAATAATTCATCATCGCGTAATACGCTTAAATGCGGTTGTTCATCAAACGTAATGTGCTCATATACCTCATCGCTTATTACATACAAATTGTGAGTACCAACTAACTCTTTAAGCGCTTTTATATCTTGTGGCTGTAATATTTTACCGCTTGGGTTATGAGGCGTATTTATAATAATTGCACGGGTATTTTTAGTAATTGCTTGGCTTACTACTTGCCAATCAATGGTGTAATTTGGCGCACTTAAAACAATGTGTACCGACTTTCCACCAGCGAGTTCAATTGCCGGTTGGTAAGAGTCATATGCAGGGTCAAATACAATCACTTCATCACTGGGGCGCACAATTGTTTGAATAGCCACAAACAATGCCTCTGTTGCACCCGAGGTAACAGTCACTTGATCAGCTGCGTTTATATCAGCTGCATATTTGCGCTTTGCTAAATCAGCAATTTGTTGCTGTAATCGTGGTACACCACTTGAAGGTGAATATTGATTAACGCCCTGCTGCACATAATAATTTAACTGCGTTTTTAAAAGATCAGGAGCATCAAACTCAGGAAAGCCTTGAGAGAGATTAATTGCCGAAAACTCATTAGCCAACCCGCTCATTTGGCTAAATATACTAACGCCTAAATTTGGTAATTTACTTTCAAACACGTGATGCCCTTAATGATGGTTTTGCGCTTAAAGCGATGCTATCATTGCTTAAAACAGAAGTATAGCCGTCTAAAAACAATTAACTTTACGCTCATTAGTGAGGAATGTATGCAAAACAATACCGCTATTTCACAACTTATTGAAGCCGGAAAATGGGTTAGCCAAAAAGGCTGGGTACCCGCAACAGGCGGAAACTTTTCAGCTCGTACTAGCACTGGCTTTGTTGTTACAGCTAGTGGGCACGATAAAGGCTCACTGACGCAAGAGCATTTTTTGCAATTAGATCATCAAGGCGAGCGCCTAGCAGGAGCTGTAAAACCATCGGCAGAAACACAATTACATCTAAGTTTGTATCAGCTTATACCTGATGCGCAGTGTGTTTTGCATACTCACTCTGTAGCCGCTACCGTACTGTCGCAAATTACCCAAGGGCATCAGCTTGATTTAACAGGCTATGAAATGCAAAAAGCACTGAGCGGCTTTACTTCGCATTTAGAAACGCTGAGCATTCCTATTTTCGATAACGATCAAGATATTGACCGATTAAGCCTACTGGTCAGTGACCATCATTTACACACGCCTATAGAGCATGGCGTACTGATACGTGGTCATGGTTTATATGCAGTAGGACGTAATATTGATGAAGTTCGTCGCCACCTAGAAGCCTTAGAGTTTTTATTTAGCTGCGAACTAGAGCGCCTAAAAATAATAGGTATTCAAGCGGGAGTAACTAAATGATTAAAGCCATTTTAACCGACATCGAAGGCACAATAACCCGTATCTCGTTTGTTAAAGAGGTGTTGTTTCCTTACGCAGCAAAACAGTTACCTACCTTTGTACGTGCCAATGCTAATAAGCCAGATGTAGCTGAGCAAATTAGTGCCGTAAAAGCCCTTATCGAAAAACCAAACGCCGATATTGAAGAGGTCATTAGCACTTTACTTACCTGGATTGATGAAGATAAAAAAATCACTCCACTTAAGCAGTTACAAGGCTTAATTTGGCAAACAGGGTATGAACACGGTGATTTTAAGGGTCATTTATACCCAGATGCATTTGATTTTTTACAAGCTCAGTACAACAACGATATAGCTTTATATGTGTACTCGTCAGGATCAGTAAAAGCGCAGCAGCTACTTTTTAAATACAGTGATTATGGTGACATTCGCAGCTTGTTTACTGACTTTTTTGACACCAAAGTTGGCGCAAAACAAGAGCAAATAGCCTATAACACCATTGTTGAGCTGTTACCGTTTAAAGCAGCAGAAATACTCTTTTTAAGTGATGTAGCCGGCGAGCTTGATGCCGCGCAAGCTGCAGGCTTAAAAACACTACATTTAATTCGTGATGGGCAAGCAAGCACTAAAGCACACCCTTATATTAATGACTTTAGACAATTTAAATTGGAGCAATTAGTATGAGTCAATTAACAATATATGCTGACAACGATGCAAGCAAAGCACTTGTAAGCACATCAAATGCTGATGATATTGCAAAGCAACTAGCTAAAGTAAACGTACGTTTTGAACAATGGCAAGCAAATGCAAATATTAATGAGCACACCACCCACGAGCAAATTATTAGTGCGTACAAAAACGATATAGATCGGTTAAAAACCGAAAATGGCTATCAAACAGTAGACGTTATATCTCTAGCTAAAGGTAATCTTGGCGCATCAGAGCTGCGCAAAAAGTTTTTATTTGAACATACTCATAGTGAAGACGAAGTGCGTTTTTTTGTAAAAGGCCAAGGGCTATTTTGCCTGCATTTAGGCAATAAGGTTTACCAGGTACTTTGCCAACAAGGCGATTTAATTTCAGTGCCTGAACTTACACCGCATTGGTTTGATATGGGAAGCGATCCTGAGTTTACTGCCATTCGCTTATTTAACAATACAGAAGGCTGGGTGGCAAAAAGCACTGCCTCGTCTATTGCAGAGCAATTTCCGCTATTATCGTAAGTTATTCATTCAAAACCTTGGTCCACACTAATAAACATAACGTGGACCAAAAATATTGCGAAGTTACTTAAGCTTTATGAGATCGCCATTTTTAACCTGACTTTGGTTATACACACCTGTATCTAACACCCACCCTGTGACCAGTTTTGCCGGCGTTATATCAAATGCAGGGTTATATACATTAGCATTGGTGGGTGCCCATAAAGCCTCACCAAAGCTACCGCTAACTCCGCGCACTTCTTGAGGATTACGTTGCTCTATTTCTATATCATTACCACACGCGGTGTTGGTATCAAGCGTGGTAATAGGCGCAACTACATAAAATGGAATGTTATGAAAATACGCAAGTACGGCTAAATTATAGGTGCCCACTTTATTAGCAAAATCACCATTGGCAGCAATACGATCAGCGCCTACTACTATTTTATCCACCTTACCTGCAGCCATTAAACTTGCCGCCATATTATCGCAAATTAATGTGTACGGTATTTCCCAGCGCTCAAGCTCAAAGGCCGTTAAGCGGCCGCCTTGTAATAATGGTCGTGTTTCATCAACCCACACATGTACGTTGCCATGTTTTTGCTGCGCTTTGTAAATAACACCCAGTGCAGTACCAATACCAGCGGTTGCAAGCGCCCCTGTATTACAATGAGTTAATATGTTGTCGCCACTATTTATAAGCTCGGCACCACGATTTGCCATTCGTTCACACAGCTCAATATCTTCAATAAACAACCGCTCAGCAGTACTAACAATACCGGCAACATAATCGCTTTGCGTTAAAGCTTTTCGCAATGCCGCCATACAATGCATTAAATTAACCGCCGTTGGACGAGTGGCTTCTAGTTCATTGATTGCTTTTTCAAGCTCACTTTTCACTACCCCTTGCTCAGCTAAATACGCCACTAACAAGCTCGCGCCTAAACCAATAAGTGGGGCTCCACGCACTTTTAAGTTAATGATCAGCTCTTTCATGGTTTCTACATCATGGCACTGATGCCATACCTGCTGGTGAGGTAGTAAATATTGGTCGAGCACACTAAGCGACCCGTTTTCATATTTTAAACTGCTTGCGATTAAGTTTTGCATAATGCTTAAGGTATTAAAAATGCGTAACGTTATTTTACACCACTTTGAATAACTCTCAAGTTAGACTTGTAGACATCTAAACATTTAAAAGTATAGAATGCTTAAAAGCTGATTTTTGAGATTTAAACCATGACTAACTATGTTGTTTTTAATGCACAGCGCGCTATCGATTACGTATCGACATTAATTGAATCTAAACAATGTAATTTTTTTGATTCCGGACAAACCTTAACGGCATATGAGTTTGGTGATGGCAATCTTAATTTAGTATTTAGAATTACTGATGAGCAAAACAATAGTGTTATTTTAAAGCAAGCTCTGCCTTACGCGCGTTGCGTGGGTGAGTCGTGGCCATTAACGCTTGATAGAGCCCGTATAGAAGCACAAGTTTTACTTAACCATGGTGCTATTTGCCCTACTTATACTGCTAATGTTTTACATTATAGTGAAATGCAAGCGCTGACTATTTTAGAAGATTTAGGTAATTTACAAATATTGCGTACTGCACAAAATAATGCAGAGCAATTCCCTAAATTAGCGCAGCACGTAGCGACCTACTTAAGCCACACCGGCTTTTATAATTCAGATTTTTACTTAACCGCGCAAACTAAAAAAGCACTCGTTAGCCAATTTACTAATCCTGAGCTTTGCCAAATCACTGAAGACTTATTTTTTAGCGATCCGTACATTGAGCACGAACGCAATAACTACCCAAAGCAACTACAAAACGAAGTTGACGCAATACAAAAAAACAACGCATTGAAGTTAGAAATAGCAAAACTAAAAGCTAATTTTTTATCTAACCCGCAAACATTACTTCATGGTGATATGCACAGCGGTAGCATTTTTGTTGATTGTAATAATACAAAGATGATTGACCCAGAGTTTGGCTTTTTTGGGCCTATTGGGTTCGATATTGGCTCTTTTATTGGTAATTTACTATTGAATTACTGCGCGCAAGCAGGTCATATTGATGACTTTGTAGCACGTCGCAATTACCAAACACATTTACTTAGCTGTATCGTAGACACCTATAGTTTATTTGAGCAGCAATGGCTTGAATTAATACGCACTAAAACAACAGATGAATCACTAGCGCCAGTAAGCTATGCGCAATACTTTATGAAAAACGTATTGCAAGATGCTGTTGGTTACTGTGGTGCTGAGTTAATTAGGCGCACTATTGGGCTTGCGCACGTAAGCGATATAGATAGTATTAGTGATGACAATGCGCGCCTTACAGTGCAAAAACAAACATTAGCACTAGGCGAGCAACTTATTTTAAATGCACAAACATGCAACAACAAAGAAGCATTCTTTAGTTTATTAATAAGCCAATTAAACTAACAAGCATTAAAAAAGGCGCTATAAGCGCCTTCTAGTTAGTTAAAACTTACTTGTAGTTTTCATAAATTTTATCAAGCGGCTCTGAAAGCCCACTTTCTTGCACTATACGTACATGCTTACGAGCCAACTCTCGTGCACTTGTTACACCGCATGAGTGAGCAATTAAACCGGCTCCGTAATGAATGTATTTATTATAGTTAGCTACTCGTTGCGCTTTATCAGCTACATTTAAGCCGCGTTGCAAACGCTCGTTATGCGTAGTGATCCCGGTTGGACAGGTATCTTTATTACATTGCATTGCCTGAATACAGCCCAGTGCAAACATATGACCACGAGCCGATACAACAAAATCAGCACCGAGCGCTAATGCCCATGCAACCTTTGAAGGAACGATTAATTTACCCGATGCAATAATTTTCACGCGTTCTCGAAGCCCGTGCTTTTCAAGCATATTAACAACAAGCGGCAAGCTTTCGCGAAGAGGTAAACCCACCGAATCCATAAGCGGCTGCGGTGCAGCCCCCGTACCACCATCAGCACTATCAATTGTTATAAAATCGGGTGCCGACTCAATGCCACGATGATTAATTTCTGCAAATAACGTTTCTAACCAGGTGTAATCACCAATAACGGCTTTAAAGCCTGTTGGTTTTCCTGTGGCATTACGTACAGTGGCTATCATATCGAGAATATCGGCTGGATTTTTAATTTCAGGGTGTCCATTTGGGCTAATCGAATCTTGCCCTTCTGGAATACCCCTAATTTTAGCTATTTCGGCGTTAACTTTGCGCCCTGGTAACATACCGCCTTTACCTGGTTTTGCACCTTGGCTCATTTTTAGCTCGAACATTTTGACTTGTTCGTGAGCTGCTATTTCTTTAAGTTTTTCGGTGCTTAAGTTTCCATGCTCGTCTCGGGCACCATATTTAGCTGTACCAATTTGAAATACCAGATCGGCGCCACCTTCAAGGTGGTAAGGGCTTAAGCCCCCTTCACCTGTGTTCATCCAGCAACCCGCTAATTTAGCACCTTTTGATAAAGCGCGCACAGCAGGCTTTGAAAGCGCACCAAAGCTCATGCCCGACACATTAAATAACGAATTAGTGGTGTAAGGTGTTTTACAATACGGACCTAAAGTAACATTACTCGGGTCGAGTGCTTCTTCATCTAAAGTAGGAAAAGCACAGTTCATAAACATAACCGTACCCGTCACTTCTAAGCTTTGTGTTGAACCAAATGCAGCGGTGCGATCGACATCTTTTGCTGCGCGGTAAACCCAACTGCGCTCAGCGCGGTTAAATGGCATTTCTTCTCGATCGAGAGCAAAAAAGTATTGTCTGAAAAATTCACCTTGGCGTTCAAAAAAATATCGAAAGCGGCCAATTACTGGGTAGTTACGCCTAATAGCATGTTTTGTTTGTGTTATATCGCGAAAGTAAAAAATAATAACAGTAAGCACAATTAACCCAAGTGCGATAATAAAAATACTCGCAAATACGTCAATACTAAACATAATGAAATTGCTCATCTAAGGCCCCTTGATGGCTATATTTTTAAATAATACCTATTGCGTAGTATGTGAATATTTTGACGATTGGAGTCGCTAAAATAAACTACATTACTAGGTCTGTGGTATAAAAAAGGTGTTGCGGTCAAAATGACACAACACCTTTGTTTGTTCAAGGTTTATAAGCCCTACAAAGCTAATTTTGCAGCTTAGTTAACTCATTTTTTATATATAAACGTACCTGTGTTTCTAATACTGACAAGGGCACTGAACCATGGCGAAGAACCTGATGATGAAATTCGCGAATATCAAAATTTGGTCCAAGCGCTTGCTCTGCTTCAACACGTAAACGTTTAATAGTTAACTCACCAATTTTGTATGACAGTGCCTGAGCTGGCCAAGATATATAACGATCAGTTTCTGTTTTAACATTATGCAGCGAAAGCGCGGTGTTCTCGCTCATAAAGTTCATAGCTCGCTCGCGGCTCCAGCCATACATGTGCATCCCTGTATCAACAACCAAACGTGCTGCTCGCCACATTTCATAAGTTAAGCGACCAAAACGGCTATATGGGTCTTGATAAAAGCCTGCCTCTAAACCTAAATATTCAGAGTAAAGCCCCCAACCTTCGCCAAATGCCGAAAGGTAAGCATCACGACGATAGCTCGGCAAATTTTCAAGCTCTGCATTAAGTGATATTTGTAAATGATGACCTGGCACTGCTTCGTGCAACGTTAATGCTTCTAAAACATACAGAGGGCGCTTATCTAAAGCGTAAGTATTTACCCAGTAGTATCCAGCTTCATCATTTCGATTAGAGCCAGAATACCGACCTGTTGTGTATTTAGGGGCAATACTTGCGGGTACCGGTGCCACGCCATAAGGTTTGCGCGGCAAGGTATGAAATAACTTAGGCAGCTGTGCATCCATTTTTTTAGCAATGTAAGATGCTTCTTTCAAAAGTTGCTCTGGTGTTGTTGCGTAAAACTGTGGGTCGGTACGTAAAAAGTGAATAAACTCAGCAAATGAGCCTTTAAAACCAACTTCTTTTATTACAGCTTCCATTTCACCTCGAATGCGAGCAACTTCTTTTAAGCCTAGCTCGTGGATCTCTTTTGGTGTCATGTCGGTAGTGGTGTAATGCTTAGCACGGTTTTTATAAAAAGCTTTGCCATTAGGGGTTTCTGAAATACCAATACTTGTGCGGGCGCCCGGTTGGTATTGCTCAGTAAAAAACGTTAAGTAGCCTTTATATGCTGGTATTACTTTATTTTTTAAAACAACTTTAGCTCGCTGTTGAAGTGCATAAAAGTCACTCTCACTTAAACTGGCAGTGTTAGCTAAAAACGGTTTATAAAATTCTGATTGAGTTACATCATCAACAATATAAGTACTTATGGAGTCTTCGTATCCTTCTAACACTGCTTTTGGTTGGGTGAGACCTGTTTCGAGCCCTTTTTTCATCCAATATATATTTTGCTCAAAAAAGCGGGGGATTTGTGCTAAACGTGCAAGGTATGTCTCTAAATCTTGCTCTTTTTTATATTGAGAACTGTTAACGATGTACGACAGACCGGAGTGAAAACCATACTCAGATGTAAGCGGCATGTAATGCGCATTAAACACATATTCGTCAACGCTATTTTGCACCTGAGCACGAATAATACTTAAGTTAATTTGATTTTCGTCACTAAGCTTAGTTGCATCTACGGCATCTAAGTCTGCTAATAATTGAGTATTACTTTTGTACTGCTTTGCTAAAAATTCTGGCGATAAATTGGCAAGTAAATAGCCATCAACCCCTTTTGAACTGCTATAAGGATTTATACTTTCTCTATATTGAACAATAGATTGTGCTACTTGAGTAAACTGCTCATCCGCATTGGGTGTGGTTATTTGACATGCACTTAACGAACATAAAGCAGTTATGCCAAGAAGCGTTTGGCGAAGCGTTTTTGGTAAAAAAAGATTCATTATTATTTAACTTGATGATGCAATAGATTGCATAAAACTATCGTAGGGTAAATAAATAGCAAGTAAATGAGACAAACTAGCATATTAAAATAATGCTACATACGTTAACAGAAGTAAAAACCAGCCGAATTGATGAGAAAAACAGCGATTGGGCTGCTAAAGTAAAATTTAAGTTCCCTAACTATCGTTTTTGCTTTTAAATAGCGCAGATAATGATTACTGTATAAAAAAATAATAAAAAGCTCGGACGCATAACCGCCTCATGGAATGAGATATTTTAAAATTTGCACTTATGCGTACTTAGTTGGTATTTAAAATGATGTTCCATGATTCCATGGCTATTGCACAAGAGAAGATGACTAAAGTGTGTGTGTTTTTAGAGCGCTATGCACTTTCTCCTACGCCGCTCAATTATCAAGTTGTTTATACCTATACTAGCCAAACTAACCTTGAGCTGAACAAAGCCCTAGACCGCGCTATTGCGGTTGAAGATAATATAGACAGTGTTTTAATTGAACAGCTCCATGCTGAATTTTTAAATACCGGTCACACAGAGCAAGTCAACATGATTCAAAATGTTGATGGTGTTATAAGTTCACTTTCTCAAAACTCTCAAGCTACTGAAAAACAGATAATTCGCTTTGCGGGTCAGGTGAGCGAATGCGTACATTCACTAGATGAGAACAACATAGAACAAAGCCGTCAAGCGCTTGAAGTACTTCATAATCAAACCGCCGAATTACTAAATCAACACAAGCAATTTAAGCAAGAACTAAGTAAAGCCAAACAACTACACGAAAAAACAAAAAAGCAGCTAAATCAACTTCGTAAACAACATATTATTGATAGCCAAACAGGGCTTTATAAACGCCATTATTTAACGCAACAAACTCAAGTATGGACTAATCAAAAAAAGTCTATTTGCGCCATTGCGATTCAAATAGATAACCTTGATCACTTTACTGAAAATTACGGTGATATAATTGGTGAAGTTATTTTGAATAAAGTAGCTAAACAAGTGCAAAAATATGTTTTTCAAAGTGGCTTGCCTGGCCGCACAGCTAAAGATCAATTTACTGTTTTACTCGCCGATATAGACCCAGAAACAGCCAATGTTATAGCTGAAAAAGTCCGAAATGGAGTCGAAAAGCTTCGCTTTGTTAGTTCAAAAACAGGGATTAAGTTACCTAGTATTGGCTTATCTCTAGGAATTGCTCAACATCTACAAGAAGATGATTTTAACCAGTTAGCTAAAAAAGCGTCTCATGCGGCTTTTAAAGCGCGGTCATTAGGGCAAAGTAGCTACACTGCAGGGCAATAAATTACCTGATAAATCATATTCAAATTGCACCTACTGCGTACAATAAAGTACACTAACCTCTATTGTCACGATAGAGATTAGTCATGAACGAAACCGAACAAAAGACCACGCATTTTGGTTATAAAACAGTAGCCGAGGGCGATAAAGCTTCTATGGTTGCTGATGTATTTCACTCAGTAGCTGCAAAATACGATGTAATGAATGATTTAATGTCTTTTGGTGTGCATCGTTTATGGAAACGTCAAACTATTGCAAGCTCAGGTGTTCGTAAAGGCCATCATGTACTCGATTTAGCCGGCGGCACTGGCGACTTAACGGCAAAATTTAGTCAACTAGTTGGCGAGACCGGTCAAGTTGTTTTGGGCGATATAAATTCATCTATGCTTAAGGTTGGTCGTGAAAAACTACACAATCTTGGCTTAGTAGGCAATATTGACTACGTACAAATGAATGCTGAAATGCTGCCATTTCCAGATAATAGCTTTGATGTGATCACTATTGCCTTTGGCTTACGTAACGTTACCGATAAAGACAAAGCATTACGCTCTATGTACCGTATTTTAAAGCCAGGTGGCAGATTACTTGTTTTAGAGTTTTCAAAACCAGAGCATGACGTACTTAGTAAAGCTTACGATTTTTACTCATTTAATTTATTGCCAACAATGGGTAAGCTAGTTGCTAACGACAGTGAATCGTACAAGTATTTAGCTGAGTCTATTCGTATGCATCCAGATCAAGACACATTAAAAGCGATGATGGAAGATGCGGGCTTTGAACAAACAACATACCAAAACCTCACAGGCGGAATTGTTGCACTGCATCGTGGTTTTAAATATTAAGGCTAGCAGTTATGGCGCTTGAAAAAATAACAAAAAGCAATAATGGTGCAATGTCATCTGAGTTTTTTATGTTACCTAATTTTGTACTTTCGCTTATTGAGCGTGTACTAAATCAAGCGCTTAGCCTTGACCCACAATTATCTCAAAAGCTAAACGCCGTTAAACATAAGCGCTTAGTGGTTGAAATAAGAGATTGGCAACAAAGCATCCAACTCGTTTATAGTGCTGATCAATTACACTTATACAGTGCCCAAAGTAACGAAAACGCAGATTGTATGATCAGCGCAGATATAGAAACACTTTTAGCGCTCAAAAACCCTGCAATGCTTACCCAATTAATTCGCCAAGATAAGCTCGACTTACAAGGCGATTTAAATATTGCGCAAACTTATAGCAATGCATTTTCAGGTATTGATATTGATTGGCCTGAACAACTTTCTAAATACATTGGCGATGCACCCGCTCAGCAGTTATACCTGCACTTAAAAGAACTAAAACAAAAGAGCAGCAAAACCAATACTAAAATAAGTACCATGCTTACAAGTTTATGCCAAGATGAGCTCGCAATTACTATTCATCCATTAGAACTTGAGCAATTTAAACAAAAAAATAGAGAACTCAAAGGACAAGTCGCTGCCGTTGAGCAACGCATTAACGCCCTCTTAAATTCTTTTTTACCTTCAAACACCCGCTAAGGATTTTTTGTGTCGACTGCACGTTTGTATAACATCTCCAAAACGTTACTTAGCTATGGACTAGACGAGCTAATTCCAAAGCATAAAGTGCCTTGGTTTGGTAAAATAGCCCGTGGTAGTTTATTTTGGCTGCGTAATCAGCACAAAGAAAAACCGGCGGGGCTACGTTTACGTTTAGCATTACAAGAGCTGGGTCCTGTTTGGATCAAATTTGGTCAAATGCTCTCTACTCGTCGTGATTTACTCCCTCATGATATCGCTTTAGAGCTTGCGTTTTTGCAAGATCAAGTTCAACCATTTGAAGGCGAACTTGCACAAAAAATAATAGAAAAAGCGCTCGAAATTAACGATATAAGTGAATTATTTAGTGAGTTTTCACAAACTCCACTGGCCTCTGCATCTATAGCGCAAGTACATACAGCAAAACTTATTGATGAGCAGAGTATTGAGCAAGATGTCGTAATTAAGGTTATTAGACCCAATATTTATGAGCAAATTAATGCTGATTTAGCGCTAATGGAAAAGCTCGCAAAGGTACTTGCAAAAGTACATAACGAATCAAAACGCCTGCGTCCTGTAGAAGTAGTTAAAGAATATAAGAAAACACTCCTAGACGAGCTCGACTTAATGCGAGAAGGTGCCAACGGCATTCAACTAAAACGCAATTTTGAAGGCTCTGATTCATTATACATCCCTGCAGTTTACAGTGATTACAGTCGTAGCAATGTGCTGGTGATGGAGCGTATTTACGGCATACCCGTCTCTGATACCGATGCACTTATGGCGCAAAACACTAATATGAAATTACTTGCTGAGCGTGGCGTAGAAGTGTTTTTTACGCAGGTGTTTAGAGACAGCTTTTTTCATGCCGACATGCATCCGGGTAATATTTTCGTCTCTCGAGAGCACCCTGAAAACCCAATGTATATCGGTATTGATTGCGGTATTGTTGGTACGTTAAGCAAAGAAGATAAACGCTATTTAGCTGAAAACTTTATCGCCTTTTTTAATCGTGATTATCGCCAAGTTGCACAACTACACGTTGATTCTGGTTGGGTACCACCAGATACTAGCATTGAAGAATTTGAATTTGCGATTCGCACAGTTTGCGAGCCTATATTTAATAAACCTTTGGCCGAAATTTCATTTGGGCACGTACTCGTAAATCTATTTAATACTGCACGTCGTTTTAACATGCAGGTACAGCCGCAATTAGTACTACTACAAAAAACTTTATTATACGTTGAAGGATTAGGGCGTCAGCTTTACCCACAACTCGACTTATGGAAAACAGCTAAGCCCTTTTTAGAAGACTGGGTAAAGCAACAAGTTGGACCGCTATCAGTACTGAAGCAAATGTATGCTAACTTGCCATTTTGGGCTGAAAAAATGCCTGAGTTACCGGATCTAATTTATCAAAATTTAAAGCGTGCACCACACATTCAACTTCAAGAACAAAAGGTATCTCATAAACCTTTAATATTGAGTTTATTTGGTAGTGCTACAATGATTATGGCAACACTTTGTTATTTACAGCACGATTTAATAGCTGCAAGTCTTGCAATAAGCTTATCGGCTATTAGCTTTATAGCGGCATGGCGCAGCGCATAAACTGGGTGCTATTTGCGCTAGTGAGCGTATAATTAGTATTTAAAATAAACATTTAACCGTTTTATATATTGGAGAAAACCATGGGTTTTGGTGGTATTAGTATTTGGCAATTATTAATTGTTTTAGCGATCATAGTTTTACTTTTTGGCACAAAAAAACTACGCGGGATGGGTGGCGATATTGGGGGCGCTGTAAAGGGCTTCAAAAAAGCAATGTCGGATGATCAAATGAGCGAGAAAGAGAAATCCGAGCAAATTCAACAATCAGAAAAAAACACTGCTGACAACTCAACCGATACTGAAAAAAACAAAGATAACAATAAGGTTTAATTAGTATGGGGATGTGGGAACTTGTTGTTATTTTTATTGTTGGCTTAGTAGTGCTTGGCCCTGAGCGTTTACCTGTTGCGATTAGAACAGTGAGTAAATGGGTTAAAACCGCTAAATCACTTGCCAACTCAGTAAAAGCCGAAGTAAGTGAGGAACTGCGTATTCACGAACTTCACGAAAACCTTAAAAAAGCAGAACAACAAGAACTAAAAGATTTAAGCCCTGAGTTACAAAGTTCATTAACAGAGTTACAAAAAGCGGCTGAGTCAGTTACTCACAGCTACAAGAAAAAACAACCGGATACATCAAATAACCAACAACTTGATGAAAAAAAGTGAAATTTATCTCTCACTTTGTGGTCAACTTATTACATGGTATAAAAAATAATGGCTGAGGAAGTAAAATCGGGATTTGTAGCCCATTTAATTGAGTTGCGTGATCGGCTAATAAAAGCACTATTGAGCATTTTCATTATTTTTATTGCCATAGTATATTTTGCGAATGACATTTATGCCTTTGTTGCACAGCCGTTAGTTTCGCATTTGCCAAGTACTGCAACTATGATTGCAACCGACGTTACTGCCCCCTTTTTTGCACCTTTCAAACTAACTTTATTTGTCGCTTTATTTGCGTCAATTCCGTGGATATTGCATCAAATTTGGGGGTTTATAGCGCCGGGTTTATATCAGCATGAAAAGAAAATGCTCATGCCTATTCTCGCCTCAAGTATAGTATTATTTTATGGCGGTATAGCCTTTTGTTATTTTGTAGTTCTGCCAATTATTTTAGGCTTTTTTACAAGTACTGGTCCAGAGATGATGACTCTTGCGCCCGACATAAGTAGCTATTTAGGGTTTGTATTAAAACTGTTTTTTGCATTTGGTGTCGCTTTCGAAATTCCTGTGGCAATTATGTTGCTATGCTGGAGTGGCGCAACAACAACAAAAAGCTTAAAAGAAAAGCGCCCTTATATCGTCGTGGGTGTTTTTGTAGTCGCGATGTTTTTAACACCGCCTGATGTATTATCACAAACATTGCTAGCATTTCCGATGCTTCTTCTGTTTGAGCTAGGTCTAATTTTAGCAAAGTTTTATACCGCTAAACCACAAAAAGAATCTGAGGAATAAAATGAAAAAACAACTACTCTCACTATTGGTTTTATTAAGCGCACCGACTTTTGCTGCGCAAACAGAGTTTAATACTCAAGCGTTACAAGCATGTAGCTTTATTGAAAACGATTTTAACCGCTTACTTTGTTACGATAATACCATCGCGGGTAAGTCACTGGTTAAGCCATCAGTAACAAAAACGCTCACACCACCAACAGCTAATAATGTACCTCAGGCAGTAGCCACAACACCAACAGAAGTGAAAAAGACAGCTGATGAGTTTGGGTTAGAGTACAAAAAATCACAGACAGAAAAAGACGCTGAAATTAAAGCGATGGTTGCTTCAGTTGAAGAAGCTGCTTACGGCGAGTTAATTATTTCGCTAGATAACGGTCAACAATGGCGTCAAATTGGCTCTGACAGCATGCGCTTGAAAAAGAACGATACGATTGTAATTAGCCGTGGTGTTTTTAACTCATTTTTACTTAAAATTGACGGTGAAAACCGCTCTATTCGCGTTAAACGTACTAAATAATGTCATATACGTTAATTGATGCTGGAGTTAACTTAACTAATCATCAATTTGATGAGCAGCATCACGATGTAATTACCCGTGCCAATGAAGCGGGTGTTACAAATATGCTTATTATTGGTTGTGATATTGCAAGCAGTCAGCAATCACTTGAACTTGCAACAAAGCATCTTCAATATTCTACGGCGGGTATCCACCCACATGATGCAAAATCAGCCACTAATGAGCTAGAAGCACAACTAACTGTACTTGCAAATAATAAGCATATTATTGCTATTGGTGAATGTGGCCTTGATTATAACCGCGACTTTTCGCCTCGCGATGTACAGCGTAGTGTTTTTAGGCGCCAATTAGCACTTGCAGAGAAATTAGATTTACCTGTTTACTTGCATGAACGTGATGCAAGTGACGACATGCTAAGTATTTTAAAAGAGTTTAGTATTCGCGGTGTACTCCACTGCTTTACGGGTAACTCAGCAGCTCTAAAGCAATATTTAGATTTAGGTCTATATATTGGTATAACGGGTTGGGTATGTGATGAAAGGCGTGGAAAAGATTTACAACAGCTAGTGCCTAGCATTCCTCTAGATCGATTATTAATAGAAACTGATGCACCATTTTTAATTCCACGAACAGTTAAACCAAAACCTAAATCACGTAAAAATGAACCTGCCCTGCTTCCTTATATCTGTCAAACGGTTGCACAACTTTATCAAATAGATGAAGAAGTTGTGGCCCGTAAAACTACAGAAAACTTTCACCGTGTTTTTGGTTTAGAAGATCGTTAATGGCCTATGCAAAGGCACTTTTAAGCCTATTAGTATTCCTTTGCACTTTTTGCTGTTTCGCAAACCCAGTAATAATAAAACACGATTTTAACTCTCAAAACATTAATAACCTGTATTACTCTTTTGAACCAACGTCGCTATTAAGTGCACAACAAAGTAGCCATATACAGTGGCAAAAAAACACAGCAAAACCCCTTAATTTAGGACTAGAGCAGCGTCCTGTATGGATAAAATTTAAAATAAAAAATACACTTAGTTATAATACTGAGCAAATATTGTCACTAAACAATCCTTTGCTAAACGACGTTCAAGTATATCAATTACATAACTCGCAATTACTTTCTTATACTCAAATTGGTGATGCCTACCCCTTATATAAGCGCACAATTAAAAGTGAATCTTTATTAGTTAAACTGCTCAGCCCTGCAAATAGCGAAACGCTTATTATAATGAAAGTGGCGAATAGTTCAGGCTTGCGAGTCCCTTTAACACTGTGGCAACCAGAAGCTTATTTGGCACACAAAGGAAAAATCAATTTACTCTATGGCTTATTGATTGGTTTTATATTTTCTTTGGGTGTGAGTTGCATAGTTTTATATGGTTTTTCACGTAAAGGTTATTTTGTTTATGCTGGGGTTATATCTCTCACATTAGGTAGTGTATTAGCCTACCTTTGTGGTTTTGGCTTAAGGTACGTTCATCCTAATTTGCCTGCATTACAGCAAGTTATGACCCCTATATTACTTATGCTTATCACTTTATTGTTTTTGCCTTTGCAGAAGCAAGTTTGCCATCCCAGGCCCTCTCTTCTGCTAACTATTCAAAAAGTTGTAGTTAACGCTTTAGCCATTTCGTTATTATTTATTTGGCTACTTCCAAACAACATAGTTACATTATTTTGTTTAATCACTACTCCAATCGTTTTAGGCTTTTATATTGTAACTACGTTTATGTGCGTGCGTTTAACGCCTTCTAAACCAAACAAAGCACTATTACTTGTATTGGTTTTTTTCTTGGTGGTAATGCTTTATTTTACTGTTGCAGTAATGGGCCTATACGCCTTTGACAGAAGTACGCTCGCATTTGTATTTGCATGCTTTTTTGGCTGCACTTTTTGCTTATGCTACAGCGTAATGAAGTTATTTATTTTACAACGCGATGAAGAAGTGATTGCTCAACAAACCTTGATTGCTGAAAACACAGCACAAGATACACTACTTAAAGAGCGCTTAAAATTACAAGAAAAAACTCGCCAAGAACTTGAATCTCAGGTGGACGAGCGCACCTTTGAATTACAAGTGACGCTTAGAGAGCTTGAAGAAAAAAACCGCTCACTTGAGTTACTAAATACTGAAGACGCATTGACTGGAATAAAAAACAGACGCTTTTTTGATAAAAAACTGGTAATGGAGCTTCGTCGCTCTCGTCGAGAACAAACGCCGCTTAGCATTGTTATGCTTGATATAGATCGATTTAAAAATATCAACGACACGTACGGCCATATCATTGGCGATCAAGTTATTAAAGCAGTGTCTGACCTTATAAAAGACCATTTAAAACGACCACTCGATGAAGTTGCCCGTTATGGCGGTGAAGAATTTGTTGTGCTATTACCTAATACCCCTAGTGAAGGCGCACAAGACATAGCTGAAAAAATACGAGCTGATATCTCAGTAAGTACAGTAACGGTTGCCAATAATGATATTCAATTTACTATTAGCGCTGGTGTATACACCAGTATTGCTGATGATGTTAGCAACCCTCAAATTTTTACTGAGTGCGCCGACAAAGCACTTTATTACGCAAAGCAGCATGGCCGTAATCAAGTAATTACTTTTCCATTACCACAGTAGGAGCATATTAACATGGCCCAATCAGGATTAGACCTTTTCCCATATACTCGCATGCGCAGAATGCGCCGCAGCGACTTTTCTCGCCGCTTAATGGCTGAAAACCAGCTTAGCGTAAATGATTTAATTTACCCTGTATTTGTACTTGATGGTAAAAATCGCCGCGAGGTAATTGAATCAATGCCTGGTATTGAGCGCCTATCAATTGATTTACTGCTTGTTGAAGCAAAAGAACTCGTTGAACTTGGCGTACCTGCCGTTGCTATTTTTCCAGTAACGCCTGCGGATAAAAAATCATTATTTGCCGAAGAAGCATATAACGATGATGGCTTAGCACAACGCACCGTAAGAGCGTTAAAAGAAGCTTTTCCTGAGTTGGGTGTGATTACTGATGTAGCACTTGACCCTTTCACTACGCATGGCCAAGACGGTATTATTGATGATTCAGGTTATGTTATTAATGATGTCACTACTGAAATTTTAGTTAAACAAGCACTTTCCCATGCAGAAGCTGGTGCTGATGTTGTTGCCCCTTCTGATATGATGGATGGTCGTATTGGCGCTATTCGCGAAGCACTTGAAGCTGATGGGTTTATTCATACTCGAATTATGGCCTACTCAGCTAAATACGCATCTAGCTACTATGGCCCATTTAGAGATGCTGTAGGCTCTGCTGGTAACTTAAAAGGTGCTGATAAAAAAACTTACCAAATGGATCCAGCAAACTCTGATGAAGCAATACGTGAAGTCGCATTAGACTTACAAGAAGGCGCTGATATGGTTATGGTAAAGCCCGGTATGCCTTATTTAGATATTGTACGGCGTGTTAAAGACGAATTTGGTGTACCTACTTTCGCATATCAGGTAAGTGGCGAGTATGCAATGCACAAAGCAGCAATTGATAACGGTTGGTTAAGTGAAGAGGCTACAATAATGGAATCTTTACTTGCATTTAAGCGTGCAGGAGCCGATGGAATATTAACCTACTTTGCTAAGCAAGCCGCAAAATATCTAGCTAAAAAGTAATTTTTTATTAAAAGGCGGTTAAACCGCCTTTTGTTTACATTCATTTACATTTTTGTATTATTTTCGTCATATTTATTCTCTAAACTGGTGTCCCATTTTGGGATTAATACACGGGAATAATAAAAAAATGTTTAAAACAAAAATAACACCACTCGCACTTGTTATAGCAAGTCTCAGTGCACCAGCATCCGCTGATCTAATCATTTCAGAATATATAGAGGGAAGCAGTAATAATAAAGCAATCGAGCTTTATAATAATGCTGATACGGAGCTTTCTCTTGAAGGTTATACTTTAGGACTCTATTCAAATGGTAGCAGTTCGATTGGCAACTCGATTGATTTAACCGGAACATTGGCCGCCAATACCACCTACATTATTTCAAACCCCAGTGCAGCAGCTGCAATACTTGATATTGCAGATGAAACCAGCACAGTAACCTACTATAACGGTGATGATGCCCTTGTTTTAACTAAAGACGGTGTAATTGTTGATAGTTTTGGTCAAGTTGGTGTTGATCCGGGTTCAGAGTGGTCTGAAGGGGGTGTAACTACGGTTAACAAAACGCTGCGAAGAAAAGATAGCATTACCACAGGCCGAACTGACTCGACAGCCATTTTTGATCCTAGCGAAGAATGGGAACAGTTTGATATTGACACCTTTGATGGATTAGGTTCACACACAGGAAACGGCGGTACCGCTCCTGTGCCAGACCCTGAGCCAGAACCACTTGAACCACTAGTTTGTGGTGCAGAAAAAACACTAATAAATGCTATTCAAGGTGACGGCTCTGCTAGCCCACTTGTAGGTACATTAGTAGAACTTGAAGGTGTTGTAAGCGCCGATTTTCAAGGTGATGAACAATTAAAAGGCTTTTTTGTTAACTCACTGGCTGCTGATATAGATGCAAATCCACTTACCTCTGAAGGTGTATTTGTATATTTTGCAGATACTGACGTGAATGTAGGCGACCATGTACGTGTACAAGGTACTGTTGAAGAATATTTTGATGCAACACAAATTGGCAGTGTTAGCCAAGTTGCGGTGTGTGGCACTGGTTTAGCTGCAGCAGCTACAAAAATCACTTTACCTTTAGCTAATACAACTGATTTAGAAGCTTTTGAAGGTATGTTAGTCACATTAGAGCAACCATTAGTAGTGACTAATAACTTTGGTCTTGGTCGATATGGTGAAGTTGAATTAGCAACAGAGCGCTTGTACCAAGGTACTCAGGTTGCGTTACCTGGCGATGCTGCTAATGCAGTTGAAACTGAAAATCTACTTAAAAAGATTTTAATAGATGATGGCTCTACAGTACAAAACTTAGACCCTACAGCTTATCCAACTCCAGGCTTATCGGCAGAAAATACATTACGAACTGGCGATACTGTTAATACTGTTACAGGGGCACTTGCTTATAGCTTCGGTCTTTACCGAATTCACCCAACTTTAGCGCCTTCGTTTATTGCAACAAATGCACGTGAAGATGCGCCTGAACTTAATGCTGAAGCAGATTTACGTGTAGCTAGCTTTAACGTACTTAATTACTTCAATGGTGATGGCCAAGGCGGAGGGTTCCCTACATCTCGAGGTGCAGATACTGAAGCTGAATTTATTCGTCAAGAAGCTAAAATTGTAAGTGCTATTAGCGCTATTGAGGCCGATGTTGTTGGTTTAATGGAAATTGAGAATGATGGCTTTGGCGAATTTAGTGCAATTGCTAGCTTAGTAGATGCATTAAATGATGCAGATAGTGCTAACAACTATGCTTTTGTTGATTTTAACGTAGATCAAATTGGTACCGATGCAATTACTACCGCACTTATCTATCGTGCTAACAAAGTAGAAGAAGTAGGCACTGCAGCCATTACAACTGAGGCTCCATTTGATTTTAGTAACCGTGCTCCAATTGCACAAAGCTTTAAATCAATAGAAACTGATGAAGTATTTACTGTTGCTGTGTCACATCTTAAATCTAAAAGTTGTGGTAGTGCTTCTGGAAATAATGCAGATTTAGGTGATGGCCAAGGCTGTTGGAATGAAATACGCACGCAAGGTGCTAATGCATTCGCAGATTGGCTTGATAGCAAACCAACCGGTGTTGATGACGAAGATACTATTTTAGTCGGCGATATGAATGCTTACGCAATGGAAGATCCAATACGTGCATTTGCTGATAAAGGCTACAAAAATGTAGTTGCTGAAATTGATGGTGATACACTTGGTTATTCTTATAGCTTTTCTGGTCGTGCAGGAAGTTTAGACCATGCAGTAGCTACACAATCATTACTTAGCAAAGTTGTCGCTGCAACAGATTGGCATATCAACGCAGATGAACCTATTTCACTTGATTACAATGTAGAGTTTAAAAGCGAAGGTCAACAATCTAGCTTGTACTCTGAAAGTGCATACCGCGCATCAGACCATGACCCTGTGATTATTGACATTAAATCTGAAATTACTTTAACGCCTGAAGAGCAAACACCTGTAATTGCAGCCGATCAAGTTTTTGCAATCGATGAAAACAGCGCAATTGGCACAATTATCGGCACGCTCGATTTTAGTGATCCAAATGCCGATGAATCACCTGTTGTTAAATTTATTACATCTGATAATGACAGCGTTTCTATTAACGATCAGGGGCAGTTAATTGTTGCTGGAGAGATTGATTACGAATTCGAAAATCGTATTACTTTAACAGTACAAGCTCAAGATAGTGCTGGTAACTTATCAAACATTGAAAAAGTAGCCGTTAAGGTAAATAACTTACGCTCAGATGATGATAATGATGCAGGTTCATTATTATGGTTATCACTTCTTTTAGCACCACTATCAATAGTGCGTCGATTTAAAAAGAAATAATTAAGTAAAATCTAAACATATAAAAAGCCGCTTTTGCGGCTTTTTTATTTTATACAAATGTAATTCAGACAAGCTTCATTAAACTCCCCGTAATATGTTCATACGATTAGTGAGTCTTCTAGTAATTAATCAGTAACAACTACATAATATTGAGTGAATTTTACACAACAAAAACCTCAATGAGTTACGTATATTGGTTTTCCTATTGAAAAATATGAACTTTTATAAGGGTTCACATTTTGCTTTAAGTAAATTAGAAGATACTTACAAAACAAAATCAATATTTACCCTAAACGTAAAAATAAGTCGTGTTTTTATAAAGGAATGAGAATGAAACAACTAACCCAAAACTTGCCTAAATGGCAAAAAAAGTCAGCACCACTACTGGGTCTACTTATTATTTTTTCGACTTGGGGCAATAGCAACCAAGCGATTGCTGCAACTGTTGATGTAGCAATTCCACAAAGTAGCTTATTTGATGTAATTAGCGCTCGCGCTAAAAAGTTAGCAAGCGAAGAATATGTGGCACCTAAAAACATCGAGCTTGAAGCACTAAATAATATTGATTATCAAGACTACCGCTCAATTCGATTTAAAAAAGATAAAGCGGTGTGGAAAGATGAAGGCCTGTACGAGCTGCAATTATTCCACCCTGGTTTTTTATATAAAACACCCGTAACAATAAATACTGTTGATAGCGACTCTAAACGTAGCCGCTTACCTTTCAGCACCGACTTTTACCAATACGATGGCACTGCTGCACCACTACAAGAAGAAATAGCTAAAAGTGTGGCGGGCACTCAACTAGGCCATGCTGGATTTCGCTTACATTACCCATTAAATACTAACGAGTATAAAGACGAAGTAATGGTATTTCAGGGAGCATCGTATTTTAGAGTCGTTGGCCCTCAACAAGTTTATGGCTTATCAGCAAGAGGCCTTGCCATTGATACTGCTGAGAATTCGGGTGAAGAATTTCCAATGTTCAAAGAGTTTTGGTTAGTTAAACCAAAGGCAGAGCAAACACAAATCATCATTTTTGCATTGTTGGATAGTCCATCTATTTCTGGTGCGTACAAATTTAGCGTCGACCCTACAACTAACATGCTAGTTGATGTTGATATGCAGATTTTTGCGCGTAAAGATATTAAAAAACTAGGTGTAGCACCATTAACGAGTATGTTTTATCACGGCGAAAACAGCACCAAATTTTTTGATGACTATCGCCCTGAAGTTCATGACTCGGATGGCCTATTAACTCAATCTGCTGATGACAAGTGGGTATGGCGTCCTCTTAACAACCCATCACAACTCAGCGTTACTTCATTTTCGTACAATAACCCAAAAGGTTTTGGGTTAGCTCAACGAGACCGAGACTTTAATAACTATCTAGACACAGAAGCACATTACCACGACCGCCCTAGCCTATGGATTGAACCACAAGGTGAGTGGGGGAATGGTCGTGTAGAGCTTGTAGAAATACCGACTGATACAGAAACTAACGACAATATCGTAAGTTACTGGGTACCAGAAAAACCAATGAAGGCCGGAGATTCATTAAAATTAAGCTACAAAATGACCACCTTTAATTCAGTTTTAACTCAGCACGAGAAAGCACGTGTACTACGTACAAGAATTGGTAGCGCCGCTTTACCTGGTGAGGACAACCCACCACCAAAAAGCCACCGCCAATTTACTGTTGATTTTACTGGATCAGAAATAAATCAACTGTCTAAACAGTTAAAACTAGATGCCGACATTCAACTTACAACAGGCGAAGTAACCGACGTGAATGTACAAAAACTTCCGGATTCACGTGGATGGCGTGTAGCCTTTAAAATTGCACCACAGGACGATCAACCCGTTGATATGCGTTTATCGTTAAAACTACGTGACAAAGAAATTAGCGAGGTATGGAGCTATGTTTGGTACCCAAATGACATCAAGTAATAAAGGTAGGGGCACTCCAATGCCATTCAAAACACTAAGAGTATGGCTATTTGCCATTGCGGCACTTGGCACATCTGGCTACGGCATATCTATTATGTTTGAGATTTTAAGCTCAAACGGTATGACACTACTTGAGTATGCTCTTTTAATATTATTCTCAATCACATTTGCTTGGATTGTAACGGCCTTTTGTAGTGGCACAATCGGCTTTGTACTACAGTTATTTCGAATTGACCCGCTTACGTTAAAACGTATTAAACCAATTGAGTTCAATAACGAGGCAATTAACGCTCAGAAAACCGCCGTTGTAATGCCTATTTATAACGAAGATACCCACCGTGTTATCGCGGGCTTTGAAGTAAGTCTACAATCGTTAAAAGAAACTGGTCAGCTTGATAATTTTGATTTTTATTTATTAAGCGATACACAAGACCCTCAAATAGTTAAAAACGAGCTAAGTGCATGGCATGCATTGTGCGAACGTTTAGGGGATACAGCAAAGCATGTTTTTTATCGTCGTCGCGAAGATAACAAACACCGCAAAGTAGGTAACCTAACCGACTTTTGTGAGCGCTGGGGAAGTAATTACGACCATATGATTGTGCTTGATGCAGATAGCGTAATGACCGGTAAATGTATGTTAGAACTTACTACAAGCATGCTAAACAACCCACAAGCAGGCCTGATCCAAACGATTCCAATACCTGTTCGTCAAGATACCTTTTTTGGTCGTTTTTTACAGTTTGCGTCAGTGCTATATAGCCCAATGCTCGCTACTGGCTCAGCATTTTGGCAAACAGATAAAGCCAACTACTGGGGTCATAATGCAATCATTAGAGTTGAAGCATTTATAACGTGCTGTGGCTTGCCAACACTCAAAGGTAACGCACCTTTTGGCGGTGAGATTTTAAGTCATGACTTTGTAGAAGCATCACTACTTCATAGTGCAGGTTGGGATGTACTATTACTATCAGATATTGAAGGCAGCTACGAAGAAGTACCAAGTAATATTCTCGATTATGCTGTACGCGATAGACGCTGGGTACAGGGTAATATTCAGCACTTAGGTTTACTATCGTCATCTAAACTAAAATTAATGAGTAAGCTGCACTTTCTATTAGGTGCAACCGCTTATATTTCATCACTAATTTGGCTCTCAATGCTAGCGCTAAGTACTATTGATGCAGTAACGCGCGCATTAAATAGTGATGTGTACTTTAACCGTGTTTATCAATTATTTCCTACATGGCAAATAGCTAAAACCGATCTTATTGATTCACTCTTGTATTTAACTATTGTTATTTTATTAATGCCTAAATTAATGGGCGTAATAGTCACCCTAATACATAGAAACAAACGCTTTGGTGGTTCAATTAAGCTCATACTAGGTTCAATCATTGAAACCGTATTTGCTATTATTGTTGCGCCATTAATGATGGTATTTCATGCTTACTTTGTTCTTTGCGTATTTTTAGGTAAAAAAGTGAAGTGGGATGCACAACCGCGCGAAGGTCGTATGGTTCCGTGGAAAGAAGCGTTTGGTTATACGTTATTCTCTACTATTGTGGCTATAGCATGGGGTAGCACAGCCTACTACTTCACACCTGTATTCTTTTGGTGGCTATCACCTATATTATTAGGCTTAGTATTAGGTGCTCCAATTATCCGTTATACCAGTAGTATCAAACTCGGCGTACAACTAAGAAAGTTAGGTATATTTATTTGCCCTAGTGAAGTTGATAACGACTCAACTCTAGAGGCGCTTAAAGTACATCTAAAAGAGATTTCCGTGCCAGAGGAAGGAACTTACCCACAAACAATTCCGGCACTGCCACAAGAGCATATGGTATCAATGCCTATACAATCTTTTAAAAAGCCACGCAGGCTAAAGATGAAAGCGCTAAAAGCTAAGGCTATAAAAAAGTTTAATTAGCGCGTTATAAAATAAAAACAAAAAAGGAGCAATTAATTGCTCCTTTTTTCTATCTAAATTAAAAAATCATGCGCTGTATTTGCCGCTAATATTTTCTACTTTTTTAGCTAACTTATTACAGTACATTTTAGAAATAACTGATTGCGTTTCATCATCAAGTTGCCAGTTATAAAAATGAAAAACCTTACCATTCTCCAGTTCTACTTTAAAATAGTGAAAAGAAAAAACGAGCTAAATGATACAACAGTAATTTCCTCACTATTGATATAACGCTCTGTGCATAGACGTGTATAACAAATCCCTGCTTTGTAACAATATAAATAAATTGCTCTAGTACCTTTTTATTAATTAAAAATATAGGACTAATTAATAATAAAAAGCAGTTATAAAAAACTATAAAAAATAAAACCAAATTATAGGTAATAAAAAACCCGCAACATGTGCGGGTTTTTTAAAGAGTTAAAGAGCTAATTACTTAGCAGCTTTTTTCTCTTTTTCTGCAGCGATTACTGTGTCAGCTACGTTTTGTGGACATGGTGCGTAGTGTGAGAACTCCATAGAGAACTGACCACGACCAGATGTCATTGTACGTAGTGAACCAATGTAACCGAACATTTCTGATAACGGAACGTCAGCTTTAATGCGAACGCCAGTTAAACCAGCTTCTTGGTCGCTTAGCATACCACGACGACGGTTAAGGTCACCGATTACATCACCAACGTGATCTTCTGGAGTGAACACGTCAACTTTCATGATTGGCTCAAGAAGTTGTGCGCCCGCTTTAGGGATCGATTGGCGGAAAGCACCTTTAGCAGCGATTTCGAACGCGATTGCTGATGAATCCACGGCATGGAAACCACCGTCAAAAAGTTCAACTTCAACGTCTAATACTGGGAAGCCAGCTAGAACACCTTCGCCCATCATTGACTTAAAGCCTTTCTCAACTGCAGGCCAGAATTCTTTAGGTACGTTACCACCAACAACTGATGATTTAAACGTGAAGCCTGAAGCAACTTCGCCAGGCTTGATGCGGTAGTCGATTTTACCGAACTGACCAGAACCACCAGATTGTTTCTTATGCGTGTAGCTATCTTCGATTTCACGAGTGATAGTTTCACGGTAAGCAACCTGTGGTTGACCAACGATAAGGTCTACACCGTAAGTACGCTTAAGGATATCAACTTTGATATCTAAGTGAAGCTCACCCATACCTTTAAGGATAGTTTCGCCTGAATCTTCATCAGTCTCAACTTGGAAAGATGGATCTTCTGCAACCATTTTACCGATAGCAACACCCATTTTCTCATTACCGCCTTTATCTTTAGGCTGTACAGCAATCGAGATTACTGGAGTTGGGAATACCATTGGCTCAAGTGTTACTGGGTGCTTAGGATCACATAGAGTGTGACCAGTTTGCACATTTTTCATGCCTACGATAGCAATGATGTCACCAGCTTGTGCGCTAGTTAATTCGTTACGGTCATCTGCTTGCATCTCAACCATACGGCCAACACGCTCAGTTTTACCAGTAAACGCATTAAGGATAGTGTCACCCTTATTAAGCTTACCTGAGTAGATACGTACGAAAGTTAATGCACCAAAACGGTCATCCATTATCTTAAATGCTAGCGCCTTGAAAGGTTCGTCAGCAGATACGATTGCGAATTCGCCATTTTCGTTACCTTCTTCATCCATAAGAGGTTGAGGATCAACTTCTGTTGGAGCAGGTAAGTAGTCAACAACAGCATCAAGGATTAGTTGCATGCCTTTGTTTTTGAAAGCAGAACCACAGAACGTAGGGAAGAAAGCAAGGTCACGAGTACCTTTACGGATACAACGCTTGATATCTTCGATAGAAGGAACTTCACCTTCCATGTACGCTTCCATAAGGTCATCGTCTTGCTCTACAGCAGTTTCGATAAGCATTTCATGGTATTCATCAGTTTTTTCTACCATGTCTGCAGGAACGTCAGTGATTTCGTAGTTTTCTGGAAGACCAGTGTCATCCCATACGTACGCTTTTTTAGTTAAAACATCTACAACACCAACAAACTCATCTTCGATACCGATTGGTAAAGTCATGATTAGTGGAGTTGCGCCAAGTACTTTACGTACTTGCTCAGTTACACGGTAAAAATCAGCACCCATACGGTCTAATTTATTTACAAAGATAATACGTGCAACTTCTGATTCGTTAGCATAGCGCCAGTTAGTTTCTGATTGTGGTTCAACACCACCAGAACCACAGAATACACCAACACCGCCATCTAATACTTTAAGTGAACGGTATACTTCAACTGTGAAGTCAACGTGTCCAGGAGTATCGATAACGTTAAAACGGTGATCTTTCCAGAAACAGCTTACAGCCGCAGACTGGATAGTAATACCGCGCTCAGCTTCTTGTTCCATGAAGTCAGTAGTAGATTCACCATCATGAACCTCACCTGTTTTATGGATTTGACCAGTAAGCTTTAGGATACGCTCAGTAGTCGTGGTTTTACCCGCATCAACGTGCGCGAAAATACCAATGTTTCTGTACTTCGATAAATCTGCCATTAATTTTACTCTTAATAAAGTCGATAAATTATTCGGCAGGAGTATAACATCACTTAATGCGAACATCACCATACAAGCCGCTTAAAATGCAATCAATTCAACATATTTTTTTTATCGTCAGAATCTATTAAATATCAAACATAACAAAAAAAACGCAAGACATTGAAATTAATAGCGTTTAATACTTAAGTTTCAGATACACCAAGTTACTTCGCTATTTTATAGCAACGTTCAGGACGGCCAATACTGCCATAACTTTGATCCGCTGTTAACTTACCTGATTCAAGCAAATACTCTAAGTAACGGCGTGCTGTAGAGCGACTCACACCGACCAAATCGCCCATTTGCTGAGCAGTAAATGCAGTGGTTGCGTGCTTTATAAAAGCATAGTGTATTTTGCAAAGTAAAATGTGTGCCGAGCAATAAGACAAACAGCAAAGGCATTTTTAGAGATAATTAAATACCTTTATGCTTTCATTGTATTTATAACCCATGCCTATAAATAATAAGCTAAATTGAGCTGAACTTATTCATTATCATAATTATAAATATAAATATGTCGATGGATTCTATTAACATCTCATTGTCAAAAAAGCCTAAATTTGGTACATTATTCCTTCAATAGTATTTATAAAAACAACTATAAGACCCCACAATGAAATGGAACTTCCTTCGACTCAGCTCTTGGCTAATTGCACTTACCTTATTAATTTTCTCTCATAATATTTTTGCGCAGCAATATAAAATAGATAAACCAGCTAATTGGGTTAATACACATATTATTGAGCAACCCAAACATTCCGACATAACCAAGGTACGTGACGGCACACTTTATTTGTTACTCGATAACCAATCCTATATACCGAGCAGACAAAAACAGCAACGCTATACGCGTTTGGTTATGAAAGCTTTAAATCAAAGTGGTGTTGATTATATAAGCCAGCTTAGTCTTGATTTTGATCCAAGTTACGAGTCGCTAACACTAAATAGCTTAACGATTATCAGAAATAATGAGCACATTGATAAGCTTGATAGCGCGAGAATGACGGTTATACAGAGTGAATCTGAATTAGCTGAGCGTATTTATAATGGTAGCTTATCACTCAATATTATTATTGATGATATGCGCAGTGGCGACATACTCGATTACAGCTACACAGTGACAGGCAGCAACCCTATATATGCTAATAAGTTTAGTACAAGACGCACGCTGAACTGGTCGGTACCCGTAGTGCAACAAAATATGCGTGTACTTTGGGGTAAACAAACACCTCTACATATAAATACAATAAACGGCACAGCAGATATTCAAGAAACGCTTAATAAATATGGCAAAGATTATTCTATAACTCTTTTTGAAGAACCTTTACTGGAGCAGAATTCTCAAACCCCAACGTGGTACGACCCATATACACAAGTTTACTTTTCTGAGTTTGACGATTGGGGTCAGGTAGTTAACTGGGCATATCCGCTTTATCAATCAGCCATAGAAACCCCAAGCAGCATTTTGGATATAGCTAAAAAAATAAAAGCAAAACACACAAAAACATCAGATAAAATTGCAGCAGCACTGCGCTTTAGCCAAGACGAAGTTCGATATTTAGGGCTTGAAATGGGCACTAACTCGCATCAACCAACGTCAGCTTCAGAAACGCTTTCGCTACGATACGGCGATTGCAAAGATAAAACAGTACTGCTTATCTCGTTATTAAAAGCGATGGATATAGAAGCCTTCCCTGCGCTAGTTGATACAGAGGAAACCAAACGTTTAAAAGAACTTCCACCTTCTGCAAGTGTATTTAATCACGTTATTGTTACGCTTAAACAAAACGGAAAACGCTACTGGCTCGATCCTACGGTTAGCTACCAGCGAGGTACTCTCGAATATTTAGCACAGCCTGATTATGGCTATGCCCTAATTATTGATAAAGGTGAAAGCGCTTTAACTTCAATGGCGCAAAAACCTGTACATACAAATGTATCTGTAGAGGATAACTTTTTTATTGCTGAAAAAGTATCTGAGTCATCACGTTTTGAAACCCAGTACACTTATGCTGAATTTGAAGCAATTAACCGAAGAAACAATATAGCCAGCAGTGGTCTAAATAGCGTTGCTAAATCTTACTTCGAGTATTACCAAGGTTTTTTAAATGGCTTATCAATCAATGAAGCAATGGCAATTAGTGAGCAAGAAAAAACGGGGAATCTAATAACCAAAGAATCGTATTTAATTAGTGAATTTTGGGAAAAAACAGACGAAGGCTACGAAGCTAGTTTTTATGCGAGTGAAATACAAAATAGCGTTTACGAACCAAAGCAGGTAAATCGTACCGACCCACTTTACTTTGACTACCCCAATATAATTAACACCACAATAAAACTACATTTTGCAGAAAAAGGTTGGGGATTTGATAGCGATCAAGAAGAAATTGACAACGACTACTTCAATCTAAAAACAACTACTGAATTTAATGATAATGTTTTAACACTGAGCTATAACTATTACGCAAAACAAGATCATATTAAAGCGGATCAAATAGATGATTATTTAGCACAGCGTAAAAAGTTAATATCAGCAACCCATTACCCTATTCTAAAATATGCAAAGGCGAGCGAAACGCCTCAAACAACAGCTGATGTGCTAGATAGCTTTGGTTATAGCTGGCTTAAATATGTGTTGGCTGGCTATATTTTAGTGCTCATATTCTTCTTCGCCGATTGGCGATTAGAGTCAGCAAAAAAAGTTAAATTTGAAGATAGTCCATTTTATGCTGTATCTGTAAGTAAGTTTATTATTTACAGTATTTTAAGTTTAGGCATATTTGTTAACTACTGGAGTTATCGTAACTTTAAGGCCATTAAAGAGCGCGATAACTCAAGTATTATGCCTATTGCTCGAGGTATATTTGCATTTTTATGGTATTACCCTTTGTATCTCGCACTTGCACAGCACAGCCAACAACAGTTAAACAAAAATAGAGTAATGCCTAACTGGACTGCCTTAACACTCTGGCTAATGGTACTTGCCAGCGCCTTTGCTTATCGTATGGACGAATACGCAACCATAGTGATTTGTATAATGCCATTTTTATGGTTGCCCCTAGTTAGTTACATTGAGCAAACCGATATAAGTAAAGAAGCCCTACATTACAACTCATACTGGCGAATTAGACAGTATTTAATCTCGCTTGCGTTTGCACCTCTATTATTTCTAGGCGTACTTCAAGAAGTAAATATTTTACCCAATGCTGCAATTATAAAAGGCGATAGTTTATGGCCTTACCAAGTACACTTTTTAAAACGTAATCGCCTAACACCTGAAAACGAAGAAATACTTTATTTTTATAGCGATGCAGTATTTGATTACCGAGAAGACGGTAACGGAATAACCGAGAACTATGTTTTTAGTTACTACAAAAACGATGACGGTAAGCTTGAATCAGATCTTAGTCACTTTAAAGACATAGAAAAAATAGAAACCACATACGGTAAAACCAAACTTGATAACACAAGCATTAAAGTAATAAAAACTGACGGTAGTGATTTCTTGCTCATTGTAGGGCGTCTAAACAAGCAGGATAAAGTACTAGTGGAGCAGATTAATTTACGTATAACAGCAAATAAAGTGCGTTAGTGGCTTAAAATATCCAGTTAAGTACGAATATTTTTAGCCATAAATTAAAGGCTGTTGATCTTTAGGGGCTAAGGTTTTACAAGCAATGCTTTTATAATAAAAATCCATATCAAATTATTTAATAAGTATTAAGCATCTATTTTTTATTCTTAATTGTTCAACCAAAGTAAGTATTTTTATTAAATGTCAGTGCTAACTAGCCGATTTATATATGAATAAAAAACAAACTCACCAATAATAAGAATTATTTGCATTTAGATATTGACAGATAGTTAGATCTAACTGATAATCAATATCAACAAGACGGATTGCATACCACTTGTTAAGGAATGAATTGATTTGTTTCTCGACCCTGAAACAACGTGTGGCGCACGTAAACAGCTATGGTTACTTGTTATGAACCGCAACGCCCCTTGATGTTGATGATGAGTAACCGCCCTACTATTTTACTTGCTACATTGCTCATATCGGTGACGGTAGATATGAAACTAAAAAAGCCCTTACGGGCTTTTTTTATGTCTGTAATTTAGTTGGTTAAATTAAACTAAATCAATTAACGACGGTTTTTACGAGCGCGTGCTCGGCGTTGTTTTTTCTCTTCTTCTTTAGCTGCTTTTTTAGCTTCTGCAGCGGCGCGTAAACCAGCAACCATTACTTCTTCTTCCTCACGCATTTGCGGAGTTTCCATAGTAATACGGCCAATGATACCGTCGCGTAATTCGTTGATTAGTATTTCAGACATTTTATATGTGTCTATTTGATTACCACCACGAATACAGCCGCGTTTTTTCCCCGCCATTTCAACAAATTCCCAATCACTTTGTGGTAATTCATCTATTTTATAACGCGCTTTTAATAACTCAGGGTATGCACGCAATAGGTACTCAGCTGTGTAACTTGCTACTTCTTCATACTCAAGTGCTGTATCACGAATGGCACCGGTGGCGCCTAAGCGATAACCTGAGTTTTCGTTTTCTACTTTTGGCCACAACATACCTGGCGTATCGTAAAGCATAATACCGTCTTCAAGCTTAATGCGTTGTTGTGCTTTGGTTACCGCAGGTTCATTACCTGTTTTTGCAACTATACGCCCAGCCAATACATTAATTAACGTAGATTTACCCACGTTAGGAATACCCATGATCATGGCTTTAATTTGCTTATCTGCACCCACTTTATGCGGCACTAGCTTTTTACAAAGCTCATTAATACGGTGTACTTCAGCTGCTTTATCATGCCCAAAAGAAATCGCTTTAACACCGTTTTCTTGCTCAAAATAATCTTTCCAGATTTGAGTCATTTTAGGATCAGCTAAATCAGCTTTGTTCAAAATTTTGATGACCGGCTTACCTTCACGCAAGGTTGCCACCATCGGGTTTTCACTACTGTAGGGAATGCGCGCATCAAGCACTTCAATGATCACATCCATTTGTGGCATTATTTCTTTAATTTCATTGCGGGCTTTATTCATGTGCCCAGGGAACCACTGGATAGCCATTTTTAACTCCTAACGTATAATTAACCGCTATTTTAACTGGCAATTCATTTAATTGCGCTATACTGGCGCAAATTTTTTCAGATTAGTTGTTATGGCTCTTAAATCCACCATTATGAAAGTGCAGTTATCGCTTAGCGATATGGACCGCCACGTTTATCAAGATTTTAATTTAACCTTGGCTCAACACCCATCAGAAACCGACCAAAGGTTGATGATTCGCTTACTCGCTTTTGCGCTAAATAGCTGTGATGGTTTAGAATTTACTAAAGGGTTAAGTGCTGATGATGAGCCTGAACTTTGGCATGTAAGCTATAGTGAAGAAATAGAACTATGGGTTGAACTTGGCTTACCAGATGAGAAACGCCTTAAAAAAGCCTGTAATAAATCTAAAAAAGTGGTGCTATATACTTATGGTGAAAACAATCAAGCAATTTGGTGGCAAAAACATCAACCTAAATTGTATGAATTTAAAAATCTAAGTATTTTTAGCCTTGATTACGCAGCAACACAAGCACTTGCTGCTTTGGTTGATCGTGGAATTAAGCTCGCCATTACCATTCAAGATGGTGAAGTATGGGTAAATACCGATACAACCAATATTGAAATAAAACCGCTACAGTTAATGTAATTACGGTAGTTATATCAATTGCATTAAATTAGTTATCTATTATAGCGACAAATAAATAAGTCGATAACAAGGCGAAAATTATGACATATAGTTGTTCTATCTAAATAACTTTTAACGCAGGTAGCGGATTATCTAATACGCTAGAATGATCATGTTTTTAATAAAATTGGTATTAGAGAGCATATGAAAGTTAAACACGTTATTGTTTTACATGGCTTGTATATGTCTGGCTTTGTTATGCGCCCACTTTGTTCACGACTTGAAGAGTCGGGTATGACGGTATTAAACATTACCTATAATACGCTCGACCCTCACCGCGATACCATATTTGCACAAATTGATGAGTGTATTTCTAACGAACCTGCAGCGCTTGTATGCCACTCTATGGGGGGGCTTATTGCACGTGCTTACCTAGAGGCAAACTCTCCTGCTAGCCAGAATATTACGAAGGTAATTACACTGGGTACTCCACATAAAGGCAGTCATATAGCGCAAAAAATGAAGCAAAAAGGGTTTGAATCATTTTTAAAAAATAGTGTTGAATTTTTGCTTACTAAAAATGGTAATTGGCCTTTTAAAGCTAAGCTTTACAGTATTGCGGGCGATTTACCTATTGGGCTTATGCCCTTAATAGTCAAAGGCAGCAAATCAGATGGCACTGTATTACTCGATGAAACAAAGCTCAAAGGTATGGCAGAACACAAGGTGTTTCATTTAAGCCATACCAGTATGATTTACTCGCGCCAAGTACTCGATTACATTTTAAAGTGCTTAAACGAGAAAGATTAATCCTCAGCATTGGCTGCTATTTTATAACTAATTAAAAATATCACAGCCAGTATCAGCGGAATGGGCGCCGCAATGTAACCAAAAAAATCTGAGTTCGCAAAGCTTGCTCCTGCTAAGTGCGCGACTAGCCCAAGCACAAATGCGATGACTGCAATTCCTACCACGATTAACTCTGCTTTATTTTGTTTCGCTGTTTTTGCATGCATGTTATCTCTCCTAATTATTTCGACAACATTATTATGCGCCGTTAGGGTGGATGATTTTTGACCTACATCAATAAAAAAATAGCTAAGTTATTACCTTGAATAAAGTTTGTTTTAGATCATGATTTATATACTTCTGGGTTTTATTTATTTTTGAGGGGTAGTATTTTTATTAATCAGTCCCATTTCTATTAATAGTCTAAAGTGAATACAGGTATCAAAAACAGCTAATAGGTTAAAACTATTAACTAGATACATTTAAACGATTTTACTAATTTATCGAAATTAGTAATACTTATCACAAGTTCACAAACAAACGGTTATTCAGGAGCAAGTTATGTCACATGTAAACGCAATTGGTCTAAACAGCGCAAAAAGCGAAGACATCATAAAGTCACTCAATACATTATTGAGTAGCTACCAGATTCAATACATGAACGCGCGTGGCTTTCACTGGAATATTAAAGGCCGTAACTTTTTTGAACTACACGTTAAATTTGAAGAAATTTATAACTTACTACTTCTAAAAGTAGACGAAGTTGCAGAACGTATTTTAACGTTAGATGGTGCGCCTCTACATGCATTTTCTGATTACCTTGAAGTAAGTAAAATTAAAGAAGCTAAAGGTATTAGTGATGGCGTTACAGCCGTAGAAAACCTACTTGCTGGTTACAGCACATTAATTCACATGCAGCGTGATATTTTAAGCCAAGCTGGTGATGCAGACGATGAAGGTACAGCCTCACTAATGAGCGATTACATTTCAGAGCAAGAGAAACTGGTTTGGATGCTAAAGGCTTACTTAGACTAAACCAGCAAAAAAAAGCCCTCAATGAAGAGGGCCACAAATAGGGATAAATCGTTAAATAATCAAGCGATTCGGTTACTATATTAGCCTCCTCCCAATACTAAACAACGCCCCTGTTACCAGTGGCGTTGTTTTTGGTTTAAGTGGGTAGAATGCTCATATATTGGGATAAACAATGTATAAGCATTACTACTACATTATTTTTCCCCATGAAAAAGCCCCAGCAATACTGAGGCTTTGTGAACGTTACGAATTAAGTAACTATATTAGTGTCGTTATTGTTGGTTAGAATTTACTTCTAAAACCTATGTAGAATGATTGACCAATTGGGTCATACGTACCTGCATCTGTTTCAGTACCAGTACTTGAACCGCTCACACCCGATAAAATGCGTGGTGGCTCTTTATCAAATAAGTTACTCGCACCAGCGTAAAGCTCTGTTGAATCGCTGATATGGTAACTTGCTTGAACATCATGATATGTCACTGAACCAATCCCTACTCCACCTGGAGCAATACCAAAACCACTTAAGAATTGATCATCAAAGTCTGCAGCGCCAATGTAAGTTAAGCTCCAGTTAAAATCAAAGTCGTTAAGTTTATAACCAAAGTTCCAGTTAGCTTTATGCTCTGATGCACCAATTTCTCCAGCAAACTCATCTTTATCAGCGCCTGGAAGTGGGATGCTATAACCATCAATTAGGTAAGTATAAGCAAGGCGAGTTCTAAACGCACCTGGGCCAATATCAGTAGAGTACGTTAGTGTTAAATCAACACCTTCTGTACCTAAACCACCACTGTTAGATACACCACTGTCAATAAACTCTAGTGAACCAGCACTATTATTACCTGATGGCGCACTACGACGAGTTACAAAGTCACAAAAGCTTGTATCGCCACCACCATAACATTGGTCAAGAATAAACTGACGAGGTGTTGATACGATTGCATCTGTAATTTCGATATCAAAGTAATCAAGCGTAATGTCTAGGCCTGATATTAGATTTTCTGGTGTAAATACTAAACCTACTGTTACAGAGTCACCAACTTCTTCTTTTAAATCTTGGTTGCCACGGTTAAAACCACTAATACCTTGTAAGTCAGACTGGTTAAGCGTGAACTCGCCATTTGAGGCGATATTAGTTGTAACACCAACATCTGTACGACAAGCATCACCTGCAGCACCACCGCCACTATTAGTAACACCTAAACATGGATCGTTTAAACCACTTGGGAAAGTTTGTGAAGGTGGAGAAAATAGTTCATCGATATTTGGAGCACGTGTTGAACGTGCACGGGTAGCACGTAAACGTAAGCTATCCATTACTTCCCAGTCTATACCCACGTTCCAACTTTCAGTATTGCCTACTGTTGAGTAGTCAGACAAACGAACTGCTGCATTCATTGTTACAGAATCAAGCACGGGGATGTTTGCTTCTACATAATATTCAGTTACATCAAACGAGCCTTCTGTTGCTGGAATTGCATTACCCGCATTAAGGCCAGCTTGCTGTAGAGCATCAAATTCACTACGTGAGAACTCTTCACGGTATTCAAAACCAGCAGCGATACCTACCGTACCTGCCGGTAAATCAAATAAATCACCTGAAATATTACCACCAATGATTTCTTGCTCAACCGACGTTGAAAGTGAGCTAGGTGCACTTACAAAATCAATAGCACCTTGCGATAGCGAATTGAAACCGTAAATGTCTACCGGCGCACAGTTAAAGCCACGTGCTGTCGCATCGATACAAATAGCCTCATCAGTAATACCATCACCATCTAAATCTTGGCTATCGATAACAGCCTCTAAACCTTGACGAAAGCTTTGTACGTTAACTAAACCACCAGAAACTTGCTGCTCTTTTGTTTTACCGTATACATAGTAAGTATCGTAGAACCAACCATCTGCTATTTCACCTTGAAAGCCTAGTGCTAAACGGAATGTATCACGCTCAGCTCGTGCTCCACGGTTACCGATATCACTTAAGCGCTTTGCAAAAAAGATATCACGCATACCATCACCATCGGTGTCGGTTGCTGCGTTATATATATCATCAGGTACAAATGCGTTACGCAATATTTCACCGTTTACATTAAATTCAATTGGTACTTGGCCATTTGCATAGATGTCGTCAGAGGCAAAAGGAAATGGCTCTAATTCAGAAACGGTTGTTGTTGCAGCGTAAGTACCTTCATAAAAAAAGCTATGCTTGTCGCTTAGCTCGTAGCTACCATTTGAGGCAAATAAGTAACGTTCTGTAGGTATCGCTATCGTACGTACGCCACTTCGGTTAAAACCATTTGCAGCTACGCCATCGCCACCGTTAGTACTAAACGAGTTTTGTAGGGTGTTTGCATCATTAAACGTAAATGTTTCATCCCCAGCGCTAAAGCGACCCTGTGGCGGAAATGAAGATAAAAATGGGCTTACAGCATCAAATACAGAACCTGGGTTTGCTACTGGATCATCTTCAAAGAAGATACCTGAAAATTGGTCTACTGCCGAGCGGTCACGGTCACGTGAAAAAACAGCACCTTGATCAGAATACCCAAGATGGAACATCGCGTGCCCTTTCCCATCTGAGCTTGATAAGCCCGAGGTAAAGTTGAATTGACGTGATTCATCATCGCCTTCGCTTGATTCACCATATTGGCCTTCGAATTCAATACCTTCAAAATCATCTTTTAGTACAAAGTTAACTACACCAGCAACAGCGTCAGAACCATAAACAGATGAAGCACCACCTGTCATAATTTCAACACGTTCGATGAATTGACTCGGAATAGTATTTAAATCGACAGCAGAGCTACCTGGTACACCTGATACATAACGACGACCATTCACTAAAACCAATGTGCGGTTAGAGCCTAAATTACGTAAATCAACAGTAGCAACACCCGCACTTGCGGTATTAAAGTTTGAGTTAGTACGGCTAATAGCTGGTGTACCAAATGCAGGGTTCTCTAATAATAAGTCTTGAATATTTAACGACCCTGATGCATCGATAGCAGCACTATCTACAACTTGAATAGGAGCCGATGACATTGCCTCAGCTGAACGAATTCGAGATCCTGTAACTTGTACGCGTTCTATTTTAGTTATTTCGTCATCTTCTGCTGCAACACCTTGAAATGAAAAGCTTGCAAGTATCGCGCTGCTTAGCGCAACTGTTAACGACGATTTTTTAAATAATCGCGCGCTACCTTTGTTAGTTAATGTCATATAATTCCCCTGAATTGTTATTTTTGTAACTAAATGGTTACTTCGCGGATTACAGTAAGGGGATTTATTTAAACACTCTACGGGCATTATTTATGAGGCGTAGTCTTTGGTACGAATAGCAGCTTTTATGGGATGAATCAGTACGTCACAATTATTTTATAAATATATTGTACTTTTCATAACAGTTTTTCCGCTAAGCACGGTCTTTATTATTATATACAGCAAGAGATATAAAATAATGATCGCTTCTTTTCATGCATTAACTTTTGTTAGTAACACTAAGTTTGCAACATTTTTAACAAAGCGTGTGCAAGATCACCGACACTTTGAATCTCAATCTTTTCTTCAAACAAATAGGTTAGATCAAATAGACACAGATCAATACAACGTACTGTTTTACGAACTAACCAACCTAGCTGACCCTATGCAAATAGTGCATTTAACTGAGCTTGCTAAAAAGCTGAAGTTAGTCATTATTGCTCAATCGGGACATTTTGCGAGTTTTGCCTTTGAAGTTGGCGCTGTAGATTTTTTAATATTAGATTCAACTGCATCACGTATTGATAAATGCTTTGATAAGCTGATTCACCTTTGCCCGATTGCAAGTGCGGCCGAACGCCAATACCAGCAAAGCACACAAGCTGAAAAGCCATCATCACACATTGTGGTTAAAGATGTAGGTAAGGTAAGGCTAATTGATATCAATGATATTATTTGGATTAATGGCGCGGGCAACTATGTAGAGCTGCATTTTACCCAAGGTAATACGCCGGTACTACATCGCGAAACCATGAAAAATATTGAACAACAACTAGAACCTGAAGGATTTGTTCGCATTCATCGCTCTACGCTGGTAAGAAAACAAGCTATTTGCGAACTGATGCCTACTGACAGTGGCGATTATAGAGTAAGACTGAAAAACGATATGTGTTTAAACCTTTCACGGCGCTATAAAGGGTGTTTAGAGAGTATTATAAGCCCTCTTCAATAGCGGTTTATAATACTCATATTAATTACCAGTTCTGTTTTATATAACTGTCATTTGGGTGCACTAATAAATAGCTTTCGGTATCTTTATAAAAATTAACTTCTACATCGCTATTTTTCCATACTTTTTCAAACATATTTTTAGCTATGATATTAATGTTTATATAATCAACTCGTTGATAGCCACGTTCTTTTACACCGGCAAAATAGGCCTCTAATGAATCGAGGCCATCCAAAGTTAACAGCTCAAACTCTTTTAAATTAACAACCACAAACTTAATCGTATTTTCAGGGTGAGTGCTCAACTCCTGAACAACTCCATTAGTTAACAGCGTAATGCCTTCATTATTAAAGCTCCCTTTCAATTCTAAATACATCTGAGGGGGCTGTGAACAAATTTGAAATTCACCATGTGCACCAAACATATATCGCCTTACATATATCAACTTCTATATATAGGATAATACAATTTTCCGATTTTGCAGTTAATTTAATAAAGCAATAAAAAAGGCCATTTCGAGTGCTTTTTCCTCTAAACTTTTAAAGCGACCTGATGCACCGCCGTGCCCTGCATCCATATCGGTTTTAAATACTAAAATATTACTGTCAGTCTTAAGTTCACGCATTTTTGCAACCCACTTCATAGGCTCCCAATACTGCACTTGTGAGTCATGAAGACCGGTAGTAACGAGTATGTTCGGATAGTTTTGGGCGCGAATATTGTCATACGGCGAGTAAGCTTCAATTACATCATAAAACTGAGGCTCATTTGGATTACCCCATTCATCATATTCATTTGTTGTGAGCGGAATACTTTCATCAAGCATCGTGGTTAATACGTCTAAAAAAGGTACATGACAGCCAACACCGCAATATAACTCTGGTGCTTGGTTTACAACCGCCCCCATTAATAAACCACCAGCACTGCCGCCTGAGGCAAACACCTTGCTGCTATCACAATAGCCTTGTGCAACAAGCGCTTTTGTCACATCAATAAAGTCACTAAAGCTATTTTGTTTATGCTCTTTTTTACCTTGCTCGTACCACTCGCGGCCTAGCATTTCAGAGCCTCGAACATGTGCTATTACATAAACAAAACCACGATCGAGCAAGCTCAGCGATGAACTTGAAAAACTTGGATCAATCGTATAGCCATACGCACCATAACCGTATTGAAATAACGGATTTGAGCCATCTTTTTTAAAGCTGTCTTTTCGATAAACAACTGATACGGGTACTTTAACTCCGTCGCGAGCAGTTACCATTAATCGCTCAGACTGATAGTCATCCGCATTAAAACTACCGAGTACTTTTTGCTGTTTAAGTAGTGTTTTTTCGCCAGTTGCTAAATCAACATCATATAAAGAGCCTGGTGTTGTTAAACTTGAGTAATAAATACGCGCAGTGCGTGTGTCTGGCTCTGGGTTCATTGCTATTGCAGCATAATAACAAGGATCGGCAAACTCAAGTGCCATACGATCCCCTTGCCTATTAACAACTACAAATCGAGCTTGCCCTTGCTCGCGTTCACTCAATACTAAAAAGTTATTAAATAACTCTACACCTTCAAGCAGTACATTTTCTCTGTGAGCTGTATATTCAACCCATTGTGTTTTATCAGCAATTGTTTCGTTTGTTGCCGTCATTAATCTAAAGTTTTTAGCTTGCCAGTTAGTCACAATATAAAATGTGTCACCTAGCTTATCTACGTCAAACTCGTGGCCATCTTCACGCGGCATTAATGCTTTAAATTCGCCAGTGGGCTTATTAGCATCAAGCACCCATGTATCATTGGTCTCTGTCGATGCTAAATCAATAATAATTAAGCTTTCATCGCGGCTTTTACCAAGTCCCATAAAAAAGCTGCTGTCTTGCTCTTCGTAGACCATTACGTCTTGGCTTTGCTCGCTGCCAAGCTCATGCCTAAATACTTGGTATCCTAATAGCGTTTTTAAATCTTTTTTTACATAAAAAACAGTTTTATTGTCGTTAGCCCAAACAACTTGTCCTTCTGTATTTTCAAGTACATCAGGTAGCATTTCACCGGTCGCTAAGCTTTTAAAGCGAACATTATAAATACGACGACCTTCAGTATCTTCAGAGTAAGCCATAAGCTGCTCGCATGGACTTAGTGCGACTTCGCCCAGCTCAAAAAACTCAAATCCTTCAGCTAAGACATTCACATCGAGTAAAAGCTCTTTATTATCGGCCTTTATGCTCGTACTTCTATAATGACGCGAGTATTCATCATCACCACGAACTTCTGAGTGATACCAGTATTTCCCGTCTTTAACGGGTACCGAATTATCATCTTTTACAATGCGTGCTTTTAACTCTTCAAAAAGTGTATTTTGTAGTGGCTTCATAGCAGCTAACTGTTCATCGCAGTACGCATTTTCAGCATGTAAATGCGCAAGTACTTGCTCATCCTGGCGATCGTCATCACGCATCCAATAGTAATTATCGGTACGTATCTTATTATGAGTACTTAATGTATGGGCTTGCTGTTTAGCAATCGGGAAATTAGGTAATAAACTTAAAGAGTAGACAGGACGAGACACAACAAAACCAATTAAAAAAATAATGTGATTTGCAGTTTATCATAAAAATAAAAAAGCCCATCCAATAGTTGGATGGGCTAAAACGGTAAACGCTTCATTACTAAAACCGCTATACCTTTGGGAAGATAATTTAAGCTTTATATTTGCTGCCAAGCCATAGCCCAGCTTTGCCCTACACCGGGCTCGAACATAGACTTATTATCGTCATTCGTGCGGCAAAACTCATTAAATGGCCAAGGCCTGCATTGATATACATGCCCAGTTTTTGGCTGCAATACCTTTGTACCCGCATTATAGTTTTCACAATTTTCAGGGTACACGTAATCATAAGTATCAAGGTTCTTAACAACACGCTCATCGCATTTTGCAATACAATGAAAGTCGACGTGTGCTTTACATATACCACTGCTTTGCAAAGCAAAAATTTCATTATTTCTATAGGCTACAATTAAACCCTGTTCGGTCATTTTACCTGCGCTAACCAGAGGAACATGCACATTAATATGCTCGGCAACTAAACGTGGCCATGCGTGAGGCTCACCTTGCTCAAGCGAGGTGATCTTGTAATCAAATGATAAACTAACCAGCTCTCCTTGCATGTCGTAAAAGGTTACACTCACCACATCACCAATAAATAATTGGGTATGATGATTTAAGCAACCTATTGTTGACCACTTTCCACAGGCCAACGACGTATGCATAAACACGGCAACACCTTAAGAGTTACAAAATCTTATCCATAGACTATGGATACACAAAAAATACACTGAGGGCAAGTGATACATAACAACACGTTATGCAGTAGTCCCGCTACCATAGCTTTTAAAAAGCCTTAGACCGGAAACTTTGCGTCCTAACCTTTCGGCTAGTTTGCCAGCAATGCGGCGATTATAATTCGACCCCGCATAACAATCAAACAAAAGAATGTAACCAAAAACAAAAACCAACCCTTTAAGGTTGGTTTAATGTGTTTTTAACTAAACAAATAAGTTAAAGGCTCTTTCGCCCACGTAAATACCAGCAACACCAATAAAGATATAAATATTAACCACGCAGGCCAAGACGCTTTAGTTACTTTAGCCTCAGAGTCATCCGCTTTTAACTCTTTTGAGCCTGTGATCATCGCCTTAACTAGCGGTTTGCCTTTTATTCTATAAATGATAATAGCCAATACATGCAAGCCAATAGCATAAAGTAAAATGTCAAAATTCAGCTCATGTAGCCAACTGGCAAAATCAATCGTATCGCTAGACACATATTGAGCAAGCGGCCCGTCAGTTAAAATACCATCACTGCTCATTAAGCCACTTACAAGTTGCGTTATGATCAATATAAAAAAAACTATCACCATACAGCTGCCGGGTGCTGAATGGCCTAACGATTCGCTTGGTGTTTTTAGCGCCTTTAAGATAGCACGAGGAGAGTGCAGTAACCCACTTAATCTCGCGGTTTTACTACCAATAACACCCCAAATTAAACGTGTTACTATAAGTGCTAAAGTAAAAAAGCCAGCAACAAAATGAAGCTCAATCATGCCCTCTTCAATACTAAAATAAAGCACTGCAATACTTACAACCAAAAACCAATGAAAGCATCTAATAAACCCATCCCACACTTTTAACGTCGTCATTGTGCCTATCCTTAAAAAAACAGTATTATTTAATTTGTTAACTACTTTAACATCATAATATTAAGGTATCCTTATGAGCCATTCTACAAGCCGTGAGAGTAAATATCATGCAACCAGTTAAAAAAGCTATTTTAAAAGGCTTTTTAGATATGCTACCACTGTGTTTAGCCGTTGTTCCTTGGGGTATTTTATGCGGCTCTTTAGCGATTCAAAATGGTTTTAGCGCCTTTGAAACCCAAGCAATGTCGTTATTAGTATTTGCAGGCTCTGCACAGCTTGTTGCGATTGAACTTATGGCGGGCAACACACCATTGCTCACAATTTTATTCACAACATTTATTATTAGCTCTCGGCATTTTTTATACGGGTTAGCCGTGCGTCATAAGGTGATTGATCAACCTATGCGTTGGCGCTTACCAGTAAGTTTTGTTTTAACCGACGAGCTGTTTGCGTTTTCTCATCATCGAAGAGCATATAGAACAAAAACACGCTTAATATACGCATTAAGCGCTGGTTTTAGCTTTTATATTGCATGGAATATTTGGACGTTAATTGGTATTGTAGCGGGAACAATGCTGCCCGACCTAACTAATTTAGGGCTCGACTTTGCAATTGCTGCCACGTTTATCGCGTTGGTTATTCCGGGAATCAAAAATTTGGCCTCACTCGTTACGGTAATTGTAGCTGGTGTTAGCGCAACGCTTTTAAAAAGTACAGGATTTGAGTTGTGGCTTGTTTGCTCAGCGCTGCTGGCAATGGCCGCAGGTTACAGCACAGCAAGACTAACCACTAAAAAGGAAGCAACGCCATGATGACAACTATTTTACTCATGGCGTGTATTACATTTTTTACGCGTTATTTATTTTTACACCGCGCTTTACCGTTTAAAGTAGGTCCTAAAATGCAGCAATTTTTAAGCTTTAGCGCACCTGCGGTGCTTACAGCAATTTGGGTGCCTATCGTGTTTTTGAATGAAGATGGCATTAACTTAAACTGGCAAAACCCTTATTTAAGCGCAGCAATAGTCGCCATCATTGTTGCCTATAAAACACATAATATTTATTACACAACACTTGCCGGTATGGGGCTATTTTTAATATTAAATTAGAGCACTCTTTGTACTTTATGAAATACTGTACTCAGGTTAAAATACCAATAACAATAATAAAAAAGACGCCAATATGCACAAATTCCATCAATTAAGCGCAACAAGCTTGCAGGGTCAACCTATTAACTTTAGTGATTTTGAAGGTAGGGTTGTGCTTATTGTTAATACCGCAAGTAAATGTGGATTTACCTACCAATACGAGTCGCTTCAAGCTTTGCATAATAAATATGCTAGCCAAGGTTTAGTTATTTTAGGGTTTCCGTGTAATCAATTTGGTCAGCAAGAACCCGGCGACGCTACACAAATAGAGCAAGGGTGTTTAATTAATTTTGGTGTGAGTTTTTTAATGGCGGCCAAAGTAGATGTAAACGGTAAGCATGCTCACCCAGTCTTTCGTTTTTTAAAATCGGCTTTACCTGGTTTTTTAACACGTAAAATAAAGTGGAATTTTACTAAATTTTTAATTGCTGCAGATGGCACGCCAATTAAACGTTATGCACCTTTTACTAAACCAGAAAAGCTAGAACTTACAATTCAAAAAGCTTTGGCACAAACTAAAAATGCGCTTTAAAAAGTAATAAAGAGGCGCAAGGCCTCTTTATTGCCAATACTACTGAAACTTAAACATACGCATAACTGCACATTTAAACTCTCAATATTAATTGGTATTTTATTTATACTAGTGAAATTTAATCGGTGTAATCGCTTAAATCATCTTCGCCTAGATTTTTACGCAAGCGTTTTTGCTCAAGGTAGTCTTCCAACTTCTTTTTAACCTTTTGCTTGTTCTTATCGTGTTGATTACGGCCGAGCATTTCGTACTCGTCTTCAACAAAATCGTCATCTAGCGCATCGTAACTAAATGTCTTACCCACAACCCACTCCATAAAGTGTTTGAGACCAACCAAGGATTTTATTATCGCAATAGTCGGTAAAATTAAAATGTTTAACGTCAAAATGCTGTGCAAATTAACATCAAAATAAAGCCACGTGACTACTGTAAATAGTCTTCATGTCAGTAATGTGAATAAATAGCGCTAAATTTGAATTGAGGAAAGTGAGAGTTTTTTATCGTATCGATAAATAAAATTTATTAATTTTTATTAGTTAGCCAATTTGACTAAAAAATAGTTATTTATTAATTTATTTCATTTACTAAAAAACAAACAAAAACAGTTAACCATATGTTTTATATTAAAAAATAAAACTGGCATCAAACTTGTTATTAATTAATCGTCATCAACAAAAAGTAGAGAACAAACATGAAAAAATTACTATTAGTTAGCGCATTAATTTGTACGCCAGCCGCTATGGCTCATAACGATAACGATTCTGCAATTTCATTTAGTAATGATGAATGTAACGTCGAATTTAAAAATGATGTGCGCATTAAGCCAAACGAATTGGAAATTTTTACCGTCAACAATAAAACCATGCAGTTTAATACCCATGGTGACTTAACCGTAAATGGCGAATTTGTAGCACTAAATAGCTCACAACGCGAAGCGCTAAACAAGTACTCTGATAGTTTACGCACACAATTACCTGAAGTAGCCAATATAGCGCTAGAAGGCGTTAAAATTGCCGGAGTAGCATTAGAAGAAGTAGGCAATGCATTTAATATTGACGGTCTTGATAATATGTCTGAGCTTATGGATGATATTAAAATCGAAGTAGAAAACACATTTTACCAGCAAGGTACATTTGTGATGGGCCAACAAAGTTTTAATCAATTTGGCGAAAACTTTGAACAACAATTTGAGCAGCAGATAGAAACAGCGGTTGAATCAGCAGTAATGCAATCAATGGGCAGTATTTTAGTAGCTTTAGGTTCTGAGTTACTTGGTTCAGGCGGTGATATGGATGCCTTTGAACAACGTATGGAAAATATGGGTGCACAAATAGAAGAAAAAGTAGAGCTACATGCAAGCGCACTAGAAGAACGTGCCAACTCTTTATGTGGAAACTTTGCTGATATTGCAAAACAAGAAGAGCAATTAGTAATGCAAGTGCCTGAGCTTGAAGGTTACCAGTTATTTAGCTTTAAACAAAATTAGTACAGCAAATGTTATTTAACATCCCTTTGGCAGCACTTAAGTTTACTTAAATGCTGCTTTTTTGTGTTTCGCAAACTTATACCAACCTGCATAAATCTTTGAGCAATTTAACGAATTAAATTGCACTATAACGTCGTTAAAAATTTTTTATTTAGAACAACTCGATACAAAAACTTTTGCCTAGTTCTAGCGTAATTTTCTTAACGTTAAATAGACCCCATATATAAGCAGATTGGTATTACTTTTTAGCTAATAAAGTAAGCTTACCCAATGTAACTATTGCTTGCTCAATTTGCGCGTTCCATTGCACACCATAACTTAATCTTACGCAGCTTTTATATTTATTAGAGGCCGAAAAAACAAGCCCAGGGGTAATACTAATACCAACCTCAAGCGCAAGTAAAAACAATGTTTGGCTATCGTACTCGCCTCCTAAATCTAGCCACATAACGCAGCCTCCTTTTGGATCGCTTATACGTGTATTTTTTGGCATAGCGTGTTGTAAACACCATCGCATACGCTCTTTGTTATCGCGCAGGCGCTGCCTGAGTACCTTTAAGTTACGGTCGTACTCGCCGCTGGCAATAAATTCTGATAACGCCCATTGATTTATTAACGAAGCGGAGCAACTTAGTGCTCTTTTATATCGCCTCGCTTGCGTTGCAAATTTACCGGCAACTAACCAACCTACACGATAGCTCGGCGCAGCCGTTTTAGAAAAAGATGAGCAACTGATCACTAATCCTTTTTTAGAATACGCTAAAGCAGGTGTGCCTCGTTTCGCCGTAAAATATAAATCGCCGTATACGTCATCTTCAATAAGCACTACGTCGTGGCTTTCGAGTAACTCCACCAGCTGCTGCCTGTTTGTATCTGGCATAAAGCTGCCTACAGGGTTGCTAATTGCTGTCGAGAATAAACACGCTTTTATGTCATGCTCATTTAAAGCTCGCTCCAAATCGCTTAACCAAATGCCATTATCTGGACACAGTGGTATTTCGAGCGCTTTAAGTCCCAAGCTTTCTATTAACTCTATAATTCCGTGATAACAAGGAGTCTCAATAGCCACTACATCGCCTGGCTTTGTCACGCACTTAAGCGCAATAGCCATAGCCTCTTGCGCACCATTGGTGATCACAAGCTCGTCCATATCAATACCAATGCCAAAATCTAAATAGCGATGCACTAATTGTTTTTTCAGTGGTACAAACCCATCAGTTGGGCCATAATTTATGGCTTTACTGCCCGCAATTGTCATTACACGGCGCATGTTTCTGGCGAGTGCTTTATCGGTAGGTGCTGCTGCAATTGGGTTGGCGATACCAAAGGGGACTACGTTAGCTTGATGGATCGCGCTATACACCTGCTCTATTAAGGCTTGTTTATTTACCACAACAGGTTCACGACTTAATTTAACTCGCTTAGGTAAATTATGAGCCATGCTAACGACTTTTAAAAAATATCCTGATTTTTCACGCGCCTCTACCAACCCTTGATCTTCAAGTGACTGGTAAGCCTGTTTTACAGTGGGGATACTTATATTTAAGTTATCTGCCATTTTACGCAGTGATGGAAGTTTTTCGCCGGGGAGTAAAACTTGTTGAGCGCTCATATCTCTAATCAACTGAATAACTTGCTGATATAAAAACTCATGCCCTTGGCTATTTTTTTGTCTTATCATCACACACCAAATCTGTATAGGTTACATTTTTACTTTTCTGTATATGGTAAGTATACAGATAGGTCTTAAAATAGCCATTCAATCGGGCTTTGGAGACTAACCATGAAAAGTGCAGCGCTATACATTACAACCGTTTTAATTTGGGGCTCAACTTGGTTAGCCATAGAGTTTCAGTTAGGTGATATTGCGGTAGAGTTATCGTTATTTTATCGCTTTGCTATTGCAGCGCTTTTAATGTGGTTATATGTAGCGTACAAAAAACCCGACATGCGATTTAAGTTACTGGATCATGGCTTTTTTGTTTTATTAGCTATTTGTAATTTTGGATTAAATTATTTAATGCTTTACTGGGCACAAAATTACTTAACCTCAGCCATGACCTCTATTGCCTTTTCAATGCTGCTGGTTATGAACATAGTCAATACTCGGTTATTTTTTGGTAAGCCAATCTCAAAACGAATTTATACAGGTGCTGTTCTCGCTGTATTAGGTATTACGTGTCTGTTTTGGCCACAGTTACAGCAGTTCGACTTGAGTAATGGTGCGTTGGTCGGGTTACTACTTGCCCTTGGTGGCACCTTTGTGGCTTCATTAGGAAACATGGTAAGCGTTCGTAATTCTCGTAAACAAATTGGTGTATTGCAAGGCAATGCATGGGGCATGCTATACAGCGCTATAGGCTTGGCTTTATATGTATTAATGAACGATGTGCAATTTAGTTTGAATGCTCCACCAAGTTACTGGTTATCACTACTTTATCTATCAATATTTGGCACTGTAATCGCTTTTGGTTGCTACTTTGCTCTACTAAGAAATATAGGCCCTGAAAAAGCCAGCTACGTTATTGTTTTATTCCCATTAGTGGCAGTAACACTGAGTAGCTTTTTTGAAGGCTTTGAATGGCACGCAAATACCTTTGCAGGATTTAGCCTAGTGCTATTAGGTAACGCCATTGTGCTTACCCCAACAAAACGAATTAACGCCTTTTTAGCTAATAGAGCAGTAGCTAAAAGTGGCTCCGTCCCCAGTTAGACGCGTTATTAACGCAACTAACACAAAAGCGCCTACCCTACTGTAGGCGCTTTTTTATTGGCATATGAAAAAGTAAAGCCTGCCCATGCACACTAATAACGGCTGGAGTTTTACCTACCAGTTCACCATCTGCTTCAATCAATAACCCTTCAGTTTTTATAGAAGCTGTATTTAAGCGACTGTAGTTAAGATTTTTTATATGCTGATGGCGCTTAAAAAATAACTTCATAAAGCTTATTACATTATAAAAAAGCCCACCCGTTCGCATTTGATAACACTCAAGCAACCCATCAGTTAAATCTGCTTTTGGCGCTATTTCTAGACCACCACCAAAGTACTTATGATTAGCAAATACGGTAATTAAATTTTGATACTGCTGAGCATCGTTATTAAACGTACCTTGTAACTGCTGAGCTTGATAATAAAATAGCTCTTTAATGCTCGTCCAACTGTAATCAAAAGATGAAAAACTAGCTTTAGCATTAATAGCTTTAACTACATGAGCATCAAACCCTACCCCTGCAATATTAATAAAATAGCGGCTATTAATTTTTCCTACATCAATTGCTGTCGGTGTATTAAATAATGCCTTTCGCCAATCATCTTCTTTGCAATTAAACCCTCTCGAGAAATCATTACCTGTACCGCAAGGCAATAATGCTAACGTACAGCTACTCCCTATTAACGCATTAACCGCCAAGCTCAATGTACCGTCTCCGCCAAGTACAACTACTTTGGTAAATTTACTCAGTAGCAACCTTATTTGAGCGCAGTCATCGTCAAAGCTTCCCGTTGTAGTAAATATACAATAAGAAAAGCTGCCTTTTTTACAGATATTTTTAAGCCATGCCAATGATTTTTGGCTCTGTTTTTTGATACTTGGTTTAATAATTATAAGTAGTGACAAGCTTTTGTTTCCAGCAATGTATTTTAGAGTGAGATAACAAACGTTTAATTAAATTTTTTTAATCTGAATAAATAATCAAAAAACATTGTATAAAATGCATAAAAATAAATTAAAAAACCAAAAACCCCAACATCAAGGGGTTAAAACCAACCGTCATATAAATAGCTATGCAAAAACAGTAATGCAACTTACTGAATCGCATATTAATAAAATCAATTCAGATTAGTTTAACTAATCCCTCAGGCTCAATTTTTATCGTTGTATTTTTAATCAAACAACGTGCAAAATGCACGCGATTTCAACAGATACGACCGGAGCAAAATAATGAAACCAATTAATACATTAAATCAAACAGCAGTAGCGCAAGTAGCCGTTAAACCAACTAACCGTAAAGCAAGAATGTTAGCTAAACTTAACACGATTGGTAAAAGACTAGCACTTAGCGGTGCAGCTCAATATAAATAATCACCCAACCATGATTATTTTTCGGTGCAGCGAACACTCAACCACTAAATGAAGTCACTTATTTAGCTCCCATTGTTTGCTGCAACCTATTTATTTTATTAAAAATTGCCTTAATTTCCCCTTATTTACAAAAAAAACCTCATTTACGTATATTTTTTAGGCAAACAGTCATTTTGCTATTTACACAGCGGTATCACCTAAGTATTATTCTGCGTCACGGAGAGATGGCAGAGTGGTCGAATGCACCGGTCTTGAAAACCGGCATGGGTTTATAGCCCATCTAGGGTTCAAATCCCTATCTCTCCACCATATTTTAATTGGTGGCTTTTTTTATTCCATCAATACAACCGGTTATGCGTTGGAGAGGTGTCCGAGTGGCCGAAGGAGCTCCCCTGCTAAGGGAGTATAGAGTTTGTAGCTCTATCGAGGGTTCGAATCCCTCCCTCTCCACCATACTTAATTTAAACCACTTAATTGTGGTTTTTTTGTGCCTAAAATTTAACACCGATACTAAATTGGGAGGGTGAGAACACTCGACATGGTTCGACAAAATGTCTGGAATATTTTAGGCCGCTGCAAGCGTCGCGCAGCGATTGATTACATGGATGTAAGCAAGTCTATCCCTCCCTCTGGACCATACGTAATTTAAACCACTTGATTGTGGTTTTTTGTGCCTAAAATTTATAAAAACTAAACAAATTGTGCCTAGTAATAACTTAGGGCATTATTAACACAACTTTAGCCACTTTTAGGTTTAGCTATGATCCGGTTCATATTGCTATCATTTTGCGCGGCAGCACCATTTTTTACCTTGGCACAAAGTACAACAGTGTATAAGTGTGTAATTAAGGGCGTTCCTACTTTTAGCCAAACGCCTTGCGCTAAAGATGCACAAGTTATTACTCTAAAAGATATAAATGTAATTGAAGCATATAAAAGCTCTACGCCCGGTAAAGGTATTACCGATACCTCTGTTGATGACTACTTAGAGGTTCAGCAAATAGAGCGTGAAATAAAGCGCCTTGAGCTATCTATTGAACAAAGCCAAAAAGAATACGCAGCTAAAAAACAACAAATAGATTATATGACCCAAGATAAGGCCAATCGTTTAGGCGCTTCGTCTATTGCTGATGCTATCGCAACTAAAACAAATTCATTAAAACAAGCCTACGACGCATCAATTAGTCAAACGCAGCAAAAAATAGAGTCATTAAAGCAAAGAAAGCAGCAGCTTAGCCAAAACCCTTAAGCGCTCGTTTTACTATAGAAATAAATTGCGCAACGTCTTCTTGAGTATTATAAATATGTGGCGATACTCGTATTCCAAATTTGCGAGCATCTACACTGACTTTCGCTTTATTAAGCTCTGTAAGTACATGGTCTTGCTGCTTGTTAAAAAACAAAATAACAGTCCCGCTGCATTTATCACCACTCATAGGTGATACAACATATTCGCTTAGTTGCTCATGAATAAGCGTAAGCATCGCTAAGTTATGCACCCTTACCTTGTGAGCTGTTAGCTCTGCAAAGTAGGTAATACTATTTGCGGCAATAATATAAGGCGCTACAGAAGGGGTGCCACCCCAAAACTTGAGCGCACTGGCGTTATATTCAAAGTGGTTAATATCGAACTCAAATGGATTTTGATGCGAAAACCAACCCACATCTTTAGGCTCACAATACTCTATTTGATTTTTGTTAACCCATAAATAAGCTGCACCTGGGCCACCACATAACCATTTAACGCTCGAGCCAATCATAAAGTCCGCATCGAGCACGCTTAAATCAAGCGGTATAACACCCGCTGACTGAGCAACATCAACTATTGATAAACTATTGGTAAATTTACTTATAGCTACAATATCGTATACAGGCGCCTGTACACCTGTATTTGAATATACATGACTTATAAAAACTAAATCGATGTCGGCGGTTATATAACGCTGCCAAACACTAATATCAGTTAGGTTTTCGTGCTCAGGTATAAATATGATTTGCGCGCACTTTGGCAACGCTTTTTGCATTGCAAAACCCATACTCGGAAAATCACTTTGCGCCATAAGCACTTTACAATTTTTTTGCTGTAGCCGTGGATGCGACATAAGCAATTTTGTTAAGCCACTTGATAAATTAACCTGAGGACAAAACTGCGAACTAGGCGCATTAAATAACTTACCAAGCGCGGTAGTAAATTGCTCAACTGCGGGCAGCCATTGTTGCCAAGGTTCTTTATTTGAGCTCTCCCACGGTAAAAAGTAGTGCTGTGCTAAATATTGCTGCGTATTTTTAAGAGGACGCCCTACCGAGTGGTTTAATAAATAACAGCCATCAGCCATACAAAAATCATTTTTAAGCATGCTATTTAACCCATTCTTTAAGTGTATTTAGATCGTCAAAACGTGTTTTTATATCGTCGCGTTTGGCACTGGCTCGCCTATCTCTTAATTTTTCGAGCGAATCAAGTAACACATTAAGCGGCGGACCACTTGCTGTTACCTTGCTCATATGCTGCTGTTGCATATTTTTTGAAGGCTGAGCAATAAACTTTTCAACCAGTTGATTATGATGACCGACTGCGGTGTCCCCATGTAATTTACACACTTGAATAAATAACGTTGCGTGGCTTTTAAACCAATCTGTATTTTTATATGGCTCTGCTTGTAAAAAGTCATCCATAAAGCTTTGCATACGCATGGCTTCTCGCAGGATTTGTTGATCCTCTGGCATCATATATAAAAACTTATCCACCAGCATTTGCGAGTAACTAGGCTCGTTTGCACTACACAGCCCTAACAGCATATCAATCACGTTAATACCTGCAAAGTCACCAGCATTTGCCCCTCTGTAAACCTCTTTACCTACACGGTACGGTTTATAATAAGGGCGAACGCAGTTAAAAAAGCGATCTGTATCGAGCTCAGAATAAAGTGCATTGTTTGACTCAATTACATCTATAAGCGCTTGTTTAGCTACTTTTAATAACTCACCACACAAGGGATGTGAAATACCTAGCGGCAATATTTTTAGTAAAGCATCACTTGCCCGTTTGTAGGCCAAAATACCTTGGGTGTTGTAATCAAGAAACAGCTTTTCATCAGGTAAATTAGTAAATCGTTTATAAATACCGTTAAGTGCTTTGTTATGAGTAGTTAAGTGGGCGGTAGCAAAACGAGGGGTTACGCCAATAGATGCGCCTATATGCATAGCAAGCGCTGAGGCTTCAATTAGTGGAGAAGTTGTTTCTCTGCTTGGCTCAGTAATTTCATGGCGCCTGCACGCTGCCATAAATAATCCTACGTTACCGAGTAAGTCAAAAGCGCTATCAAAGCCTTGATCTGTGTTTCCCTCGGCTAATAAATTGCTAATTAATACGTTGCCTTCCTTTTCTAATTGTTGCTTTAAGGCCTCTCCTATTCCTTCTACATTTGCTTTATCGGTTTGCTGCCAATAAAGCTGCTCTAATTCACTATTTAAAGTGACAAACTCTGTTCGTATCCAGTGATCGAAAATAGCGGTATGTGTGTCCATTGTTGTGCTCTATTATTTTTATAGTTAAATGCTAACAGAGTTCAATGAGGGTAAAACGCCAAAAAAATTAGTAAAAACTACAATACTTAGCAATAATCACTACAAATATAAAAATAATCAATAAAAGCCGACAACTATGTTAGATAAAAAAGACCAGCAATTACTCATTGCACTGCAAAGCCAAGCTCGTATGTCGGTTTCAGATTTGGCCAGCAGTATTAACCTATCGGATACACCTTGTTTAAGGCGTATAAAAAAGTTAGAGCAAGAAAACATTATTACCGGCTACCACGCCGCCATAAATCCTAAAGCACTTAACCTTAATGTGTTGGTATATGCGTTTGTACGATTAAGCCAAAACTCGGTAAGTGCTGCAGAGCAATTTGAGCAACATGTAGAAAAGTTACCACATGTATTAGAGTGTTGTGTAATATCAGGCAGCTATGATTATTTATTAAAAATCATTGCACATGATCTTGAGAGCTACGAAACGTTTGTGAAACATCAACTAGGTGGCTTAAGTTGTATCGCAAATATAGAATCAACAGTTGTGTTAAAGCAGTCATTTAGCAAAAAACAGTTACCTTTATAAAAATAACCAAAATAACTTACTGTTAGCTATACTGATATTTCAAAACGACAATAATAATTGCTTGGACCTTATGTGAAAAATTTTAACTCTAAAAATCATTCCATTATTTTTTACATCATGTTTGCCTTGGCATATTTTTTAGTCGGCATAGCACTCACTAAACTTGCTTTTAACTCGCAAATAATTCCAATTTGGTTACCTGCCGGCATAGCTTTAGTTGGCTGTTATATTTGGTGGTGGCGCTTTATCCCGCCTCTATTTGTAGCTGCAATTGCATTTAATCTAAATATTTTTGATAGTTCAGCTCATGAGCTAGTCCTGGTCGGTAACTCATTTAACGAGGCTATGTATATCGCCTTTGGTGTTGTTATACAGGCAATGGTCGGCGCAGCTCTTTTAAAGTATTGGCTTGGGCACCCGCTGCGCTTTAAAAAGCGCAAAAATATAATTTACTTTATCCTTGTCATAGCAATATTGGTCAGCTTAATTTCGGCTAACTTTGGCGTATTTGCCTTAAGCCAATTCAACTCGGTTTACAGTGTTGATAATCATTGGAAGAATGTTACTTACTGGTGGCTTGGTGATACATTAGGAGTATTAATTGCGACTCCGCTTTTACTTTCTTTATTACCACAAAAGTCTAATCAACATAATATATCGGCGTTTCCGACAATTGCAGTATGCTCTATTTTATTTTTATCAGTCGCGGTAACAACGCAGTTATACGATCAAGAAAATCGTATAAACACTATTAAAATTGCTGAACGTGAAGTCCATGTTATAGAAAACAGCCTTTATAGATATACAAATCGTAGTATTATTGCAGTGCAGAGCCTAGCAAGTCAGGTACAGTCATCTCCCATGCTAAGCCAGCAAGATTTTTATTCTTATGCTAGCCAGTTACTAACTCAGCACGCATTTATTAACGCCTTATCATGGAACGCAAAAATACCTCAAGATCAACGCGACGTCTTTGCCCAAGAAATATCAAACATTTATCATTTAGATATTGATGTAGTTGGCGAACCTCTTGAAAGTAGCGATCCCCTTGTGATAGTAAAATACATAGCTCCTTTTAATGGTAATCAAAAAGCTATTGGCTTTAATGTATTTTCAAACCCTGATCGAAAAAGCTCTCTGCTTAACCCCGCTATAAAGTACATGCCAGTAGGAACTAAAATAATTCAGTTAGTGCAAACCAAACAACCTAAACCAGCCTATTTATTATTTGCCCCTGTGTACTCCCAGTATAGTGATGAAAAAACAATTAAAGGCTATGCCACTGGTGTATTTTTAGTGCGTAGTATTATTGAGCAGGCAATTTCTAAAGAACAGTCTGATATGTTTTCGATTGGTATATACGAAGATACAAACACTCCGCCGTTTTATAGTAATTACTCTCAAAATGTTCAGCAAGCTAAAGGCAGCCGCTTAATGTCGTTTGATGTGGACTTTGCAGGGCAAAAATGGATTGTAAAACTAGCCCTTAAAGAAAGCTTTTTAACACAACATAATAGTCAACTAACTTTATTATTACTCATACTTCAAGTTGCCGTATGTTCTTTAATTTTAATGGTTTTACTGCTGTTTAATCAGCAACAAATCGCACTTACACGTCAAGTTGCAGAGCGTACTCACTCACTCGCACAAGCAAAGAAGCAGTCCGATTTAGCTAATCAGGCTAAAAGCCAATTTTTAGCGAATATGAGCCACGAAATACGAACACCATTAAACGCCGTTATTGGTTTTTCTTCACTTGCTAGAGAAACAGACAATGCAAATACACTCATTGGCTATTTAGATAAAATAAACTCAGCATCTAAAAGCTTATTAAACTTAATTAATGACATTCTTGATATATCAAAAATAGAATCCCAAAAGTTAGTTATTGAATCTATTGCATTCGACTTAGGTGCTTTAATAACACGTATAAACAACATGTTTGAGCAAAGCGCAGTTAACAAAGGTATTAAATGGCAAGTTAATTCAAAGCTACCTGTTGATACCTGGTTTATTGGTGATCCTATGCGAATTGAGCAAATATTACTTAATTTATGTAGCAACGCGATTAAATTTACAAGCCAAGGCAGCGTTACTTTAAACATAGAAACAGAGTTTACCGCCGCCAATAAAGTACAGCTAGTTATAACCGTTAGTGATACCGGCATAGGTATAAAACCAAGCCAACATAAAAAATTATTTAACGCATTTACCCAAGCGGATAGTTCTACCTCAAGGCAGTTTGGTGGTACAGGCCTTGGCTTAACCATAGCGAAAGAGTTAAGCCAACTAATGGGGGCTGATATAACACTTAAAAGTGAAATAAATAAAGGCTCTACTTTTACATTTTCAATGCGATTAGAAACAACAGAACCTAAAAAAGAACATGTTATTACATTTGATAATACTAATATTACTTCGCTAGATATTTTGGTCGCAGAGGATAACCCAGTAAATCAAATGGTTATTAAAGCGATGCTTGGCTCGTTAGGAATTGTGCCGTATATAGTAGAAAATGGCGAACTGGCCGTTGATATAGTTAAAAAGCAGCATTTTGACTTAGTGCTTATGGATTGCCAAATGCCTGTAATGGATGGCTATAGAGCAACGGCACTGATCCGCCAGTTTAAAACTGAACAAGAGCTCCCGATTATTGCTTTAACTGCCGACGTTATGCCAGAGGATAAAGCACATGCACAAGCCGTTGGATTTAACCAGCACCTTGCAAAACCGCTTGAACTCATTAAGCTAACCGAGTGTCTTGTCCAATATGCAGAAGTTAATGAACAATAGTGGTTTAATTTTAAGAATAGTTTTAAGAATAGTTTTAAGAGTCGCTTTTGGTTTTGTTTTAAGTGTTTTTTCGCATATTGCTGTCGCTCAAAACTGTATCTCGCAGGCGAGCGACTTTAAATTTATAACAAAAAGTAAGCAACAAGGCTTATTACGCTTTGAAAAAGAGCACAACCACCAGCGCTTTAATTACCACGCACTTTTACCATTTAACGATTACTTAGATTTTGCATATAAACATATAAATAAAACCAATCCACGTGCAGATATGCCATGCCCTGTTATTACACAAACGTACCAGCAATTAGTAACACAAGGTACGCGAAAACCTGACCCTACTATTGCAGATATTATTGCCCCTTTTGAGCTTACGCATCCAAACAGCAATAAAGTTGCACTACTAATTCACGGGCTAACTGACTCACCCTTTACGTATCACGATTTAGCACAAGTGTATTATCAACAAGGCTATACTGTGCGTACTATTTTATTACCAGGACATGGAAGCGCCGCAAGTGCATTACTCAATGTAGAGGTTAGCCAATGGCAACAGGCAATAAAATACGGTATTAAACGCTCGGTGCAAGACTTTGATGAGGTGATACTCGCAGGTTACTCTACCGGTGCAGCGTTACTTATTGATTACGCAACCAAGCACACTGTTTCACCCAAAATTAAAGCGCTTATGCTTTATTCGCCAGGCTCCGAGCCACATAATAAGTACGGCTGGATAGCAAAGTGGATTGATGACATACCCTTTGTTAATTGGATAGATAAAGACGCCGATGTAGACTTTGCTAAGTATGAATCATTTCCTTTAAATGCAGCTGCCGCGTCGTACGATGCAATGTCACTTGCAAGCGTAAGTAGCTTAAACAAACGCTCTGCACTTAAATTACCTATTTTTAGTGTACTTAGCGATATTGATACCACGATAGATACGCGTGCCACGCTAAAATTATTAAGTGCGTTACACAAAGATAATTCAGTAAAATATAAGCCGCTCGATACTTTAGTACTTTATGGAAACACTGATATTTTACCGCCAGACTTTGCTAGTGACTACACAGTAAATAACCCGCAATGCACATCGCCTCAGTGTAAAAAAGTTCATGGTATGTCGCATATTGCTATTGTTAACTCACCGCAAAATCCACATTATGGGATTAACGCAACCTATCGTAATTGTGGCAGCTTTATTAACGACGAGTCCCTGTACAAAACATGTAAAACAACAAAAAATCCACAACTAGGAGAGCGTACAAGCGCCAACTTAAAACACTATCCGGCTTTACAACGCTTAACTTATAATCCTCATTTTACCGATCTTAAAAAGCAAATTAGTACGTTTATTAAAAACGTAGAACAGCTTAGAACAACTACAAGGTAAGTAGTCATGGGAACGTTTTCGCACCAATGGTTTAGCAGTATTAATGAGATTGATCAGGCGCAGTGGCAACGTTTATTTGGTGATGAACCATTTACTCAACATGCTTTTTTATATGCCCTTGAACAAAGCCAATGCGTAACACAAAAAAGCGGTTGGCAGCCCCATCACCTCGCTATTTTTGAAGATGATACGCTCATTGCGCTTGCACCTGGGTATTTAAAAAGTCATTCATACGGCGAGTACGTATTTGACTGGGCATGGGCTGAGGCATACGAAAAACACGGTTTAGAATATTATCCCAAGTGGCTATCTGGCATTCCCTTTAGCCCTATTGAAGGCAAGCGTATTGCTATCGAGCACGCGAATCCAAATGCGGTGTATCAGTACATTACAGAGCAACTTAATATACACAGTGCTGAGCAAAGGTGGTCGGGGTGGCATGTTAATTTTTGCGACCAAGCCCAAGCAACATCATTAACTGAGCAACATGCCATGCTAAGAGTGGGTGTGCAATTTCAGTGGTTTAATAAAGGTTTTGAAACCTTTGACGATTTTTTGCAAATACTTAACTCACGAAAACGTAAGTCACTTAAAAAAGAGCGAGCTAAAATAGCGCAACAAAATATTGATATTGAATGGCTGCAAGGAACGCAAATTACGCCCGAGATAATGCAATTGTTTTGTGAGTTTTATCAGCGTACCTACTTAAAGCGATCTGGTCATTTGGGCTATTTAAATATGGAGTTTTTTACGCTTTTACATGCATTAATGGCTAATAACCTCGTTATTATGCTGGCCAAAAAAGACGACAACGTGATTGCTGCAACACTTAGTTTAGTAGGTGAGAATACACTTTATGGGCGCTACTGGGGAGCAAGTGAAGAAGTAGATTCGCTTCACTTTGAGCTGTGCTATTACCAAGGTATTGAGTTTGCAATAAAGCATAAACTCAGCTGCTTTCATTCGGGAGCACAAGGTGAGCACAAAATAGCACGCGGATTTGAACCCGTACTTACCTACTCTGCTCACCATATTGTTGATGGCGATTTCAGTAATGCAATAAGCGACTACTTAAAGCGTGAACGCGGCCATATTGATATATATAAAGAGCAATGTAGCTCATTACTGCCGTTTAAAAACGAGTAACTGATTATTTGCAGGCATGGCAGTATCGCTAATAAGCGTAAGCCCTGCTTGCTTAGCTAGTTGTTCAACTGCTTCAAAATCTCTTATTCCACTTAACGGATCGCGCTCTGTTAAAAAGGCACTAAAGTCATCATTACTTGGGCTGGTAAATTCACCTTGGTACTTAAATGGTCCGTAAATACACAACATACCGTCGCTATTTAAGTGACGTTTAACACCGTCAAAAAAACGTTCAACTAATTGCCAACTTACAATATGAAATGTGTTTGCAGTATAAATAGCGTCAACCTTATCTACAGGCCATTCATTATTTAAATCAAGCTCAAGTGGTGCATGTAAATTAGTTAAATTAGCTTCGCGGTGCCATAAATTAATCCCTTCGTGGTTTATAGCGCGATCACTTGTATGCCATTGTAAATGCGGTAATTGCTCTGCAAAAAACACACTATGTTGGCCGGTTCCTGATCCGACTTCGAGGACTGTTTTAGTATTTTTTAATACGTCCTTTAATTGCTCTAAAATAGGGGTTTTATTGTTTTCACAGGCTTGTGAAAATGGCTTTGTCATTACTGTGCACCAAAATTGTAGATTAATGCACAACAGTAAAGCAAATTTAGCTTATTTTGTCGTGATGAAAAAAAGGTAATTTTTAAATACTATAACTATCATATGGTTGAGCTGGCTCATTATGGTTGGTACGTAATATGCTTTTATATTGTTAACCCACTAAAGGGTTTAACTTATATTAAATTTCAAAGGATAAAATTATGCATATACCCCCTTATACCGCTGTAGACGCGGCCATTGCTATAACCGAAAAAACCACCGACGATCATAGTTACGCCGTTGATATGAGAGCTACAGTAATCGATTTACTTTCGCACCCTAAACATAATCAACAGGCGATGAGCAAACATGAAACAGATCAGATATTTATTCTTGGCTACAATTAATACTCAAATTAGTAACGCAAATAATTTTTATAATAACTGTTTACACTGAAACCGATTAAATGTAATGATAACTATTATCGTTAACTTGAGTCGGTTTTTTTATGTCTTCAAATTATGCCCAGCATCGCTACCATCAAGAACTCTCTTGTCATTGCTTAAGACCTGGCCTGCATGCCCCCATGCTCGTTGCCGATTACATAGAAACCGCCCTTAACGTCGCCAAAAAATTTGAGCAACAACATAATCCCTTGCTTCAAGAGTTTTATCTTAGGCGCACACACCATGAAATTATGAACAAAATGTGCGACCCTCTTATACATAATGCTATTCGTAAACAATGTTTAGAGCAGCTATACAAGCCATTATTAGCATTAAAACGGTTTTATAAGGTGCATAACAATACTGCACAATTTTTAATACTTGAGCGTGAAGCTCGTATTCTTAGTCACGAATTCAACCCTTTTTAAGGAGCACACTTATGAGCAACTTTAGAACAGAATCAGACAGCATGGGCGAGCTACAAGTACCTACTGATGCGCTCTATCAGGCGCAAACACAACGAGCAGTTAATAACTTTGCCATTAGTGGCTTATCTATGCCAAAGCAATTTATCACTGCACTGGCTTATATAAAACAAGCTGCTGCGCAAAGTAACTGCGAGCTTGGCCATTTAAGTAAAGACAAAGCAAATGCTATTGAGCAAGCTTGTCAAAGTATTATTGATGGCGAGCATGTTGAGCATTTCCCCGTTGATATTTTTCAAACCGGTTCGGGCACAAGCTCAAATATGAATGCCAACGAAGTTATTGCAACGCTTGCTAGCCGATTAGGCAGTGAAAGCATTCACCCTAATGATGATGTAAACATGGGGCAAAGTTCTAACGATGTAGTCCCTACTGCTATCGCACTCAGTAGCGCAATAAATGTAGTGTATGAATTACTTCCTTCGCTTGAAAACTTATCGCAAAGCCTAGAAAAGAAAAAAGCTGAAGTAGGTCATATAGTTAAAACGGGCCGTACGCATTTAATGGATGCAATGCCTGTTACATTTGATCAAACACTAAGTGCATGGCAGTCACAAGTTAACCATGCCGCAGCAGGAATTAGACATAGCTTAGAGCGTGTATGCGAACTGGCACAAGGCGGTACAGCTGTTGGAACAGGAATAAATGCAGATCCTAAGTTTGCAGCCAAATTTGCAGAAAACCTGAGTGCCAATGTAGGCATTAGATTTACGCCTAGTAGTAACTTTTTTTATAACATCGGCTCACAAGACGCCATAGTAGCGCTTTCGGGGCAATTAAAAGTACTCGCTGTAGCACAAATGAAAATAGCGAACGACCTACGCTGGATGAACTCAGGACCACTTGCGGGCTTAGGCGAAATAGAGCTAGAAGCACTTCAACCGGGCTCGTCTATTATGCCTGGCAAGGTAAATCCGGTAATACCAGAAGCCGCAGCCATGGTAAGCGCACAAGTAATCGGTAACGACGCGACCATTACAGTAGCAGGCCAAGCGGGTAATTTTGAGCTAAACGTTATGCTGCCAGTCATTGCGTATAATATTTTGCAAAGCATAGAATTACTTGCCAATAGCGCACAAGCATTGGGCGATAAAGCCATTGCCAGCTTTAAAGTAAATAAGCCTAATATAGATAAAGCACTCGCTAAAAATCCAATTTTAGTGACTGCGCTCAATCCGGTGATCGGTTATGAAAAAGCAGCAAAAATAGCAAAGCAGGCTTATAAGGAAGCCCGCCCTATTATTGATGTAGCCGAACAAGAAACCGATTTACCACGCAATGAACTCGAAAAGCTACTTAATCCCACCAAACTAACGCAGGGTGGACTTTAATAAACGATATTTTTCACGGCTTTAATTACTTGATAATATAGTTTTTATTGCCGTAAAAAATGCACCGTGTATGATAGTGATGAATATTTCATCACTATCAAGGTTTGTTATGCGTACCCCATTGTTAGCCATACTTTTACCACTTTGTTTAACTGCATGCTTAGATAAAACGCCAACTGAAACGCAGCAAGTAACAATAACCTCAGAAGCTGAAGCACCAAAGCAAGAGCTACAAAAGCTAAAAGAAAACACTCAATTACAAGAAAATACTAAAAAGAACCTAGTTGCTGAAAAAATACCAAAAGCTGATTTAAAAAACGTTTCAATAGACGATATAAAAACAGCTAAAGCCGAATTAAATACGCTAATTACAGATAAGCAATGTGATACCAGCACTCAATGCAGAATAAGTGCAGTAGGCAGTCGCGCGTGTGGCGGGCCAAGTAGCTTTGTTGTGTATTCAACAAAATCAGCGTCTGAAAAACAAGTAGCAGCCCTTAGCGACAAAATTACTAAGCTTGAAAGTAGTTATAATTCACAAAAAGGGATGATGAGCATTTGTCAGCATTTAACAACGCCAAGCACGCAGTGTGTTGAAAATAAATGTGTTAAACTTGAAGGTTCAGCGGTAAGTGCATTTTAAGGATAACGTTATGAGTTGTTTACCATCGGCAATTAAACTATCAATTTTAAGCATTGCTAGCAGCATTTTACTACTAAGTGGTTGTGCTAGTACTGTGACGTCAAATGAGCAAAGTAAAAACTTATCTGACTTAAACTATGATCTGAATAACATGGTGAGTAATAACAGCTGCACTGCAAGCTTTCAGTGCAAAGTACTTGAAGTGGGCGCCCGCGCATGCGGCGGACCGAGTAAGTATGCTGTTTATTCAACGCTGAACACATCTCAAGAAGAAGCAGAACAGCTTGCTCAACAAATAACAAAACAAGAAAAAATACAAAATAAAGCACAAGGCTTAACCGATTGTTCACCAGTACTTGAAGTGCAATCGCTGTGTATTAATCACCAATGCCAGTCGTTTGATATAAAATAAAAACGGTCGCGTATAAGCTAATTTCAGCGTTAACCTAAATACGGAATTAACGCTGAAATTACAACAACCAGCACTACGCAAATACCCGCTTTTATAATGTACTTCATGGGCATTGTTTTAAGCACCCAATATGCATAAATAAAGCGTACAAAATAACTCGCCGCAGTACCAAACAACGCAAAAATAAGTAGATAAGCAATTAGAGTAATATTCATAATAATCTAGTGCAACTACTTAGTTTTTTTAGTGTGAGCAATTAGTAAGTCAGCTACTTGTTGTTTTACGGCTCGCTTATCATCACTTGGGACATCAAAGCGACTGGCTAGTTGCGCAATCTCATCATCATTTAAATTAAACGATAAACGTTGACGCGTTTTTTTAGACTTTACATCTAAGCCAAGTATTTTACGGATCATATCTGACGGCGTTAACTCTTGGTCAATAGCTTGCTTTTTTATCAGCTTTTGAACTTCACTGCTTAGATCAAATGCCATTTGTGTGGCACGTACAGCTTGTTCCTGACGCAACCACTTGTCTTTAGCATCACTCACTTAGCATCTCCGGGAAACAAGTCTACAATATCAGACATTGGACGCATGAGCGTTAGCGATACTTCGGTTTCGCCGCCATCCCAAATTTCGATATTTAAACCAAAGCCTTCATTATCTGATGCTAAACAAATCATTTCGCATGGTTCACCACCTTCTTGCTCATAGCGAGGCAATGTTTGGTTGCGGTAATCTTTATTATGGAAATAACACACATAAGGCGACTCGCTTTGTTGATAACTTTTAGCTAAAAACTGCATAAAGCGCTCTGGTGTATTTTGCACTGTAATGTGGGTTAACGACTCTTCATCAAAAATACGCGCAAACTCATCAAGGCCAAATATCTCTTCAACTTCGTTGCGCTGAATTTTAATAGAAAAGTTAGCCCACTCTTCGCCGTCATCTTGCTCAATTTGTAAAAATACAACTTGGCCGCTATTTGTCTCAAGTACAAATTCAGTATCGCTGCTGTGCTGATATTGGTAAGTCTGAATATCAGTAACACGTAGCGTTTCACCTTTTAACCATGCCGGATAAGCAAATGAGTCGATAACGCTAAACATGTCGCCTTTTTTTAGCTCGCTCGGATGATTAAGCTGACGCTCTGGCTCTTTTTTAGATTTGAAAAAATTAAACATAGGAAGGCTGCCTTCTAAGCAAAAAAGGTAACTGAGCAAAACTCGGTTACCTTTTTAAAGTATAAACGTAATGGTTAGCTATTTTGCTTCGCTTTGATGCGAGCTAAAATATCAGCACTTTTTGGACTTGTGTCGCCAATGCCTGCTTCAGCCATTTTTGCTTTTAAGTCATCGCCATTTACGTCTGACTCAAGTTGCTTTGCAGCACCTAGCTGGTCGCTACGATCTTGTTGACGCTGTTTAATGCGTTCAAGCGATTGACGAGCCGATGTCATAGACGAGCTGTTTGTATTAAGCGTGCTGTTAACAGCCATTGTTGCTTGCTGTACGCTTTCAGTGGTTTTAACCATTGTAAGCTGGCGCTGATTCTCTTTAATTGATTTTTCAGCATCTTTAACTTGCTGCTTAAGCGCAACAATATGGTTACTAAAACCAGATAATACTTGCTCGTTTTCGGCTTTTTCTGCTTCAAAGTCACCAATTTTTTCTGCAATTTCTAATGCTAACGCTTCGTTGCCCTTTTCAAGAGCTTGGCCTGCATACGCTTCATGTTCAGCGATTGATGCATCTACAGCGCTAATTTTACGCTTAGTCTGCATTTCTTTAGCCATTACTTCTGTAAGGCTTTTTTTTGCGCGGTGAAGTGCATTTTGCGCGTCTGCAATTTCTTGCTCAAAAATACGGATGCCATTTTTGTCTACAATTGCTTCGCCTGCTTCACGAGCGCCGCCACGTACTGCTGTAAATAATTTTTTTAAAATACTCATAATCTTAACTCCACTAACTGGCTATTAATCGTTTAAATACAAGGTCACGGCTTCTAGTGCATCGATAGCGTTATCGGCTAAAGTCACTAGTTCGTGGGTAACGTCATCTAATGATGAATTTACCGACAGTGCACCAAAAATCGCGTATTTGTTATCGATTTTAGCAAATGCACTCAGTGGAATTGGCACGTTTAAACGTAGTAATGTTTCGTTTAACTCGTTGCGTAATTCACTCTTAACTTCATCTTCGTCAAACAAGTAGCTAATACATAACAACTGCTCTTGCGTTTGTGTAACAAAAATTGGAAGTTCATCATTTCCATCAACAATGACTTGTAAAACATCTTGCTCGCCTGGGTTGGCAATCAAGAAAGACTCAAAGTTAGCGCCTTCAGTTTCAAAAGAAGCTAATTTTATTGAAAGTTCATTTAATTCCATGTCTCTGCCTTTTGTCGTTTGACATATTATGTCTGAGTTAAGATTCTCATGGTCGACATATTATGTCAACCATGTTTTGTTAGTTTTTATACAATTCGCTTTCTATTTGCCATGCAGTTCGGTAGTAATCATAAAGCTGACCAGATCCTAACCTATTGACCTCAATACTTTTAACTTGTTCAAAGTATTGGTTAGGAAATACAAAACTTGCCAATAAATATTCTTTACTAATCCATCTTGATGGCACAGGCATAGCCGTCGCATCATTAATACGGCCACTAGCCGACTGACCCATTTTAGTGGCTATAGTCCAGCCCCACTGCCCAAACGAAGGTATGTTTTGCTGATACTGCTCAACATACTCAAACCCTGCGGCTTTAACTGTTTTAGCAATGCTTAAAAACGCTTTTTTAGCGTGGTAAGGTGAAGTTGATTGAACCGCCATTGCGCCATCGGGTGCTAATAACTGACGTACATGATTATAAAAGTAATCACTGTACATTTTATTTAGATCAGGGTGATTTGGGTCCGGTAAATCAATTAAGATAGTGTCGAACTGCTTAGATTGATCAAGTAGCTTTTCTACTTCTAAAAATGCATCACCCACAATTATGTTGGCTCGCGAGTCTTGCATCGATTTATTGTTTAGCTGTAGTAATCGCTTATTGATGTGCTCTGGCGGGGTAAAGTCACCGTATTTATGACCAAATAAATTGAGAAGCTGCGCGTCTAAATCTATTAACGTTACTTCACTCACAGGCCATTTTAAAACATCTCTAAGTGCAAGCCCGTCACCACCACCAATTATTAATACACGGTCGTGTCTGTTAGAGGCAAGCATTGCAGGGTAAACCAGCATTGAATGATATATTTGCTCATCAATACTTGAGAACTGCAAACGTCCATTTAAATATAAATCGGTGATTGGCTGAGGTTGGTTTTTGCTTAACCTTTCGGTTAAAACTACGTGCTGGTATTTGGTTGCTTGCGAATAAATTACTTTATCTTTGTATAAAACATTACTTAGATTGTTCATCCAGCTACTGCCAAATACTAAAATAAAGCCAAACAATGCCAACAGTACTATATGGCAAACTAAAAGTGCCTTAGCAAAGCGCACATGGGCATGGTAACGCCATAAAAAAGCGAGTCCTGCGATGATATTAAATAACGCCGTCCACGCTGCAGCTTGCATTATAGGCATTGAGAGCATGATACTTACCCAAATGGCTGCACCAATACCAGCACCGATATAATCGGCACCATAAATAGTCCCTGCGTTGTTTTCTAAAAAACGGCCATAAACGTGCTGACGAATGCGCGCTATAAGCGGTATTTCCATACCAATAAATAAACCCAGTATTAAACCAAAAACATAAGGTAGAAAACGTGACCACTCTTGTAGCTTTTGAAATACGTAACCATTAAGTACAACGTCTGGGGGTAAGTTAAAAATGCTCGAAAATAAATGAGGAAGAGAATAACTTACAGCTATTACACCCGCTATCGCTAAAATGCAGCCCATGCCAACCAAAGCAATAATGCTTTCTAGCCAAGCAAAAGCGGTAAATGCATCTTTAAACCAGCGCGCTAAAAAAGCGCCTAAGCCCATTGCTACAATCATAGTACCGATCATGGCGTAAATAGCGCTTTCTACTGAGCCAAGTACACGGCCCGCATAATGAGACAGTAAGTATTCATAAATAAGGCCGCACCCAGCAAGCACGGCCATAACAGTAATTAGTAATATATCGTGCCCAAGTAAGCGAGACTTACTTGGGGGAGTGTTGGTTGATGACACTGATTATGCGCCTAGTAAGGTTGCCATAGTGATACCTACAGCAAATGATACTGCTGCAGAAATAGCTGCTACACCTACATTTTTTTGACGATTAACTTCATCTGAAATATCGCAACCAGATAAAATTATTTTAATTGTCACTAAGTGCAAAATAATAAATGCGACAAGGCTCACTACAGCGCTAATAGCCCAGTATAGTAAACTCGCATTAATGTTATCAGCAGCGTATGGCGCAACACCCGTTGCAGCTGTAATAGCTAATGCACTACCTATTAAAAATCCAGCGTAACGAATACCCACAGCTAAGTTACCATCAACAATTGCTTGTTGTAGGCAGTCGCCACTTTTGTTTGTACGCTTAAATAACTGCACTCGGTACTGGCTAACAAGTAGTAATACAACACTACCTATAATAAAGGCAGCAATTACAATTGGAAGGCCATGCCAGCCATCAGTAGCCACCCATAAAAGTGCTGAGCGAATAACTATTGCAACGCTAACAACATGACCAAAATCAATTATTGAAGCTGTAACGTTACCTTTAACTATTTCGTCGTGCAGGCTTACTTTACGAAGCGCTACTTTATCTTGAAAAAAGTGACCCAACTTAATAAGTACAATTGCTAATGCGCCGTAAGCTAACATTTGCAGTGCTTCTTGTTGCAGTGTTGCAGCAAAAGCACCACTACTTACACCTGTTAATACAATCGCCAGTGCCACTAAACCAGCGGCAAAGCTAATACCAAAAGCAAAGTTATCACGCTCTGTTATTTCATCATTTGCGTGTAAGTTTGAAACCCAGCCTTTTATATATTTAAGGCTTACAAATAATAAAACAATAATTGCAAAATCAATCGCCAATGCTTGTAGCGACCACATAGTTATTCCATTAAATTCATACATATTATTCTAACTCCAACTTTATTCTTTTACTTACCACGGCTCACGCCACGAGAGGTTCTGCTACCGCTATCACGCACCGATCCTGAGCTATTGCTATAACTGCTAGAACGAGAATAACTACTGCGGCTTTTTGGTGGCGTATAACTACTACGGCTTAAACCGGATGCACCTGTTTTTTTACTCGCATAAGGGCTTGTAAACTGCTTACCTTGGCGTTGGTATGTTTGGCGCGTGCGTGTTTCTAGCGCGCTTTGGGTTTTAATTTGTTTAGGGCTTGAATAACGCGAACGGCCATAGTCATTGTAATAACTATACTTTCGGCGCTTGCTCCAACTACCATATTCAACGCGGTCAAATACATCGCCTAAAATACGGTACATGCCGTACCATTGCCAAAAGCTAATACCATTACTATTTGTTTGCCAGTTACCATAGTTAGGGTTACCTACCATTTGGTTACCAACACCCTCACCTTCAGCTTGCTTACTAATTGCGCCTACACGCGCTAAAGTGCCTTTGGACATATCAGCTAGCATATTAATAGGATCGGTTAACGCATCAGAAAATAGCGTAGGTTTAGACGCATCACGCAACAAATCAATGCTATGCAACGTATCTTCGTAAGGAGGAATTAAGTAAGTTCCTTTAATATCTTTAAGTCGCTGTGTTAAACCACTATAAAGTGCACCTTGGCGCGTTGCATCAAGGGTAATTACATCAACAACTTTTGTAAGCTCTGGTTGTTGTTTTTTAAGGAGCTCGCCATATCCTTTAAGTAATACAGCATTGCGCACATTCCCATTATCAAGCGCAGTACCAAGCTGTGACAGCTCTGTATCTGCTTTTTTAATAGACTCTTGAATTGTTTGTTGCAGCTGCTCTTCTTTAGATTGACAACCCATAAGCACTGCGAACAAACAAAACAGGCTTATAAGTTTCCAAGCTTTAATATTCGACATTCATGTCACCTGATTTACTAAATTAACTTAGGTAGTTTTACACAGGTCACTTATTAAACCAAGAATGAAATTGCAACAAAGTAAGTCAGTACAAAATTAAATAAACAGCTATATTTAGTATATGAATTTAAAAGCATTCTCAATGTTAAGCTTTTAGTGCTACAAAGGGCGTAGTAAGTAACTTTTTTGTAATTATGGATTGCCTGATTACACAATAATAACTAAAACATAATTAAATGATGGTTAAGGGTTAGATTTGATGCTTCATAGTATTCGATATAAATTTATTATAATAACAACGGTTTTAATTATATTTAGCGCAAATTTAGTTTTTTTCCTCGCAATTAATGAACACGAAGATTTATATCGCCAATCTGTTAAACAAAACTTAGATGCAATGTCTTCAAATATTTCCGATAGCTTATTACGTGTTATGTCTGAGCAAGTTGATTTGTTCTCTATAACCACCGAATTGCTCGGTTTTGATCGATATGAACACATTAAGTTTGTTAATGTATTTGACGCTGACTGGCAATTAATCCAATCGTATGTCCACCCTAACTATTTAGAGCTTGAGAGCTTTAAGCCTGAACTTATAAGTATTCAACCAAAAAATTTACCTTATGCGGTTACAATAACCAATGAAGGACTAGTGGCCTTAAAGGCAATTGGGGAGGAGCAGTTTCCTATTGGATATTTGCTCATTGTGCAAGACTTTAAAAAGCCACTGAATGAAAGTAAAATTAGCCTTTTTTATAGTGCAGCTCCATTTGTTGTTTTAATTATTGCACTCACCATTATTATTTCATTTTGGATATATCAGCGTTTATTAAGCCCACTTTTAGCGCTCTCGAAGTTCACACAGAAAGTTGAAAAATCAACAAATTATAAGCTTCAATACCAAGTCACTGGTCATGATGAAGTATCTCAACTTGGTAACGACATTAATGCATTACTACAAACAATTGACTCCCAAGTTCAAACCAATCATAAACATACCGCACAACTTTTAGTACAAACGCATTCAATGGAGCGCCTCGCCAACTACGATATATTAACAGGTTTACCTAATCGCATGTTTTTTATGGACCTACTCAAACTCGAGCTGGCTAGTAGTAAAAGTAACGACCGAGACGTTGCGATTATGTTCTTTGATGTTGATAGTTTTAAAGGCGTTAACGACACCCTAGGCCATGAAACCGGAGATATGCTTTTACAAGCTGTGGCTAAAAAAGTGAAAAGTTATCTGCGTAGTAACGACATAATTGCACGCCTAGGCGGTGATGAGTTTTTAATTATGCTACCTAATATCACTGAGCAATCTATTGTTATAGATATTGCCGAAAGTATCATTGAGGGTATGAAAGAGCCATTCACTATAAATGAGTGGGACGTACCAGCGGGTATTAGTATTGGTATTGCAAGTGCCAAAGAAGCTGAATTTGATATAAATACATTTATCAGTAATGCCGATATTGCAATGTACACATCAAAAGAAAAAGGCAAAGGCGCATATACAATATTCCACCATAAAATGCTTGAAGATAACAAACGAAAAGCGCAAGTCGCTAACTTAATATCTCACGCAATAGCGCAAAATGAATTTGAGTTATTTTATCAGCTTAAAATGTCGAATACAGGCGAAGCTCAAGGCTTAGAAGCCTTAATAAGATGGCAAAGCAAAGAGCTAGGCTTTGTTTCTCCTAGTGAGTTTATACCTATAGCGGAACAAGCAGGTAAAATAAAAGCGATTACCCAATGGGTGATCACACAAGTATTTAAAGATGTGCAAATGCTAAAACAACTTATGGGGAATAATGTACTCGTCTCAATGAATCTTTCAAGCCATGACTTAAAAGATCATAACTTCATTCATACTGTAAAAAGTAAACTACTTGAACATAGCGTCGATATTTCAAATATTCAGTTTGAAATAACAGAATCAAGCTATTTAGAAAATTTTGAAAACGCGAATCAATTTTTTAATCAAGTTAAAGTTATGGGAGGCTCAATTGCATTAGATGACTTTGGCACAGGTTACTCTTCATTGAGTTACCTTACTAAAATTGAAATTGATACATTAAAAATAGATCGAATGTTTGTAAATCAATATGCAAGCTCAGCAAAAGACACTGCAGTATTACAAGCAATACTCGATTTAGGCCAACGCCTTGGTTTAAAAATATGTAGCGAAGGAATTGAAACAACCGACCAAGCTAACTACCTAGTATCAAATGGTAGTGATGAAATGCAGGGCTATTACTTTGCAAAACCAGTGTGCATTGCACAACTACCACACGCAATTGAACGAGCGAAAATATTATTTAAAGAACTAACAATAACTTCAAAATAACTCAGTGCAATTGATTTTTTACTAAGCAAACGGCTTACTTTTAATTTAGTGCAATTATGGTGAGCTCTTTAGGTATAGTAATTCCTGCTGGAAGGTAAGCTACTGAGTCTTCAACGGTTAGTAAGTACTCTATAACCTCTTCTGTAGACTCAAATTCGACAGGGGGCTTGCTGCGCCCCGTGAATCGCATTTGGGCCCAATAAGCTTGTATTCTAGATTCAGTAAGACCTACCATCCTAGTGTTAAAATTTATTCTAAGCGGATTGCCGACAAATAGGTTAACTGCTTTAAATTGTCTGCTCATAGCTCCGCCCATATAAATATGGCGAATTTGTTGCTTACTAAAAGATAAGTTTTTATCTGTGGTATTTACTACAATAATGACGTTCGAGGGGTTTGTATTTTCTGCATAAACTGAAATGCTAAAACCAAATAGACTACTAGCGACTACAAAGAGCATCATTATTTTTTTAATGTTATTAATAGGTTTAAAAAATATCATTAAAACACCCAATCCAAACCAATAAGATAAAGATTAGTTTTTTTATCAAAATCAGAGTCATCAGGAGTAACGAAAAACGAGTCTTTTACATCGTCACCTTCTAGGGTTGAAAACTCAGCTTTTAAGGCAAGGTTTGGCAGCACATCCCAGCGTACACCAACCGTCCAACTCTTAATTGAATCAGGCGTAGATTCATCAAAAATACGATTGTACCCATATGCAAGTTGATCTAAGTCGCTATTAATACCTAACGGAATTTCATTTTCAGCAGAACGAGTTTCTACGTCGCTATCTGCAAATGTTAAGTGGTAAGTAAAAGGAGCATGATTAACACCGGCAGTTAAATAATAGCTTTGAATTATAGGCACTATCCCCAAATCAGTTTTAATGCGGACCCATTCACCTCTAAAAAAATAATCTAAATTGTCGTAAATTACGCCAAATTGATTTGCATGTGCTCTACCTTTTGTTTTTACCGAGCTGGCGCTTTTTGTAAAATTAAGGCTATTAAGCACATTTTCTAGCTGTCTTATCTCATCAATATCAAGCTTGATATTCCCATTATAACGGGAAACTCTAAATTCTAAGTTTTCAATATTAATCTTACCAATGAACCCTAAAAGATTATCAACTTCAAAGCCCGTTCTTAAGGCGCCAATCCCTATATCACCCGACTCTTCACCAAAGTAACCTTCAAAGCTCAAATCAAAGTTTTCTGCACCAAATTTATAAACAGCATCTATGCCATTAAACGTTTTAAATAAATAAGTATCATAAACTTGTTGAGGTGGATTGATCCATGGGTACGCAAAACCAACATCCGAAAAGTCACTCATGGTAAAAAAAGGTGTGCGTAACTTTCCGAGTTTTATTTGAATATTATCTGTCGGTCTATATGTTAAATATAACCACTCTAACCCTGAGTTATCGGAAGCTGTTGTGTTATTGCTTCTTAACAAAAATTGAGCTGTTGCAGACCACTTATCATCAAACTGATACTCGCCTTGGAATCCAATTAAACTAGATGGAGAAAATTTAAGACTGTCTTCATATCCCTTATATTCGACATTTTTTTCGTCTAAGTAGCCACCAATAACTCGAGCATAACCAGAAAATTCAAACTCATTAGAAAAAGCAGAAAAATGAGTAAGCATAGTGGTAAAAAGTAAGCACCAAGATATTTTATATCGCATCAGAGAAAATTAAATCCTTTGTTGAATTATGCAAAATACAGTGAAGATTAATTATGCTAACGATGAAATAACTCACCTGTTCGGATAATCAATTATTTAATTATTTTAAGTAGCGCATTTTACCGCTATCTAAGCTTAGCTAGCAAAGTCATAACTAGGATTAATCATTATAGTCAATGAATTACATGTTGGAACAATATATGTGTTCTATAAAAACATTAAGCATCTAGGTAATACTATTTACATGGAAAAGCACCTCACCCCTCTTGAATATTACTGAGATAGAGCTTAATTATACTTATATAGATACTTATCAACTAAGTAGGAGATAAAACAGATTCTTAATTCATGTCGTTCACTAGGATTGAGTGTTTAATGTGGGTGTTTGATAAAGTGTAATTGATTTAATTATAATCCGATATATGAAAAACCCACCCAAACTTTACTTTTTTGCAGACGTAAAAAAGCCCGAATCGTTAAATCCCGGCTTTCTACAATGTGAAGCCTCCGTAATGTCACGATACCTACAGCGGTGGAGAGTCACGTAGCAAATGCTACTGTATTGGCCGACTGAGATATTGAGGGGTTTTGTTGTGATTTTAACGGCGGGAGTCGCTATGCTCGCCCGACCTACGTGATAGGTGTTGATGTGAAAGTGTGTTAATTGTGCGCATTTCACTTTTCTGCAGACGTAAAAAAGCCCGAATCGTTAGATTCGGGCTTTCTAGAATTTGAAGCTTGGAAATGTCGTGGTGCCCACAGCGGTGGAGAGTCACATAGCAAATGCTACTGTATTGGCCGACTGAAATACTGAGAAGTTTTGTTGTGATTTTAACGTCGGGAGTCGCTACGCTCGCCCGGCCTACGTGATAGGTGTTGATGTGAGTGTGTGTTAATTGCGCGTATTTTACTTTTCTGCAGACGTAAAAAAGCCCGACTATTTCTAGTCGGGCTCTCTACAATTTGAAGCCTGGTAATGTCCTACTTTCACATAGCAAATGCTACACTATCATCGGCGCTGTTTCGTTT
>NZ_JACJFB010000016.1:0-101737 GCF_014164325.1 Pseudoalteromonas sp. SG43-4 | reverse complement strand
TTACTTAACACCCTGAGTTGTTCGTGCCTCGCTATGCGTTGCTGTTTCCCGTCTCAGTGGGGTCGCATTATAGGGAGATCCGAAAACAGATCAACCCTTTTTTGAAGAAAACTTGAAATAATGTGTTGTTCGCTGAGTATTTGAGCTAAACGCTCAAAAACACAACTAAACCACCTGTATTGAGAGGTTTATAGAGCTATTTAAAGTCAAAGTTATGGTAACTAGTGATCAGTAGAGACATATTTGGATCATCAATGCTGAAAAAGCCAACCAATAAGTTAAGAGTCGTGTTACTAAAATCATTTGAAATAGTCAAAAGCTGAGATTTAAATTCATTGGGCTATATTTTTATTTGAGAAGTGAGTTTACTAAGGCCCCAATGGTTAGCTTTACTATGAGGTTCTTAGTACCGGTATATAGATAAGAGAACGACCCCATATATCTTCTGATCAGCTCTAATCAATAAAAACTTCGTTAGGGATTGCTTAATGGCAGTTAAATTCGAAGTGCTATTATTAATAACTGTAAATCACTATATAAAGTGAAAATGATATTTAACTAAAACCAGATAGGCTATTTTGGATCAATGGTAAGTAAAGGGTAACTAGGCAGAGCTATTAAAATAACTGTAAAAACAACCTATCGATTCAGAATCTATGAGTCAATGCACATAATAGAAGGTAATTACTGGTTCATATAGTTTGACAAATTTTAGGCAAGAAAAAGCCGAGCATAAGCTCGGCTTTTAGGTTTCTTTAAGACTTACTCTGCAGACTGTGCGTCTTCTTGAACTGCTTCGCTAGTCGCTGGGCGACCAACTAGTTCAATATAAGCCATTGGTGCATTATCACCAGTACGGAAGCCACACTTAAGAATACGAGTGTAACCACCTGGACGATCCGCGTTACGTGGACCGATTTCACTGAATAATTTACCAACAACTTCATTATCACGCGTGCGAGCAAACGCTAAACGGCGATTTGCTACACTGTCAGTCTTAGCCAGTGTGATTAAAGGTTCAATTACACGACGTAACTCTTTCGCTTTTGGCAAAGTAGTTTTGATGATTTCATGTTTCACCAAAGAACCTGCCATATTGCTAAACATCGCTTTACGATGGCTACTGTTACGGTTTAATTGACGACCACTCTTACGATGGCGCATGACCCTATCCTTCTAACTAAACTAATATAGTGATTTAGATTATTCAGCTAAGCTTGCAGGTGGCCAATTTTCTAGGCGCATGCCTAGAGAAAGTCCACGTGAAGCTAGCACGTCTTTAATTTCAGTTAGAGACTTCTTACCTAAATTAGGCGTTTTAAGAAGCTCAACTTCAGTGCGCTGAACTAAATCACCGATATATTGAATTTGCTCGGCTTTCAAACAATTTGCTGAGCGTACTGTTAATTCAAGATCATCAACTGGACGAAGTAGAATAGGATCGAATTCTGGCTTCTCTTCTTTCTCTTCTGGCTCAGTTACATCACGTAAATCTACGAATGCATCTAATTGCTCAGCTAAGATAGTAGACGCACGGCGGATCGCTTCTTCTGGATCTAAAGTGCCGTTTGTTTCCATATCAATGATTAACTTGTCTAAATCTGTACGTTGCTCAACTCGAGCTGATTCAACCGAGTACGCAATACGTTCAACTGGGCTAAATGATGCATCAAGCAACAATCTACCAATTGGACGCTCATCGTCATCAGAGGATAAACGACTAGATGCCGGCACATAACCACGACCACGTTCAACACGAATACGCATGCTGATCTCGCTGTTATTTGTAGTTAAATTACAAATAACGTGATCTGGATTAGCAATTGTTACATCGCCATCGTGCTGAATATCAGCCGCAGTAACAGGGCCTACACCAGATTTAGTCAGGGTCAGAAAAACTTCATCTTTGCCTTCTAACGTTACTGCTAAACCTTTAAGGTTTAATAGTATTTCAATGATGTCTTCTTGAACGCCTTCTTTCGCGCTGTACTCATGTAATACACCGTCGATTTCAACTTCAGTTACTGCACATCCAGGCATAGATGAAAGTAATATACGGCGTAAAGCATTACCCAGAGTATGGCCAAAGCCACGCTCTAATGGTTCTAAAACTATTTTAGAACGCGTTGGGTTGATAGCGTCGATGTCGACTAACCTTGGTTTTAGAAATTCTGTAACAGAACCCTGCATTTTATCCTCTCTTAACTCTTAACTTTACTTAGAGTAAAGTTCGACGATTAGTTGTTCATTAATGTCCGCAGACAGGTCTGAACGCTCAGGTAGACGCTTAAAGCTGCCTTCCAATTTCTTACCGTCAACTTCAACCCAAGTCGGCTTTTCACGTTGCTCAGCCAACTCTAGAGCAGCGATGATACGTGCTTGCGTCTTAGACTTCTCACGGATTACAACAGTATCTTCTGGAGTAATTACGTATGAAGGAATGTTCACAACACGACCATTAACTAAAATCGCTTTATGGCTTACTAACTGACGTGCTTCTGCACGTGTGCTAGCAAAACCCATGCGATATACAACATTGTCTAAACGTTGCTCTAAAAGCTGTAACAAGTTTTCACCTGTGTTGCCTTTAAGGCGAGCAGCTTCTTTGTAGTAGTTACGGAATTGCTTTTCTAATACACCGTAGATACGACGTACTTTTTGCTTTTCACGTAATTGTAAACCGTAATCAGATAAGCGACCTTTACGAGCGCCGTGCTGACCAGGTGCAGTCTCAAGTTTACACTTAGAGTCGATAGCTCTTACGCCGCTCTTAAGGAACAGGTCAGTACCTTCACGACGACTCAGCTTGAGCTTAGGGCCCAAATATCTTGCCATGTTATTTCTCCTAACCTATTGTTAAACGCGACGTTTCTTCGGTGGACGACAACCATTATGTGGTATTGGCGTCACGTCAGTAATGTTGGTAATACGGTAACCAGCAGCATTCAAAGCACGTACAGCAGATTCACGACCTGGACCTGGACCTTTAATGAAAACTTCTAGATTTTTTAAACCGTATTCTTGAGCAGCAGTACCTGCACGCTCTGCAGCAACCTGAGCAGCAAATGGTGTAGATTTACGTGAACCACGGAAACCTGAACCACCGGCAGTAGCCCATGATAGTGCATTACCTTGACGGTCGGTAATCGTTACAATAGTGTTGTTGAAAGACGCATGAACATGAGCCATACCATCAGCAACTTGTTTTTTAACCTTTTTACGACGAATTGGTGTCTTAGCCATAATACTATCCCCTTATCGCTTAATAGGCTTACGAGGACCCTTACGGGTGCGCGCGTTAGTCTTAGTTCTTTGACCACGTAGTGGTAAAGAGCGACGGTGACGTAGGCCACGATAACAACCAAGGTCCATTAGGCGCTTGATATTTAAAGTAACTTCACGACGAAGATCACCTTCAACAGTGTACTTGCCAACTGCATCACGCAGTACGTCAAGAATTTCGTCTGAAAGTTCACCGATTTTTGTGGTTTCGGCGATACCAGTCGCTTCTAAGATAGCCTTAGAGCGAGTCTTACCTATGCCATAAATAGCTGTTAAACCAATAACTGCATGTTTATGATCAGGGACGTTAATGCCAGCAATACGGGCCACTAACACATCTCCTATATTCGAATTTGGTAATCAAAAGTTTGAAAAGCCCGTAAGGATACTCAAACGAAGACCAAATCACTACTAAAAACACAGGCCGAGAAAACTCAGCCTGCACGACTGTTTACTTAGCCTTGCCTTTGCTTATGCTTAGGCTCACTGCAAATTACGCGTACTACACCAGCACGTTTAATAACTTTACAGTTACGGCATATTTTCTTAACGGAAGCACGTACTTTCATTGCTCAACTCCGTAAACTGACCTTATCGACCGTAGCCTTTAAGGTTCGCTTTTTTCAGCACAGAATCATACTGATGAGACATCAGGTGAGTCTGTACTTGTGCCATAAAGTCCATGATTACTACAACGATAATCAAAACTGATGTACCGCCGAAGTAGAATGGCGTTTGCCACGCCATCGTCATGAATTCAGGCACCAGACAGATAAAGGTTATATACAAAGCACCTGCCAATGTCAGGCGTGTCATCACTTTATCAATGTATTTAGATGTCTGCTCACCTGGACGAATACCTGGGATAAATGCGCCAGATTTCTTAAGGTTATCTGCTGTTTCACGCGGGTTAAAAACCAACGCTGTGTAGAAAAAGCAGAAGAAGATAATGGCCGCAGCTAAAACAAGCGAGTACAACGGTTGACCTGGAGTCAACGTAGTAGCAACAGCTTGTAATACATCAGCGACTGGACCTTCACCTTGGCCGAACCAGCTAGCAATTGTACCAGGGAACAGAATTATACTGCTAGCGAAGATTGGTGGAATAACACCCGCCATATTTACTTTTAGTGGTAAATGCGTGCTTTGGGCAGCAAATACTTGACGACCTTGTTGGCGTTTAGCGTAGTTAACAACAATACGACGTTGTCCACGTTCGAAAAACACTACAAGATAAGTAACAGCGAATACGATTACCGCAACCATCAACAGTACAAAAACATTCAAATCACCTTGGCGCGCCATTTCGACTGTCGAACCAATAGCAGACGGCAAGTTAGCTACAATACCAACAAATATTAGAACAGAGATACCGTTACCGATACCGCGCTCTGTTATTTGTTCACCCAACCACATAAGGAACATAGTACCAGTAACTAAACTCACCACAGCGGTGAAATAGAAACCCATACCAGGGTTAACAACTAACCCCTCCATCATGCCCGGTAAGCTAGTAGCAATACCGATTGATTGAATAGTAGCTAGCACAAGCGTGCCATAGCGTGTGTACTGGCTAATTTTTTTACGCCCTTGCTCACCTTCTTTCTTAAGCTCTATAAACGGAGGATACATATGCGTTAATAGTTGCGTAATAATCGAAGCCGAGATATACGGCATAATACCCAGTGCTAACACTGAAGCTCGCTCAAGTGCACCACCACTGAACATGTTGAACATTTCAACAATGGTGCCCTTTTGTTGCTCGAAGAAATCGGCAAGTACAGCGGCGTCAATCCCAGGGATCGGCACAAATGAACCTAGACGGTAAATTATGATAGCACCCAATACGAAGAGTAATCGGCGCTTCAATTCCGAAAGTCCACCTTGTGCACTTTTTGTATCTTGACCTGGTTTAGCCATTAGTACTTCCTTAGTCTTCTACCTTGCCTCCGGCAGCTTCAATAGCTTCGCGAGCACCTTTAGAGGCTTTAAGGCCTTTAACGGTAACAGCGCGTGAAACTTCGCCAGATTTAACAACTTTAACGAAAAGAACGTTCTTTTTAACTAGACCAGCTGCTTGTAACGCGCTTAGGTCTACCACATCGCCTTCAACTTTAGCGATTTCAAAAAGGTTTATTTCTGCAGATACTAAAGATTTGCGAGAAGTAAAACCAAATTTAGGTAGACGACGTTGCATAGGCATTTGACCGCCTTCAAAACCAACGCGTACTTTGCCGCCAGAACGTGATTTTTGACCTTTGTGACCACGACCACCAGTCTTACCTAGACCAGAACCGATACCACGACCAACACGTTTTGGAGCAGTTTTTGAACCTGCAGCAGGTGAAAGTGTATTCAAATGCATCGAATTAACCCTCTACCTTAACCATGTAAGAAACCTTGTTTATCATACCACGTACACATGCTGTGTCTTCTAACTCAACAGTGTGGTTGATACGACGTAAACCAAGACCGCGTAATGTAGCTTTATGTTTCGGTAAACGACCGATAGAGCTTTTTACTTGTGTTACTTTTACAGTTTGATTTGCCATGGTTACCCCAGTATTTCGTCTACGCGAAGGCCACGTTTTGCAGCGATTGACTGTGGAGAATTCATATTCTCAAGAGCCGAAATCGTTGCACGTACTACGTTGATTGGGTTAGTAGAACCGTAACATTTAGAAAGTACGTTCTGAACACCAGTCACTTCTAGTACTGCACGCATAGCACCACCTGCGATGATACCAGTACCTTCAGAGGCTGGTTTCATGAACACTAGTGAGCCAGCATGACGTCCCTTAACAGGATGCTGTAATGTATTGCCATTTAGGTCTACATTGATCATGTTGCGACGTGCTTTTTCCATTGCTTTTTGAATAGCAGCTGGAACTTCACGTGCTTTACCATAACCAAAACCTACTTTACCTGCGCCGTCACCAACTACAGTTAGTGCAGTAAAGCTAAAGATACGACCACCTTTAACTACTTTAGACACACGGTTCACCGCGATTAGCTTTTCAGCTAGATCAGGCTGTTGTTGCTTTGCTTCTACGTTAGCCATAGTCTACTCCTAGAATTGCAAACCGGCTTCACGCGCAGCATCAGCTAGCGCCTTCACACGGCCGTGATATTTAAAGCCACTGCGATCAAAAGCAATCTTTTCGATGCCTTTGTCAGCCGCACGTTCAGCAACCGCTTTGCCAACTGCTTGCGCAGCTTCAACGTTACCGGTGCCTTTAACTGTTTCGCTAATAGCCTTTTCAACAGTAGAAGCAGCAGCCAGTACATTACCCTCAGCATTTACAACTTGAGCGTATATGTGACGTGGCGTGCGGTGGATAACAAGACGCGTTGTGCCTTGTTCAATATAATTTCTACGAGTGCGTTTAGCACGACGTAGACGAGCTGTTTTTTTATCCATCGTCTTACCTTACTTCTTCTTAGCCTCTTTACGGCGTACATTCTCATCTGAATAACGAACACCCTTACCTTTATAAGGCTCAGGTTTACGGTATGCACGAATGTTAGCAGCTGTTTGACCAACTAACTGCTTGTCTACGCCCTTAACTAGAACTTCTGTTTGGCTTGGAGTTTCAATCGTAATTCCTTCAGGAACTGCGAAATTAACTGGGTGTGAGAAGCCAAGAGTTAAATCTAATGTTTTACCCTTCGCTGCAGCACGGTAACCCACGCCTACTAACTGAAGTTTCTTCTCGTAACCTTCATGCGTACCAACAACCATGTTGTTGATTAGAGCGCGAGCAGTACCTGCTTGAGCCCATGCATTAGCTACGCCATCACGAGGTAAAGTAGTAATAACGTTGTCATTTACTTGTACTTCAACAGCGTTGTTGATTGTACGAGTAAGTTCACCGTTTTTGCCTTTAACTGTGATTTCCTGGCCTTTTAATGTAACTTCTACACCGGCAGGAACAGTAATTGGTGCCTTTGCTATGCGAGACATAGTTCCCCTCCGATTAAGCTACAAAACCAATGATTTCACCACCAACACCAGCACTACGTGCTGCGCGGTCTGTCATTAGGCCTTTAGAAGTTGATACGATAGCGATACCAAGACCACCCATTACCTTAGGTAATTGGTCACGTTTCTTATAGATACGTAAACCAGGGCGACTTACACGCTGGATATTTTCAATTACAGCTTTGCCTTCGAAGTACTTCAACTCGATAGAAAGCTCAGGTTTAGTTTCGCCGTTAACAGCGAAATCTACGATATAACCTTCGTCTTTTAGTACTTTAGCTAATGCTACTTTCAGCTTTGAAGTTGGCATCGTTACAGATACTTTCTTCGCTGATTGACCGTTACGAATTCGTGTGAACAAATCCGCGATAGGATCTTGCAAGCTCATAGTCTTACTCCCATGATTCTATTACCAGCTAGCCTTTTTAAGGCCAGGAATTTCACCGCGCATAGCTGCTTCGCGAACTTTAATACGGCTCATGCCGAATTTGCGAAGGAAACCATGTGGGCGGCCCGTAATGTTACAACGATTACGTTGACGTGCAGGGCTAGAATCACGTGGTAAAGCTTGTAGCTTAAGTACCGCGTCCCAACGATCATCTTCAGATGTGTTAACATCACTGATGATAGCTTTTAGTGCAGCGCGCTTTTCAGCGTACTGAGCAACTAGTTTTGTGCGCTTTGCTTCGCGCGCTTTCATAGAATTCTTTGCCATAACCCTACCCTTATTTCTTAAATGGGAAGTTAAACGCTTCTAACAACGCACGGCCTTCCTCATCAGATTTCGCAGAAGTAGTGATAGTAATATCCATACCGCGTACACGGTCTACTTTATCGTAATCGATTTCTGGGAAGATGATTTGTTCACGTACGCCCATGCTGTAGTTGCCACGTCCATCAAAAGACTTTGCACTTACGCCACGGAAGTCACGAATACGTGGGATAGCGATTGATACCAAACGCTCAAAAAAGTCCCACATACGCTCGCCGCGTAGGGTTACTTTACAACCAATCGGGTAGCCTTCACGCACTTTAAAGCCAGCAACAGATTTGCGTGCTTTAGTGATTAAAGGTTTCTGACCAGAGATTGCTGCTAGATCCGCTACTGCGTTATCTAAAATCTTCTTGTCAGCTAGGGCTTCGCCCACGCCCATATTCAATGTGATCTTTTCGATCTGAGGGACTTGCATGACAGAGCTGAAACCAAACTTCTCTTGAAGTTCAGCAACTACTTTGTCTTTATATACTTCATGCAGTTTCGCCATCATTCTACTCCAACTATTAGATAGTTTTACCAGTAGATTTAAAGATACGTAATTTCTTACCATCTTCAATCTTGAAACCTACACGATCAGCTTTACTCGTTTCCGAGTTGAAGATCGCAACGTTTGATGCATCCATAGATGCTTCTTTCTCAACAATGCCGCCAGCTTGGTTCAATTGTGGAACCGGCTTTTGGTGTTTCTTGATCAAGTTTATGCCTTCGACAAAGATTCGACCAGATTCAGTAACAACTGAAAGCACTTTTCCGCGCTTACCTTTGTCTTTACCTGCTAGTACGATTACTTCGTCATCACGACGTATTTTTGCTGCCATGATTGGCTCCTTACAGTACTTCTGGGGCTAGTGAAACGATTTTCATGAACTTATCATTACGAAGTTCGCGAGTCACAGGGCCGAAAATACGTGTACCAATTGGCTGTAAGTTATCATTTAAGATAACAGCAGCGTTGCTGTCAAAACGGATCAGAGAACCATCTGGACGGCGAACACCTTTTCTGGTACGCACAACTACCGCGTTTTTAACATCACCTTTCTTCACTTTACCGCGAGGAATAGCTTCTTTTACAGAAACTTTAATGATGTCGCCAATCGCTGCGTAGCGACGGTGAGAACCACCAAGGACTTTTATACACTGCACTTTGCGAGCGCCGCTGTTATCAGCAACTTCCAGCTGAGTTTGCATTTGGATCATGTTAATGACCTCCGGTGTAGTAATTACAACGTGTCTTAAATTTGTTTAAAATCAAGACATTTCGATTAAATCCCACTCAAAAACAAACGAGTTGTCTCTTAAGGGCGGGCAATTGTACCAGCATTGAGGGGGTAGCGATAGGTTATTTTTTAATTAATTTGGAGTGATGGGAAATTAAAGCTGAGTAATTACGGCTATGTAGCTATTTTACAGGTGGTTACAAAACAAACAAGGCACCTGTAATGTGCCTTGTTTGTTTAAAGTGTAATAAATTAACCAAATAAACCTTTTAATTTATCTTTAATTTTATCTTTTGCTTTGTCTTTGGCTTTTTCTTTTGCCTCATCGACCTTCTGCTTAGCTTCATCTTTGAGCGCATCACCAACATCTAGCTTTATACCTACATCGTGGAAAGGCCCTTTTATACGTAGTGGTATTTTAAAGCCAGTGCTGTCATCGGTAGTTCCCTGACCTTCGATAGATCCAACTATACCTGTAACCAAACGATAGTTGACCGTTGTTTGCGGTAAATCAACGTCGCCTTCACCTGATATTCTAATAAGTGGGCTGATAAGTGATAGGTCGGTATTTTTGCCAACGCCATTAGTAAAGTTAAAACTTCCAGTTAATGCTGAAAAATCTGTTTGCTCAGATTCTTCAAATCCGGTATCAAGCCCTTCAGATGCAGCACCAAAGTTACCTGAAATGAGTTCCTTACCTTTACGAACCATCTCAGCTATATTTGCACCTTTTACAGCTCCATCAGCAAACTCAAATCCAAGCTTTCCATTAAGCGCACCAATAAACGACTTTTGACTTTGGCCAGTTGTGTTTAGGTTCCAATTTAAAGACCCCTTACCCATTAGCTTGTCAAAACCTGCCGCATCCGTTAATAAAGGCTGTGCATCTATTCCAGCTAAGTCAAAGTTAGTTGATATTTTATAAGGTACTTGCTGTGCGTTTACATTGATAACGCCTTTACCTGACCCTTCATAAGCAGAAAAGCTATCTAGGCTTAGTTTTGCAACGCTATTTTTTAAAGCAACAGTAAATTGATTTGCGCCTAATTTAATATCATTGGCTTTTAATCCACTTGAACGAATCACTACATTTGCATCTAGTGAATTTAATGCACTTAAATCAATTTTAGTGTCATCCCATACTATTGGCTCTGCAGGTTTATCTTCTTGCTCTTCTGGCTCTTCTTGTTTGGCCACTGCTTCAGGTAGATACGGGTTTAAGTCAAGCATACCTAAATCAATATCAGCATTTACTGCTAAACGCTTACCTAGGTTAAGCTCGCTCTTACCTTTTATTTCTAATGCGTCTAACGTCGCAACTAAATCTTCTAGATTAAATTTCTCACCTAGTAGGTGCATTTTACCGTTTACACTAAATCCGTTAAATGCATTGTCTTTAGCGTCTAGCTCTACACCTTGCCATTTCGCAATACTTTTAACAGACTCACCGCTTAGTACTAACTGACCTTTAATATCTTGGCCTTGCTTAGCTATGCTCCCTTCGAACGTTAAATCAACTAAACGAGAATCTAAGGTTTGTTTAACATTAAAAGTAGCACCTTCAATTGCTTTAGCAGGAGTATCTAATTTTATATCAAGATCAAAACGCTCTTGCATATAAGTAATACCCCCTTTTACTTCTAATGTTTTACGAAGTGAAGGAAGTAAAATAGCGAGTTCTAAATCGCTAATTTGTTGTTTGGCACCTGTTTGACCATCTAGATAAGTAAATGTGCCGCCATAAATAGCAACCTCACCTAACTCAATATCAAAGTTATCTGGAAGCTTTATCGCTTCACCTGATTGGCTCTGCTCTTTTGGTTGCTCTGCAACTGCATCAAACAACTGCCAATTGGCTTTACCATTTTTGTCGGTTTCTAATAGAATATTTGGTTCGTTTATAACAAACTTATCTAATTTAAACTCACCACCAAATAATGAAAACCAAGGTATGTGTACAGCAAGCTGTTTCATACTCGCCATATCGGCGCGCGAACCTGATTCCATATTTGCAAAATGCACGTCGTTAAGTTCTAACTTTAATGCAGGGAATACGCTAAGTGTTTTATCACCTTTAATAGTAAGAGTGCGCCCAGTTGTTTGTTCTACCTGTTCTGAAACTTTGTTAAAAATAGTATCAGTAGGGATTAGAAACGGTGCGGCAACAATTAGTGCTATACATAGTAAAAGTATTACACCTACAATTTTAAGTAAGGTTTTCATGATCGTCCTTTAAAACGTGCAAATAATGTTCTTATCATAGCGAGTGTTAGCCTTAAAATCATTGTCGTTCTGATAAAAAAGCTTTTTATTAGATATTACATTCCCATCCTGAATCGCCCCTGAAACACTTTGATACCTTTAGGTTACAAATAAATATTGACCCAATGAAACCTTAAGGTTACATTGATACCTACAGGTTACATATTGTAAAAATTTTAAAAAGAAATGAGCTATGTCTAATTACGATATTAAAAGTGAAGAAAAATTTATGGGCCAAAATGCATGGTTTTCATTATTCATGGGGGTCACTTTATTAATCATTAGTGTTTACCCAATGCTTAATCAAACATCAGCCCCACTATTGTTTTTGGAACTGCTGCTTTTTTAGGTTCATTCTTTATGTTTGTGATCAGAGGCGGGTTTACATGGAGAATGAAATACCACCTTACATATAAAGATGAGTATTTAAATACCATCGACACTATTGCCTATAAACATGTCGTGCTTGGCTTACTTTTTAGTATGGGTGGCGTGTACTTACTCTCCGATACTCTTGCTTTAGAAGTATCTCACAGCATGATGGCTACATTTTACCTTGCTGTAATGAGTTTAATATACGGCGTATCAATTCTTTGGCAAAGCAAAGATTAGGAGCAAAAGTGCAAAATAAAATTGCAAAATACCGCAAAGAAGCAGGCCTTTCTCAACAAGACTTGGCTGATCTAATTGCGGTTTCACGTAAGACTATTAGTACAGTAGAAACGGCACGATTTACCCCTTCGGTAATAATTGCTCTAAAAATAGCAAAGCATTTTAATACCTCAGTTGAAAGTCTCTTTGTACTAGATAAAAATGATTGATACATGTTAAAGCGTTGGTCTCATTCTATTAGCAAAAACACCGATTTAGCTATTTCAATTGCAACGTATGGAGGACAGCGCTGTTGTTATTAGCGTAATTGCGCTAAAATAGACCAGCAAAAAAATATATATCTAAACCGGAGATTCTACAAGGCATGAAAAAACTGCTAATTTCACCGTCAAAAATGACGCTAGGCGAACAAGAAAATCAAATCTATCAGAACATTCTGAAGCAATCTTCAGAATTAAGCCTTAACCTTATGGCCGTGAAAGTAGAAAACCACCCTGATGATTTTTTACCTTGGTGTTACGAATTGCTAAGTGCAAGCAGAGATCGTATGAACTACGACTTACTAGAGCCGCAGCAATTACCAGTACTTAAGAAGCTACACGATCAGCTTATTTCAGCTATCAGCTTTTTACAGGTTAAAACTTTACGTATTGCTCCGTGGCCTGTAGTAAGTGTATTTGTAGAACAACACAAAGACGTTATTGCTCTTGATGAACAGCTTCGCTTAGTAGACTACATTAAGAGCATTCGTGAACAATCTCTTAAAGATATGATTCCTGAAGATTTACTTGCGTTTAGCGGTAAGCACATGGCATCACTTGATCCAAGCACATATAACTTTGACGTTGAATGGTTTGCATCAACAAAAAGTGCGAAGAGCTTTCATCAAATGCTTAGCGATTTACCAGGTGCCTTTGACGATGCACTAGTAAATATTCCACTTGAAGGTGACATTACTCAATACGAATATCAACAATTTGTTGCTGCTTATTCAAAAATATTCACCGACAATAATGAAAAACCAACACTTGCGCCTGCAACACGACTACTTGCAATGCGTCGCCCTGATATATTTACTCCGATCACAAACAATCGATTAGATGCATTATGCGGTGCCCTTGGTGTTTCTAAACTAAAAAATAGTGATTTTGAGCGTTACTGGCAAGATATTGTAAAAGGTATTCAAGCTATGTCATGGTACAAAATGGCTAAACCTAGTAATGAGTTAGAAGAACAATTAGTTGCTATTAAAGCACTAATCCCATGTTTCTTTCACTATGCTGATGCTAAAACACCAGATAACTCTAACTACATCAAACTGTTAAGTAAGCCTAAACGAACTACAACTACGACAGGTAAAACTCAGCGTAGAGGTAAAGAGTCTGCAGAAATTTTAGTAGACCGCGCACTTGCTGCTGACGATATTCCTGAGCACATTCGCAGTAAGCGCGATTCAATTGTGAGTGAAGTTCAAAAAGGTCGTAGTGTAAACGAAACAATTAGCCTTATGCGCACTATATTTGGCTAAAAACTTCTAATTTAGCCGTACTTTTATGGTGCGGCTAGGTTAATTTATGCACCAGCAGTGTGCGCAACATCTTCCTACATACCATCTCTCATCTCAATCTATAAAATACAAGCCCATGTTTTTAATGTATAAAAATAATTTTTAATAAAAAATAATGAAGCTGGCACATACAGTGCAATTATCCCGTTAGTTAAACAATAAAAAGCCGTCAGCCTAAAGGTTCCGAATACATAATAAAAACCTTGGCGAGCAAAAATCATATAACGGGAAATGGACATGCTAAAACTAAAAAAAACCATCGCCATAAGTGCTATAGCATTAATGGGCGCAACATCTTTAACATCAACAGCCGTACATGCTGAAGTAACAGCAAACGCAGCGGCAACATCAAACTACTTATGGCGTGGTCAAGAGCAAACTGGGGGCGATGCAGCTATTTCAGGCGGTATTGATTACGCCAATGAATCGGGCTTTTATGCAGGTACTTGGGCTTCAAATGCATCGTGGGCAGATGAAATGACCTATGAGCTTGATTTATATGCAGGCTTTGGTGGCGACATTAACGAAAGCGTTAGCTACGATGTTGGCTATATTTATTACGCTTACCCAGATGCCGCTTCTGAAGCTGACGCAGATTTCTCTGAAATTTACGGTAGCATCAGTGTTGAAGGCTTTACATTTGGTGCTTCAGTACTTGCAACATCAGCTGCAAGTGGTGATGGTACAGACTTTGGTGATTCACTTTACCTGACAGCTGACTACGGTTTTGCTGTTGGCAGTAACGGCACTGAAATGGCACTTCACTTAGGCCACTACTCAGGTGACTTTATTGGCGATGATAATATCTTAGATTACGGTGTATCAATTTCGAAAGATGGGTTCACTTTTGGTTTATCTGATACAGATATGGATGACTCAGATATTAAAGCTTACGTTGCTTATTCTGTAGACTTTAATTTATAAGAAAGAATGTGTTACTTGCTGCGACACGAAGGGCCTTTTGGCCCTTTTCTTGTTTTTGAACAAGACCCCTTACATCTGTTAACAAACCGTTACAATTGAATGAAAACAATACATACATTTTCCTTTATTCTATTACCTAGTCACTGGGCATTTATAACTGCCTAGCCATAAAATAGGTATAAAGGAATAATAATGAAATCACCTAACGCGTTTAGCGCCCTACTCGATATTTATATAAGTCCTAGTAAAGCTTTCAATGGTGTTGAACACGCCAAAGGTTGGTCATGGCTTGCTTTTATAGTCATGTCTTTAGTTTCAATGGCGAGTATTTATATTTTTTATTCCACTGTTGATATGCAGTTTTTGATTAATGAGCAAGTAGCAGCATCAACTATTGATGCGACGATTGGCGAGCAAAAAATGATTCGCCAAAGTATAGAGCAAAATGCAGAAGGCCAAATATGGTTTGGTTTGTTTGGCGGCGTAATTGCGCTGGCTATCATGAATGCATTAATGGCACTTTATTATATGCTTGTGGCTAAACAAGATCCTGAATCAGAACATAGCTACGGAGCTTGGTATGGATTCGCTACCTGGACAATGATGCCAGTTGTTATTTCAAGCCTAGGAACAATTGCTCTTGTACTAAGTGCAAGTACAGATCAAATATCTCAACAAGCCGTATATAGCTACGCATCTATTAACCAATTAATAATAGGACTTGAAATTGGCCATCCTTTTTATAGCTTATTAGAATCAATAAACTTATTTAGCTTTTGGAGCATTGCGCTGGGAATGATCGGCTTAAAATGCTGGACTAATTTTTCAACTAACAAAGCACTCCTATTCTCTGCTCTTCCTTCAATTATTATTTTTGGTATTTGGGCAATCATTGCAGCAAGTTAACTCTTAAGTGGAGGTAGATACTAGCTCCACATTACTTAATTCACGGATAGATAAAATGAAAAAAGCAATAATCATCACACTCGCTGTAGGCGCATTTATAGCCCTAATTGTGTCAAAGCAAATTTCTGGCGATGAAAAACAAGCCGAAGTAAATATTGCTCAAGTAGAGCTTGGCGACATTGCTGACTCAATAATGGCTTCAGGTAATTTAGTTTTTAATACACAAGTGCAATTACGCTCTGAAGTGACAGGCCGAGTAGATAAAATATTTGTTCAAGAAGGCCAAGGAGTTAAACAAGGCGATATGTTAATGCGCCTTGATACAACTGCTTTTGAATCAGAAGTTTCCCGTAGTAAAGCAATCCTTCGCGCCACAGAAATTGAAATTAAACACAATAAAACACGCCTTGCTAACCTAGAGCGCCAACTTAAAAGACAAAAAGACTTATATGATGTCGGTTTAGGTAATCAAGAGAGCTACGAGAATATTGAAAGCGCACGCGATCTAGCTAAAATCGATATTGAATCACGAATAGAGTCGTACAACCAAGCACAAGCGTCACTACAAATTGCGCAAGATCGCTTAAGTAAAAGTGTTTTTAGAGCTCCAATGAGCGGCTTGCTTGCATCTGTAAATATTAAAGAAGGTGAAACCGTTATAGCCGGTACTACTAATATTATTGGCTCTGATTTAATGCTAGTAGCCGACCCAAGTGCTATTTTAGCCGAGCTACGTGTGGATGAAACCGACATTGCGAGTATTAAGCTTAACCAAAAAGCGAATATTTATGCGGCTGCATACCCTAATAAACCATTTAGTGGCACAGTAATCAATATTGGTACTTCAGCTAAAAACCAAGCCGGCTCTCAAGGTTTATCGTTTAAAGTAAAAGTATTACTCGACACTACTGAGCGCCAGCTATATGCAGGAATGAGTTGTAGAGCAGAGATCGCAACAAGCATTGCCGAAAACGGTTTAAAACTTCCAATAGAAGCAATCCAAAAAGAAGACGATAAAACATTTGTATGGCGACTAAATAGTGATAACACCGTTAGCAAAATTGCCGTAACTGTTGGAATATCATCTGATATAGAGCAAGCCATTACTGACGGCTTAAATGAGGGCGACAAAATAGTTATTGGCCCTGCGCGCCCAGTAAGTCTTCTGACTGAAGGTGATGTGGTAAAACTTAAATCAGATGCAGACAAGGAAGAAGCCTAATGTTTGCGGTAATCAAGCTAGAGCATATTAATAAACAATACAAAATGGGCTCAGAGGTATTTAAGGCACTTGATGATGTAAACGTACATATAATGCAAAACGAATACGTGGCGATTATAGGACCTTCTGGTTCAGGCAAGTCGACCTTGATGAACTTATTAGGCTGTTTAGATACACCCAGCAGTGGCGAATACTACTTAAAAGATAAACTAGTAAAAAGTATGACCGAGACAGAGCTTGCTCATCAGCGTAATGAAAGTGTCGGGTTTATATTTCAAAGCTTTAACTTAATACCACGTGCAACCGCACTAGAAAATGTAATGCAGCCTTTAGTATATCGCTTTATCCCTAGCAAACAGCGCAAGCAACAAGCTCTAGAAGCACTAAAGCGGGTAGGTCTCGGTGATAAAGTTAATCATTTATCTAGCCAGCTATCGGGCGGGCAACGTCAACGAGTTGCTATTGCCCGCGCTTTAGTCACAAAACCACATATATTATTAGGAGATGAACCCACAGGTAATCTTGATAGTAAAACGACCCGCGAAATTATGGATTTGTTTGATGAGCTGCATAACGAAGGTCACACTATTATTTTAGTAACACATGAGCAAGAAATTGCCGATCATTGCCAACGCGTGATTCGTTTAGTGGACGGTAAAGTGGTAAGTGATGTAACTAAAGATGAAGGAATCAAGCAGCATGTTTAAATCAGCTCTTGCGATAATGGAAGGCACTAAGGCCGCTTTTTCAGCTATTAAAGCTAATGCAATGCGCAGCGCACTGACCTGTTTGGGTATTATTATTGGTGTTGCCGCCGTAGTTACTGTCGTTGCAGTAATGCAGGGTTTTACAAAGCAAATAAACGATCAACTTGCTGATATGTCGCCAGATGTAACAACAATAAAGCCTTACACCAGTATTGAACTCGAAATGGTTGGTAAAAATGCCAAGCTTACCTACGACGATTTTTTAGCTTTAAAGTCGCGTATAAAAGAAGCTGAAACGCTAACTGCCCTAATGTTTACCTGGCGCTTTTCGGGGGGAGCTGAGTATGGAAATAAAAGCCATTCATCGCGTGTTATCGGTACCGAGCAAGACTATCAAAAAGCGTATCGTACTTATCCTGAACTTGGTCGTTTTATTCGTGCTGAGGACGATGATAAACGAAGAAGGGTCGCATTTATCGGCCCTTCAATCATAGAAAAGCTAAACCTTCCTGAAAACCCAGTAGGTGAATATATAAAGCTAGGTGGTGAATGGTTTAGAATTATTGGCGTTGCTGAAAAACAAGGTAGCTTATTTGGTTTTGACCAAGACGATTACATTAATATTCCAATTAGTACCATGAGTGCTTTAGAAGGCGGAAGTACACAAACTAATGTGCAAATTATGTTTAGGTTAAATGAAGGTACTAACGAAGAACAAGTGCTTGCAAAAATAACTCGTGTATTGCGCCAACTGCATAAACTAAAAGAGAAAGATGAAAACGACTTTGAATTTGAAACCGCTGAAAAATCTCGTGCCCAAATAGATAAATTTACCAGCAGTGCTACAGCTATTACTGCTGGTATTGTTGGCATTAGCTTACTTGTTGGCGGTATTGGTGTTATGAACATAATGCTAGTGTCGGTAACTGAACGCACACGTGTTATTGGTACATTAAAAGCACTAGGCGCAACACCTGGTTTTATTATGTTGCAGTTTTTAGTTGAAGCCGTTGTGCTTTCACTTTTTGGTGGTTTAATAGGACTCATTATAGGATATGGCGCCGCAGGGCTTATTTCGTTTTTAGTCCCAAGTATGCCTGATGCATATATACCAGTATGGGCTGTAATACTATCGTTCGGATTTACATCAATGATTGGGATTATATTTGGTTTAGCCCCTGCTATTAAAGCAGCAAGACTAAACCCTATAGATGCACTGCGTTACGAATAACTATTTTAAATAATTATTTAGCTTTAAATGGTACCTTATTACATTGTACTTCTACTGTTTTAGGGTACCAAGCTGGGCCAATTTGATTCACAACCACCTCAGCTAAACCATTAGTAAACGATTTATACGTATGAACGCTTTGCCACTCCCCTTGTGGGCAATGTTTTGTTAAATCTAACGGCTCTGATCCCTCGTACAACGCAAGTGCAAAATTATGATGCCACTGTGAGCTTTTTAGCGTTTTATTGCTTACTTTGCTCTGCATACCGTTATCAAAGTAAATATTTGTACACCCCGTTAAAATAATCAGTGTGCAACCGGCTGCAAATAGCTTGATGCTCATAATGTCTCCCCTAGTACTTGCTCTTGGCACCACACTTTAATGGTATGGGGCGAGTATATTCCAAGCGTAATTAAACTCAGCGCTCCATCACTAAACGTTTGTTGTGACTGCATTTGAATAACCGGTGTATTTGAACATATTTGTTTTACGTCTACCCGCTGCTCACCCACTAATCCCCATAAATAAATTGGGCGGCTATCTTCGTAATTAGCTTGGCTCGTTATTTTTGCTGTTGCCTGTGGCTGAATGGTTACCGCAGAACAAGCACTGAGGCTTAATGCTATCGCCCCTATAATTAATGGTTTCATACTCTTCCTTATAAACTAAATACCAGTAAGGTAACTTTATAAGAGAACATAAAATATTAGCGTAAAAAGCTGTGGGGAATATGTAGAAACGCTATGAAGTTTTATACAGTTTATTACACATAAAGGCCGCATAAATGCGGCCTTTAAAGTAGTCAGTTTAAGTGTTTAGTAAATAAATAGACTTTAAAACTTAGCTAAGTTGTTTTTACTGTCTTTATCGACCAGCTTAATGTAAGGATCAACCCCTGCAAATAATGGTTTTTCTTTTACTTTTAGCTCAATAGTATTGGTACCAGATACTATTTGATGCTTTTGCGAGTAAATAACAAAGTCTTCAGCGAGTAAGTTTTCAGGGTCGTCGCTAAATAATGCAATATCAATTAGCTCATCGAGCGGCTGCTCAGTTTCTTCACCTTGTCCATCGGCATGCTGCTTAGTTGCTTCAACGCTCAGTGTTACTGTATAAAAACCTTCGCCATCAACATCATCAGTAACCGACACTTCTTTCATTTCAAGCTCATAAAGCGTTATATATTTAAACTGATCATCAATAAAACGTTGTTCAGCTTGTGTTGCATCTCGCTTTAAATAACTAAGTAAATCAATTGTGGTTGGATATGGCGTTGATTGATATTTAAACTCATTCAAAAACGCTTTAAGTGCTGCATTTAAGCGTACTTCACCTAAACGATCATAAATCGCCATCATCGCAACTGAGCCTTTATTGTAATGAAGGTATTGTTGAGCCTGCGTTTTATATAGTGGCATTTCTTCAAAGGCTTCGCCAGTACGGCCCATTAAGTATTTATCTAACTCGTACTTTAAGAATTTACGAAGTTTCTCGGCGCCAAAGCGTTTTTTTAGCACCATAAGCGCACTGTACTGGGAAAGTGTTTCAGAAATAACAGCACTGCCCTCTACATTAGCCCCCGATACTTGATGCCCCCACCATTGGTGCGCAACTTCATGTGCGGTTACATAGTAAGGTAGGTCAACTTTACTCTCATCTCTTAGGTCTGTAATAAAGCCCATACTTTCTGAGTAAGGTACCGTATTGGCAAAACTTTGCGCAAACGAGCGATACTTAGGAAATTCAATAATACGAAGCTGTCTATGCTGATACGGGCCAAAGGCTTGTGTGTAGTAATCTATTGAGTCTTGAACTGACTCAATCATGCGGTCAACATTCCATGCATGATCTTTGTGGTAGTACACCTCAATATTTACACCGTTATGCTCAACCTTTTTACTTTCAAGCTCTGCCGAAAGCACAGAGTAAAAGTTTATAATTGGAGCATCCATTTCATAAACAAAAGTACGGCGCCCGTCTTTTACACTCTCACTTTTTAAGTAACCTGGTGTAATAGCAAATTGTGACTCATCGGTGCTTACCGTTGCCTTATAGTTTATAAAGCCATTAGCAGGCCCAAACTCATTTTGCGTATAATAGCGGCTGTCTTCTAGTTTATGTGCGCGTTCAAGTTCAGGTAAATCGTGCTTGCGGCGCTCATACTTATCGGCAATTTGAAAATACTTTTGATAACCAAAATTTGGCAATAATTCTCCATTATTTACAAATGTACCGTTGTGCACGAGTTGAGTATCAGATCTCCTATCAACAAAACCGTCGTGTTCACGAGAAACTGAGAGCTCGCCTTCTCGTACTTCATTGGGCATTAGCGGTTGTTCAAACTCAAACCATACCATGCCAAAATCGGTTAAACGCTCTACTATTTTTCCGCCCGCCATTTTTACATCCCAGCTTTTAGATTGGCTAGGCTCGTTGATTAACACACGGGTTATTGGCTCGTTTGCGGTATTGGTAAACTTAATTTTAGCCACGGCATTTAAAGCACGCTTTTTAGGATAAATATCAATGTGTAAGTCAACATCAGTTATTATAGGCAGTGGCAAGTCTTTGTATTGTGAAAACCCTTGCTCATACCTTACTTGTAGCGCTTCGTTATCATCACTTGTTACAAACTCGTTGATTACACGGGTGTTGTAATAAATGTTATAACCCGCGCCCACAAATACCAATAAACTTATAACGGCTGCAATCTGGCCTTTTAAAGACATGTTGTAACGCACTAAAGATAAACGAGTACGCAATGATTGCGACGGGCCGCGATGCCATAAAGCAAACCCTACAATAGCTAAAAACACACTCAATGCCCCCCAATATAGGGTATACCAATGCGCGCCTTGTAAAAAATGTCCATAACCATTTATATCAGAATACGGTACGCTACTGCTTTGAGAAAAATGATACATATGATGCTCAAACCCGTAAGCACCCATTACCATTTGAGCAATGTAATACAGAATAAATAAACCCATACCTATGTATTTATTAGGGCTAATTATTTGTAAAAAGAACGCCAATATAGCCATCATAATTAAAGGCAGTAATGTAAGGTAACCCAACCTAAATAAGTACTGACCAAGCTCTAGGTTAAATTGCCCCTTAAATAGCTGCACTGCAATGGTAAACATCATGCCTACTAAATAAAGGCCACAAACTGCAGTGATTAACGCAATAATTTTAGATACCCAAAACACACTGTTATGCACTGGGAAACTGTCAACAATATCACCCATACCACTTTGGCGTTCTCGCCAAACCAGCTCTGCGCTGTAATAAGCAATAATGATAAACATAAACAAAGCGGAGGAGTTTTGAATAATGCCCACCATGTTTTGTGTGAGCGGCCAATCCGTTGTGCCATATGCGCCAATAGGTGCAAAAAGTGGTGCGAGTAACATAGTAATACTGACACCCGCTAAAATCATAAAAGGGGCACTTAATATAACTTGCTTAAGTTCAAATAAGCTGCGCATTACTAATTGCGATTTCGTATTTACCCCTTTTGACTTGTAATTTTTAGCGCTGCTAATAAGTGCTGCTTGTTTGTTTTTTACAAACGTTGAGACAGCAAATTGCTTTTTCTGTTTTTTAGTGACTACGCGATTACCTAACTTTCCGAGGCCAAAAAACATCGCTAAACTTATTGCTACCCATAAAATACGGTTAATTAAAAAATCGCCCGAAAGCGTTAACACTTCAGTATTTTTATCACTTACAGTCCAGTAACGGGTTAAGTCAATTAACGACCCTGTGCCAAATGGGTCTGCGTAAACAACAATATTTCTAAACGCTAAATCGTCAAAATAGATACTCGCCAATTGGTAGGTTATATAAACCACCACGGCCGTTACATATACCGCCATCATGGTTTTAAAATAGACCGCCACACTATTAAAAATAGCACTGAGGACCAATAAGCTTGGCACTGCTAAATATAAAAAAGGCGCTGCGTAATATATAAACTTATTGGGGCCTACTAGCTCGCTATCGAGCCAGCCAACCAACAAGCCAAATTGAGATCCCAAAAATACGCCTAGTGGCACGCTTAAAAACACAATAAGTACAACTAAGTAAGAACCAAAAAAACGCCCTGATTGATAAGCAAGCGGGTTAACGGGCTTACTAAACACCAGCTCATCCATTTTGGTCTCGCTGTTGCGAATCGCTGAGCTTGCAACAAAGTTAACCACTAAAAACATAGCAAGCGTACAAAAGGTAACCGTTAAAACCATAATGGTATAAGGCGAGTTCATATGAACATTAGCCCCACCTAACGGAAACTTACTACTGGAGCTTATAAAAAACGCCATAAAAAAGAATATTAATGAGGTCACATAAAACGAAGGCTGACGCATAAAATAGCGCAGCTCAAACGCTAGCATATTAAAAAACATAGCGCCCCCTTATGCTACTTGGCTGTTACGATGATTAAGCAACGTAGAAAAATACACATCTTCTAGGTTTGCACTGCTGAGCTCAAAACCTTCAGGGGCTTCATTGGCTAATACATGTAATATGGTTTGCCCAGCAAATAAGCGTTTTGAAATAACAGGCAGCTGCGGTTCAAGCTCTAGCGCTTCTTCTTGGCTCATGGCTTTGCGCCAAATTTGGCCTTGGAGTTTATCGGTAAGGGCAATTGGATTGCCCTCTAATAGTATTTTACCGCCTGCCAGCACCGCCATGTTTGGGCAAAGCTCTGCTACATCTTCAACAATGTGGGTCGATAATATAACGACTTTTTGCTCGCCTAAGCTTACTAACAAGTTATGAAAGCGATTTCGCTCTTCAGGATCTAGCCCTGCGGTAGGTTCATCAACGATAAGTAAGTCGGGGTCGCCTAGTAAGGCTTGTGCAATACCAAAACGCTGGCGCATACCGCCCGAAAAGCCACTTACCGCTTTTGAGCGATGTTGATATAAATTAGTATGTGCAAGTAATCCTTCAACCGACTCTTTACGCTCTGCTTTATTATGAATTCCCTTTAAAACAGCCATATGGTCCAGTAAGTCGTAAGCACTAACACGCGGGTACACACCAAAATCTTGCGGTAGATAACCCAAACGTTGGCGCAGAGCCTGTGGGTCTTTAAAAACATCAATACCATCAAAAGTGATTGAACCCGAATCAGCCGACTGCAGTGTTGCAATGGTACGCATTAGCGATGATTTACCTGCGCCATTTGGCCCAAGTAATCCAAACATCCCTTTGCCGATAGATAAATCAACACCTTGTAGTGCATGTACGCCATTATCGTAGGTTTTAGATAACCCTGTTATTGATAGCATTTTTACTTCCTTGAATATGAGTAATTATTTTTATAATGTTTTATACCACAAGGAAAATAGGAACATAAGTTACTTTCTGGTTAAATTTGTAACAACAAATAAACATAATTTAAACTCATAACACTTGCCTGCACTGTATTCACTAGGTATAAAAACCACATATACTTTTTATAAGAAACGAAAAGCCATGCAAGATCACCAAAGCCAGCCGTTAAATGACTTTATAGAATATCCACATGAAGAAATGCTAAATCGTGCTAACGAGTTTTTACAAACCAGCCAACGCCGCCATAGCATTCGCAGCTTTAGCGATCGCCCAGTACCAAAAAATATTATTGAAGCATGTATAAAAGCAGCTGGCACAGCACCAAGTGGAGCGAATCATCAGCCTTGGCATTTTGTGGCTATAAACAGTAGCGATGTAAAAAAACAAATAAGAGAAGCCGCAGAAAAATTAGAGCGTTCTTTTTACGAAGGCAGAGCAGGTGAAGAATGGTTAGATGCGCTAAAACCGTTAGGTACCGACGCCAATAAACCTTATTTAGAGCATGCACCTTGGCTTATAGCTGTATTTAGTCAAAAAAAGGGCGGCGTAAGCAGCGATGATAAAAATACGAATTATTATGTGCATGAGTCTGTTGGCTTAGCTACCGGCTTTTTAATTCAAGCTTTGCACCGCAGTGGTTTGGCAACCCTTACTCATACTCCAAAGCCAATGAGTTTTTTAACCGACATATGTAATCGCGATAAAGATAACGAACGCCCATACATGCTACTTATTACAGGCTACCCAAGTGATGATGCAACAATACCTGCTCATGCACTGGATAAAAAATCACTCGATGAAATAGCTACGTTTATTTAGTATTTTCTTGTCGGCAAAACCACTCATATAGCAAAGCAATGATCGACTCAACTTTTGGATCGGTCAATGAGTAATAAATAGTGTGCCCTTCTCTGCGAGTAGCAACCATATCTGCCTTGCGTAAACTTGCTAAATGCTGAGATAACGCTGACTGTGCTAAAGGTACATTTTTATTTAGCTCACCTACACTTTGCTCACCTTGTAATAAACTACATAAAATCATTAAGCGATTTTTGTTAGCCATTAATTTTAAAAACTGTTCGGCTTGCTCTGCGTTGACAGCTAGTTGTTCAATATTCATTTTTATTATTTCTCTTTTTGATACCTTTTTAAGTATAGACTTTTACATTAGTAGGTTCTAATATAATTAACATTAGACTTTACTAATATTAAGGTAATCACAAAATTAACGATGCCGTTTTATTAATCGGCGGAAGTGCTGTAGCAGTATCCGCACTATTAAGTTACTTTATATAAAGTAACTTTCAGTTTTTAACGTTATTTATAAGTATTAACTCAATTCACCTACTTATACCAAGTAGCACTCATTAATGTCTTTTTTAAGAAAAAGAGGATTTACAAACTAATGCTTACATCAATCCCTGACTTACTAAAAATTATCACACCTAACCAACGCCGTATTGACGCAGCGCAAGCAAAACTCGAGCTTGAACAAAATAAAGGTTTACTTATTGATGTGCGAGAACCTGCAGAGCACGCGACAAAATCGGCTGCCGGCGCTATAAATATTCCGCGTGGGTTACTCGAGATGAAACTGATGGAAATAGAAAAAGACGCAGCTCGCCCTATTTACGTGCACTGCGCAAGTGGTGCGCGCGCAACGTTGGGAGCAGAAGCGTTAACGCGTGTGGGTTATGAAAACGTAACCGTTATTACCTGTGACGCAAACCAAATATGTAGTGTGTTTTAAACATCAACTGAATACTTATAATGATGCGCCTAGTAAAGGTAGGCGTTTAACTTTGTGATAAGTCAGTGCTAATTTAATACACTCTTTAACTGGGTATTCTGGTAATGGCTTTTCACTATTTAATACAATTGCCCGGTTACCTTCGAAAGTGAGAGTGTGGGAATACAACTCTCTAAATGTGCTTACTAGCTTTGATTGGCAATGAAAAAACAAATAACACGAGGAGCCCTTAAAGCCTACGCGAATGGGGCTGCCATTTATTGTGTTATAACTTGGCTCTCCCCACTTTAAAGACTCTTCAACAGCTCCTAAGTTTTGCTCTTGTGCTACGGTATAAATTAACTCTCGTAATTTTATAAGCTTACTTTTTGCTATCTCAGGATAATTATTAAATATATTTTCTATTTCCGTATTCATAAAAATATCCTTATAAGCTTTACAATTTTAAAACAGGCTACTTTTGCTGCCTTTCATCAAGTAAAACAAGTAGCATCTGCTCAATATTTTTAACACTATAAGTAAGTGATCTCAGTAGCTCTTTCTCACTTTGCTCTGTTGCCTGCTGCGACGCTTTACCTTGGTTTGCCAATACATCTTTTTGCTCAAGTATGGCTTCTCTAAACTCACTGGCATTTTCAACACCAAGTAATGACACCAATGCACCATGACCCGACTGCCCTGCAGTTTCAAAGCTTAACCGATATAAGCCAAAAAAGCGCATAAGCGGCCCTTGGTTCAGCCCAACATCGGTTATTTTTTCAAGCGGTATAGATTTTTCTTCTTTAAATAAAATGCCGCGTTTAACAACCAGCTTTTGCGTGAGTAATTGCGCCGACATAGCGGCCAAAATTTTACCTGCCACCAGCCATACAACAAATAACACCAAAGGTATAAGTGGAATGGTCACTAGTGCAACGGCACTAAAAAAGCATGCCATGGTCATCCAGTATTGCTTCACTTTGGGATCAAAGCTGGCACTTTTTAAAATAGAGTTGCTCATTGGTTTATCCTTAATCTACTTAAACACGGCGCTTTACTGCTAGTAAAATACACTGCTTGTTTAAGTTACGTGATCAATTACTTCAATGCAATTTAACGAGGTTGTTAAGCAATGATAACGCTTAGTTAATACGCCCATTATTTTAATTTATAGGGTTGTTTAACCTAATTGTGTGCTTTATATTCTGGCAACAGCTTTATAGACGTCTAAACATCCAAAGTGAAATTATCTCATACAAAGGGAACATAATGACAACTCATACTCTAACTTTACTCGATGGCGGCATGAGCAGAGAGCTCACTCGTATTGGTGCGCCATTTCAGCAACCTGAGTGGTCAGCATTGGCAGTAATAGAAGCCCCTGACAAAGTAACGCAGGCTCATAGTAACTTTATACAAAGTGGTGCCACTGTTATTACCACAAATAGCTATGCATTAGTGCCTTTTCATATTGGCGAAGAACGCTTTAATCAATCTGCTAAATCACTGGCTGAAACCGCCGGACTAGCGGCTAAAAAAGCGGTCGAGCAACACAATAAAGGCACAAAAATAGCGGCAAGTTTACCTCCTATGTTTGGCTCATATCGCCCAGATTTATACCAAGCAGAGCAACTAACACGCATTGCTACGCCTTTAATAGAAGGCCTATCACCTTATGCCGACCTGTGGTTAATAGAAACCCAAAGCCTCATTCAAGAAGCGCTCGATATTAAAGCACTAATCAGTAAAGTAAGTGATAGTCAAAAACCTGTGTGGGTTGCCTTTACCCTTGACGATGAAAACCCCAACGAGCAAACCACGTTACGCTCGGGCGAGTCGGTGCAAGATGCGGTCACTGCAATGCTAAAAGAAAATGTAAAAGGCATTTTATTTAATTGCTGCCAGCCCGAGGTAATAGAGCAAGCTTTAGTTTTAACCCAAAAGGAATTAAAAACACAAAGAGCAGAGCATGTTCAAGTGGGTGCTTACGCAAATGCATTTGCGCCACAAACTAAAGAAGCCACAGCTAACGAAGGGTTAGATGAGGTTCGCAAAGACTTAACCCCGCTCTCTTACTTGCAATGGGCTAAGCAATGGCAACAACAAGGTGCCAGCATAATTGGTGGCTGCTGCGGTATAGGCCCTGAACACATTGCAACATTAAATCAGCACTTTGCCTCTTTATAACGCTAATTATTAGCTTACATGTAAGTAGTAAAATGAAAGAAAATAAAATTGGATTAGTCGCACTTACCGCGCTGGTATTTAGTGCAATGGTAGGGGCTGGGATATTTAGTCTGCCACAAAATATGGCCGAAGTGGCTGGTGTAAATGCTGTTTTAGTAGGTTGGCTTATCACCGGTGTGGGTATTTTATTGCTTGCAGGGTGTTTTTTACAATTATCACGCGCTAAGCCAGAGCTCGACGGCGGCATTTATATTTATGCTAGAGAAGGCTTTGGCGAACTAGCAGGCTTTTTATCTGCATGGGGCTATTGGCTTTGCGCCACCATTGGGGTGGTGGGTTATTTAGTCGTGGCTTTTGCTGCTTTAGGCGCATTTGTAGATACGCCAACATTCACCCTATTTGGCCAGGGTAATACCCTTATGGCGTTTATTTGCGAATCTATTATTTTATGGGCTGTGCATTTAATTATTGTTAAAGGCATTAAACAGGCCTCTTTCATTAACCTGCTTGGCACTATCGCTAAAGTGATCCCGCTGTTGCTATTTATCGGCTTTGCTTATGCTTATTTTGACCCTAACGTATTTAAGGCAAATCAAAGCCATGTGAGTGTGCAAACAGACTTTATTGATCAAGTAAAAAATACCATGCTTATTACTTTATGGGTATTTACTGGTATTGAAGGGGCTGCTGTGCTCTCTGCTCGTGCCAAAAACCGTAAAGATATTGGCCTAGCCACGGTGATAGGCGTTGTTGCAGCGCTTATTTTATATATTGCTATTACCATGCTGTCATTTGGGATAATGAACCAAAGCACTATTGCTCAACTTAGTAACCCTTCAATGGCGGGCATTATGGCCATGATGAGTGGCACTACAGGCAAAGTTATTATAAGTGCGGGGCTTATTGTGTCGGTACTGGCTTCTTACTTAAGTTGGATTATTTACGCCGCCGAAGTGCCTAACAGCGCGGCTAAATACGGCGCATTTCCTAACGTTTTTAAAAAGCAAAATCATAACGGAACCTCTATAGCGTCATTAACTTTAACCAGCCTTACAGTGCAACTTTGCTTAGTGCTTATTTTATTTACTGGCGAGAGTTATAACACCTTAGTGCTTGTATCAACGTCTATGATATTGGTGCCGTACTTTTTAGTTGCCGCCTATATGGTAAAAGTCGCCTTTGCACAAAAGCTCTCGGTACCCATTAAGCTAATGGGGTTAGGCGCAAGTGTGTATGGTTTATGGCTTGTTTATGCTGCGGGGCTAAACACATTAGCGCTTTCACTTATTTTATATATTCCAGGCACGTTATTATTTATGTATAGCCGTAAACAATTTAAATTAAATCAACACGCTTAAAGTATCCATACTCAGGTTTTATCTTTATTAAAAGCCTGAGTATTAACCCACTTACATTCAGATAAACTTTCATACACTCTCTTACAAACGCCAATCAAAAATATAGCTACACTAAAGCCTAATAGCGTTGCGGCACACTTTACTTATCGCAAACAATTTTCACTTTTTACTTAACACCAAGGCTCCTATGAACACTTATATACAAAACTCACTACGGTTATTAGTTGGCACACTTGCACTTGGCAGCATTACTGCTCAAGCTGAGTCGCAGTTTTCTTTAGGGGGCGGTGTCATTTCTACCAGCTCACCTTATGCAGGTACCGACAGTGAAACGCTATTTTTACCTATCATTACTTACGAAGGCGAAAGGCTTAGTTTTAAAGGTTTTTCGCTTGATTATAAATTAGTGGAGCAGCAAGGTTTTAACTGGTCATTAGTTTTAGAGCCAGGAGATAACTTTGATACCTCAGATTCAGACCTTGCAGCCATAAAAGCCTTAGACGATAGAAAGCTATCACTCTACGCTGGCACGCAGGTTAGTTACACTGCAAGCTTTGGTAAAATAAGCGCCAGTGCTACCCATGATGTAATAGGCCACGGCGATGGCGCTAAATTTAAAACCAATTACAGTTACCCTATTAAGTTATCTAAACAACTAATGCTCGTTCCTTCTGTAGGTGTTGAGCTAAATAGCAGTGATGTATCTAACTATTATTATGGTGTAGCACTGGGCGAATCTACCACCTATGCGCCTTACGAACTTGGTTCTACGGTTAACTACAATGCGGGTTTATTTTTAATGTATTACATTAATAAAAACTGGAACGTAAATGCCATGGTTAACTATAAGCAGCTCGATTCTGATATTGAAGACTCACCCATTATTGATACCGATAACACCACGACTGTTATGATGTCGGTTAACTATCGTTTTTAATCCCCCCTTTTGTTAGGTATTAATTAGGCATTAAAAAAGCCGAGCATACAGGGCTATGCTCGGCTTAGGTCTGGGAAAATATAACCGCTACTGTTTGTTGATAAGTATGCTCACATTCTCTCTATCTGGGCCTATTACCTTGAAGGAGTAAGTACCTTGTTCGGTAATATTTAGTGCTATATTGGCACCTACGGCTTCAAGTAGTGTTAGTTCATCAATTGCCACTACCGGCGTATCGCCTGCTCCACCGTAATCAACGGTACTCCAATCTTCAGACGCTACTTTAAATTCGTAGTCACCTGCTTCTAAATCTATTGATGTAGAGTAAATTGCATCACCCTCGTACATAAGCGGGTTATCAGTACTCCAGTCATTTAAGCTGCCGCGAATAAATACCGTTGTTTGTGCAAACATTTCAGCGTTGAGCACTTTTAGCGATACGTTATTTAAATCACTGGCGTCAAATATAAACTGGTATTCACCTTCTTCTGCAATGTCGATGGTCATATTCGCGCCCGCAACCGACAACTGCTCAGCGGTGCCAACCATTACACTGGCATCACCCTCAGCCGATCCATAATCAACCGTGCTCCAATCTTCTGACGCTACTTTAAATTCATAACTTGCAGCACTCAGTGTTTTAGTAAAGGTGTAAATGCCTTTACCTTTATAACTTAGCTCATCGGTTACTCCCCAGTCATTAAGCGTACCGCGCACATAAATAGCAGTGCCTATAAATGGCTCTTCGTTGTATAAAGTAAGCGTTGGATTTTCAGGGTTTGAAGCATCAAGTGAAAATACATAGGTTGCATCAATAGCAGCGCTGAATGTCATGTTTGCACCTGAGCGCGTTAATGCCTCACTTTGGTTTTCAACTACATCTTTATCAGCGTCAGTAAGCGCGCCAAAATCAACTGTAGACCAATCTTCAGAGGCAATTTTAAATTCGTAATCGCCAGCGCTCAGTGCAATTGCTATACGGTATTCACCCTCGCCAATATATTCAAATGCATCGCGTGTGCCCCAGTCGTTTAAAGTCCCGCGCACAAACACAGCGGTGCTGCCATAAGGTACTACATCAGGTGCACCCACTGTCGCATTTGCACTTAAACCAGCACCTTGGCTCTCACCTTGGTTTTTAGTAAATACAGCTAATGTGTAAGGCGGTACAGTAAATGTGCCTTCGTTATCGCCAGCAGCAAAATTAGCATCGGTCATGCTTGCATCAACACTGTTTTTTAATACATCGTGTAATTCAAAAACCGCTGCCGTGGCAATAGTATGGCTAAGGGTTTGCTCGGTTGCGTTAATCATCACTACAAGCGCGTCAAATGCTGGGTCTAAGTCTGTGAGTCCTTCGCCATCATCAATGCTCATTACAATTAGGCCATGTTGCTGCGCTTTACCTACGTTATGAAAACCCACTCGCTCAATGACATCTTGCTCTGTGGTTAATCTAAATAGTGGGCTGCTGCTACGTATTTGTAAAAACTCGTTAAATACATCACCTGCATAAGCTATGTCTTGCGGCATTGCCTGTGCATCTGGATTAGCAGAGATAGGCATAATTTCAGACCATTTTTCTTGGTTCTTCTCTGCGTTTGGTAAACCAATGTTCCAGTTATTATTCTCTTTGGTTAAATCAACAGCATTAAACCAATCACCGGCATTATAGCTATCACGATCCATTGACTTAGAACGCAGTAAATCAGCGCCCAATTGCATAAATGGAATGCCTTGGCTCATAAGTGGAATAGACAATGCCATGTTGTGCGCGCGCACACGTTGCTCAATACTCATGCTTGAGGCATGTTTGTATTGCAACTGATCCCACAGTGTTTCGTTATCATGCTTAGACACGTAGTTAATGCTATCTGCTGGGTCTAATGCATACGCTGTTGGTTGCGTATTCCAAGTAAAGCTATTTCCTTTTGCTGAATTACCTTTGAAGTCTTTTAAAATGTAGTTTTGTAAGTTGCCCGCCAGCGATAACCGTAACGTATCTTGTTCGGCTAGGTTGCCATCTGTCGAGTTATTGCTAAACATTGCACCACCACGCACGGCTTCACGAATACGGTCGTTAAATGTACCCACCTCTGAGCCTGCCATATCAGCCTGTTTAGCTTGTGTGAATAAACGATTGTTAGCTACTTCACCAAAATCCCAGCCTTCACCGTAAAAATAGTTATCTGGGTCAACTGCTTGCACGGCTTCACGCGCAGCTAATATTGATGATTTTGGCATATGCCCCATTACATCAAATCTAAAACTATCGTAGCCAAATTCACGCGCTAAAATAACCAATGAATCAGTAACAAACTTATCCATCATTACATGCTCTGTAGCTGTATTTTCACAACATGTTGAGCGCTCTATTTCACCACTTACTTCGTTATAACGGTGGTAATAACCCGGTACTAGCTTATCAAATACCGACTTGTCCCAAATACCCGACGATGTTGTATGGTTATAAACCACATCAAGCACTACGCGCAGACCAATAGATTGCAGTGATTGCACCATAGCGCGGGTTTCTTTAACGCGGGCAATGCCCTCTGGGCTTGAGGCGTACGAGCCTTCAGGCGCTATAAAGTAATGCGGATCGTAACCCCAGTTAAAGCTATCTAAGCTGCGCATAGCATTAGCAAGTGCTTGTGCGTCATCTGAGCCTGGTAAATAACCGCACATTAAATCAATAATGGTGCTGTTTTTATCTTGGGTTTTACACGCATCGGCTTCATCATTAATTTGCTCACATAAATCACCTAGCGTATCGCTAATATCTACACGCTTACTGACGTCTTCATCTATGGTGCCAATATCAGTAATAGGTAATAAATGAAAATGCGTTAAGCCATTTTGAGCCAAAGTTTGTAAGTGCTGCATAGGAGCACTATTTAGCTCAGTAAATGCAAGGTACTTACCACGGTTAGCCTCTGTTACGCTGTTATCGCGCGCACTAAAGTCACGTACATGGCCCTCGTAAATAATCGCATCTTCTGGGTTTTCTACAGTAGGAATAAGGCGTGTATCCCACCCTTCGGGTTTAGTGTCTTCATCGGCTAAATTAATCAACTGGCTGTATAAACCATTGGTAGATACATTTAGTGAGTAAGGGTCTGTACTCCAAAGCGACTCTATTTGCTGAGTCAGTGGGTGGTAAACATCAAAATTAAAGCGGTAGTAGTGGCGGTCGTATTGCATATCTAAACTTGCTTGCCAAATACCTGTCTGTGTATTTAATGTCATTGGCGTAGAGTGCACTTGTGTTTTTGCATCATCAAACACGTTTAGCATCATGTTATTAGCGGTGGGTGCCCACACAGTTACATCAATCGCGTTATTGCCATAATTTACACCCAGCACAGCTTCATTAGCATCGTCTTCGCCTTGCGTATAAAGGGCATCGAGTGCTTTAGCGGTTTGTACATAGCTTGCTTCTAGCAGCTTACCTTCACTATCGTAACCGGCAATAACAAGCTGCGATTTTATAAGCGCTTTAGCCGTGTTTGTATCCCAACTTCCTTCGTAAGCGTTCCAATTGGTTAAATGCGGTACTTTTGACGCTTGCTCATCAGTGATATTGCTTGATTGCAGCGTAACAGTATCGCCGTTTAAACCAGTATCAATATCCACTTCAAGCTGAGCCGTAGCTGATGAATGCAACTTAATTAGGCTTGTAAGCTCGTTACTTGGTTTATACAAAATAGTATTTAAATCAATCCAATGCGCTGAAGCACCTGTTATAGCAACTGCGCGTTCGCCCAAACTTAAAATAGGATATTCAAACACCGAAGGCTCACCATGAATGGTAAAGTTCATACGTTGAAAGGTTTCATCGTCTTGCATCAGCGGCATGGTTAAATCCACATCACCAAACGCCTTACCTGATCCTTCTGTACCAATATGAATAATAAAATTGGCACATTCGTTATAACCCTCTTTAAGGTTAATTATCCAGTACGCACCGTAGTTTGGATCAATACCATCGTATTCATGGCCGTTAGCCCAATCACTGGTATCAAATGGTGGTGCATAAGCATCACACACATCGTTATTCCACGAATGTAATCGGTAGCCTTCGTAGTTATCATCGGCTAAGCGGTTATAAAATAAAACCGCCTCTCCCTCCCCTGCAAATACAACAGGGTCTGGCAGGGTTGGGTCGGCGCCAACCACGCAACTTTCGTTATTTTCATCAGGTACTGTAGGTGCAGGGCACGATATAGGTTCGGGATCGACACATTGTGACCCCGCTTCATTAGGGACTTGTGGCACATTACAGGTAAGTAATGGTTCACCAGATTCAACATCACCTGTTCCACCACACGCTGCTAATAGCATTAACGCTAACGTTATTAGCAAATATTTAGACATAGTTATAATTTTCATTTTTAAACGCTCCGTTTGCTAATTAATGACTGTATGTAAAACCAAGGTAGAACTGACGACCAAAGTACTGAGTCGTCCCTGTTCGTTGCTCTGAGCCAAAGTAACTTTGGGTTGGTTCATCGGTTAAGTTATTAACTTGCAAAAGCATTGTTAGCGAGTCGCTAAAGCGATAAGAGGTTTGAAAGTCGACTACGGTTTCAGCATCAAAATTAACCACTTGCTCGTTAATGGCAACCTGCTCTGATACAAACTCATCGCGGTAGCGCACATTAAAGCGGGTTTCAAAATCATCCATTGAGTAAAAAACCGTGGCATTAAACACGTTATTAGATAGCCCAGGTAAAGATTGCGCTAATGTGCCGCCCCCTAAACTGGTGATCGATTCAATTTCACTCTCGGTGTATGAGTAACTTGCGTTAGCGCCTAAGCCATTAAATGGCTCAGGTAAAAAGCTAAACACTTGCGTATAAGCAAGCTCTAGCCCTTTGATATAGCCACCTTCACCGTTATTAACTGCCGTGGTGTAAATACCGTTTGTTGTCGCAACTTGCTCGCCACTAACTGGGTCTTCTATAGAGTCAGGTACGTTAAAGCCATTGCCTTTAAAGTCGAAGTTTTCGATTGATAAGGTTTCAACAAACGAGTCTATATTTTTATAAAATAACGCTGCTGCGATAGTGCCGTTACCTTCTTCAAAATAATATTCGTAAGATAAGTCGTACTGGTCGGCATAAAAGGGTTTTAAAAATGGGTTATTAGCACTTGAACCATTAATAACACCATCGTCACTTACGTTTGCACTGGCATCGCCCGCTAAGCGGTTAATTGGCGCACGCGACATTACTTTAGCCGCTGCAAAGCGCACAAGTGAATTGTCGTTAAGTTGCAGGTTTAAATTTAATGATGGTAAGTAGTCGGTGTATTTAGTGCCTAATACATTAGGTGCGTATAAATCATTTACAATGCCGTTCTCATCAACAATATTTTGCGCACCTAAGCGCGCATCGCCTACTACGTTTTCTAGTACCGTTGCTGATTGGTCGGTTTCAACGCGGCGCACACCCACATTACCCGATAGGTCGAGCCCCCCTATTTGCGTGTTAATGTTTACCATAACGTACGCAGCTAGCACATCTTCAAACACCGAGCCGCTTTGTAGCAATGTCCACGAATAGTTAGTTGTGTAACCTTGCGCGTCGTCTACGCCATCGGCGTTGCCCCATGTTTGAACAGGCTCGGGCGTGCCATCTGGAAACCACGCATTGAGCGCTTTGTCTAAATCAATGGCTAAATACGACGGGAAATAACTAAACTCGCCCTGCCAGTCAACCACAGAGGCCATATCGTCGGTTAAACTCAAAGGCGGTTGCGTTGCTGAAAACGCCCCGTCGTTACCGTACTCAAATACCGAACGCTTTCGGCTGTATTCTCTATCTGAGTAGCGCGCACCAAACTCTACTGAGCTAAATATGTCGCTTTCTAGCTCGTATTTAAAGTCGAGTCTAAATGCCGTTACTTCATCTTCTGTTTGATCTGGGTAAATACCATATTTGCTGACCATTACACGGTCTATATCGCTAAAGGCGGCCGCCTGATTAAACCCAACGTCAGGTAAATTTAAGCCGTTTAATTGATAGTTAATTGCTACGTTGTTATCAAATACTGGCGTTTCTGCATTGGCATCTTCTGCTACTAAGCTCCACAGTAAGCCATTTCTAAAATTACTTTTTGCGCGAGAAAGCGACACATCGGCATTTACGCTTAATCTATCGGTTACCTGCCAATCGGCATTAACGCCAAAACTATCTACTTCGTCAAAGTCTTGGTTGTCGTCGTTAACTATTTCAACGCGGGTATAGCTTTGCGAAGTACGATTAACCGCTGCGCCTATTACGGCATTACCGTCGAGCTGAGCGTTTGCATATGCAGCTGTTGGCCCGCCTAATTTAACCCTCAGGCCACGGGCAAACGACTCTTTATCAAAGCGCGATAAAAACGCATCACCTTTTAATTTAAAGTTATCTGCCGGTGCCCACTCTATGGCTGCTAAATAGCCATTACGGGTTTCTTCGCCACCTAAATGCTGTAGCTCAAAGCCTTCGCTAATGTATTCGTTTTCTGGGTTAGCTAAAGGGCCATTGGTGTCGTTAGCTGCGCCATCTACATCTTTTGTGTCGTTGTAAGCAAGGCCAATAAACTGCGTTGCTACACTTGGCTGAAACAAGCGCGCATAGCCCAGCGCCACGCCCAATGTGTCGTCTAGGTATTTGCCTTGATACGAAAAACTAATTCGGTCGCCAAATTCAGTGGCATCCGATACCTCTGAGGCGCGGTCGTTATACATACCGCGCACATTAGCTACAAATTTATGTGTTTGGTCGTTATTGAGTGGGCTGGCGGTTTCAAGCTCTACCGTACCGGCCACGCCACCTTCAATAAGCGATGCCTTTGGCGATTTGTATACCGCCGCAGAGCTAATTAATTCTGACGGATATTGGTCAAACTCAATACTGCGGCTGCCACTTGTAGATACTTGCTCGCGGCCATTAAGTGTTGAAAATACAAACCCGCCCGACAGCCCGCGTATATTAATTTGCGCCGCTTGGCCGCCCGTTCTTACTGCTGAAATGCCTGGTAATCGTGTAAGCGCATCGGCCATTGAAATATCAGGCAATGCCCCTAAATCATCGGCAGAAATTTGTTCTGACACCGTATCGCTAAAACGCTTTTGATTTAAAGATTGGATTAAACTGCGACTAAAGCCTCGCACTTCAATAATTTCTAAATCTTCAGCTTGTGTGCTGGGTGATTGATTTGTTGAGCCTTCGTTTGCAGCCAATGCACTATTTGCGGCAAATAAAGCCAGCATAAGTGCACTTAGTTTAAACTTGTCCATGTGTGTGAACCTTTGAGTTATTGTTGTCAGGTGTTGCTGTGTTGTTCAAAACACAACCAACAAATTGTAACTAAAAGGTAAAATTAATGTGATGAATACGTATGCAGGGCATGAGAGTTAGGCTGCAGGTGTATGCGCGTACATACACCTACATTTGGAACGCTATTTAAAGGCTAAGCACCACTTTTATCGCAAGAGCGATAAATACGACTCCCAGTATTTTATCAAGCCACGGGTTTTGCTTGGTAAATCCAAAGCGGTTTTTTGAAACCTCAGTCAGTAACGCCACCAGCAAGTACCAACCGGTATCAATTACAAACACGGTTAAACACATAATTATGCCCACACTTAAAGTAAGTAGCTGAGGGTCAATAAACTGTGAGAACAAGGCTAAAAAGAAAATAGCGAGCTTGGGGTTCAAAAAAGCAATGGCAAAACCATCTTGTAATGCTTTAGCTGCACTTACCTCACTTTTTTGTACTTCAAGTTCGTTATTGCTGGGTTTTGCTAGCAATATTTTTATACCTAAATACGCCAAATAGGCCGCACCTAAGTAAACGAGTATTTGATAAACAGTTGGAAACTGCATCATTAAAGCGCCTAACCCTAATAACGATGCACCAGCATACAAGCCAACGCCAGTACCATGACTGAGCGCGGCAAGCATACCGTTTTTCATACTGCCGTTAAGTGAGTGCTTTAAAACCACCGCTAAACTTGGTCCTGGCGACATTGCGCCCATCATACAAATAGCCGCTAGGCTTAACCATACTGAAAGTGTCATCTAAAGCTCGTCAGTTTCAATAAACAAAGTATAACCATGCACTTGGCCATAAAAGCCTGTCAATGGCACTGCGTTTATTACTTTCCAGCCAACTTGGTTTAATTCCTGTATGCGGTCATTCAGTGCGACTATATCTACCCCACCCAAAAAACGGGTCTTTCTAAATTCGATTACTTTTTGCATTTTAATCCTTGTGTATCTTATAAGGTGTATTCAAAATCGTAGTAGTGAATCCCTTGCTCAATACGTATTTTCATACTGCCCGTTAACCCTTCTAGCTCATGAGTGCCTGAATCGGGAATTACATTTAAAATTAGGCTGTCTTGGCCTTTATCCATAGTGCCAAAATGCTGCAGTACAAAACTGCCTTTCTTGCCGTCAAGCTCGCCTATTACTTGCTCTATGGCAACATAACCGGCACTGCCTTGTGTGGGTGTCATGGCGCTTAGCATTTCGCCTTGGCTGGTGGCATTTAAGCTACCTTTAAATGTTTTATCTATCGACATACGCCCTAAATTAACGCCGTTTTGGCCGCTTGCGTAGCCTTCAATTGGGGCTAGATTTACATTAAATTCTCCACTTACGGTTGCTGTAGTCATAACGTTTCCTTATTGGCTAATATTTAATAGTATTGATTTTTATTATCTTAGTGCCATATCTATACCTTAACCTTTAAAAAGAATCCACTATGTCAAAAACAAGCCCTAAGCCCGAAAAAGCCGCTTTTAGTAGTTTATTACCTATTTTTGCTTTTATTAAACCGTATAAATGGATGGTAGTAGCGGCGCTTGCTGCCCTGTTAGTAACAGCAGGTGTTAACTTATCCTTAGGGCAAGGGGTTAAGTTTGTCATAGATCATGGCTTTATAGCTGGCTCTAAAGATCAGCTACAACAAGCTGTATTGGTGCTTATTGGTTTAATTAGTTTATTGGCTGTAGGCACCTTTAGCCGCTTTTATTTAATGTCGTGGATTGGCGAGCGAGTCAGTAACGATATTCGCAAAGCCGTGTTTAATCGCATTGTTACTTTGCATCCAAGCTACTTTGAAGAAAACCGCAGTGGCGAGCTTATGTCGCGTTTAACAACCGACACAACATTACTGCAATCAATTATTGGTTCATCATTTTCTATGGCGCTTCGCAGTGTACTTATGCTGGTTGGTGGACTTGCTATGCTGTTGTTTACTAATTTAAAACTTACTTTAGTGGTTGTTGCTTGTGTGCCGTTGGTACTTGTTCCTATGATGGTATTTGGTAAAAAGGTGCGCAAACTTGCAAGCTCCAGCCAAGATGCCATAGCCGATATAAGCACCTATGCCGGCGAGATCATTCAAAATATTAAAGTAGTGCAAAGCTATAGCCACGAAGAACAAGAGCAGCACGCTTTTGCACTTGAAACCGAAAAAGCCTTTAATGTGGCTAAAAGCCGCATTAAACAACGCTCGTTTTTAATTGCAGCGGTAATATTTTTAACTTTTAGTGCTATTAGCGCAATGCTGTGGGTCGGCGGCAGCGACGTATTAGCAGGTACCATGACTGGCGGTGAGCTAGGAGCCTTTGTGTTTTACGCTATTATGGTAGCAATGTCGGTGGCAACCGTTGCTGAAGTATATGGCGAACTACAACGCGCAGCAGGCGCAGCTGCAAGATTACTTGAGTTACTTGCTGTTAAAAGTGAGATAGAAAACCCACTAAATCCACAAGATAGTAACTTACTAAAAAATAGTAACAGCCCTGCTATTACGCTTGAGAATATAAGCTTTAACTACCCTTCTCGCCCAGACGTAAGCGCACTTAATAAAATAAGTTTAAATATACTTCAAGGCCAAACTGTGGCTATTGTTGGCCCTTCTGGCGCAGGTAAAACAACCTTATTTGAATTACTACAGCGCTTTTACGATCCGGCTAGCGGAGCCATTAAATTTAAAGATATAAACATTAAAGAATTATCGCTTAATACCCTCAGAGGTAAAATGGGTATGGTCGCGCAAAACCCTATCTTGTTTAGCTCCGATGTAATGCATAACATTCGCTACGGCAACCCAAAAGCAAGTGACGAGCAAGTATATGCCGCTGCCAAACATGCTCATGCAGATGAATTTATTAAACAATTACCGCAAGGTTATAACAGTTTTTTAGGTGAGCAAGGTGTGCGGTTATCGGGTGGGCAAAAGCAACGTATTGTGCTTGCGCGTGCCATACTAAAAGACCCTGAAATACTCCTTCTTGATGAAGCCACCAGCGCACTCGATGCTCAAAGTGAGCACCATGTACAAGCAGCGCTTGAGCATTTAATGCAAAACCGCACCACGCTTATTATTGCCCATAGGCTGGCAACGGTTAAACATGCCGATGTGATTGTGGTAATGGAAAATGGAGAGATTATAGCAACGGGTACCCACCAAGAATTAGTAGCAAGTAACCCGTTGTATCAAAAACTGTGTGAATTACAGTTTAATAAAGACTAATTATTCTTCAGTGTTTGGTACTATTTGAATTTCTACACGGCGGTTTTGAGCACGGCCATTTGCACTATCGTTAGTCGCAATTGGACGTGTTTCGCCATAACCCATAGTACTTACACGCTCAGCCATAATCTGCTGGTTCACTAAGTAGTTTTTAACGCTTTGAGCACGTTCACGCGATAGGTTCATGTTGTAGCTGTCTTTACCTGTGCTATCTGTGTGGCCTTCAATACTTAGGTACGTTTTTTCGTATTTGTTCATCACTTTAGCAATAGCATCTAAGGTATCATTAAAGCCAGACGAAATATAAGATTGGTCGGTCGCAAACGTAATATTAGATGGCATAACTAAACGCAAGTTATCTCCTTCACGTACAACTTCAACACCAGAGCCTGCAAGTTCATCACGAAATGCTTCTTCTTGCTTATCCATGTAGTTACCCACTGCAGCGCCAGCTAGTGCGCCGATAGCAGCGCCTATAAAAATACGCTTATCTTTATGGTTACTTGTTGCTTTACCTAATACGCCACCCGCTGCTGCGCCAATTGCCGCACCTTTGCCGGTGTTATTCATTTCACAACCAGAAAGTAATACAGCTACTACGGTTACGCTTAAAAGTGATTTAGTTAAAGTCATGGTGATACCCTATTCATTAAGAATTTAGCAAGAGTATGCAAATACATGTATGAACAAACTATGAAGAGAGTGTTAAAAGCAGCGCATCTTGCATGATTGTTAAACAGACCTCAAACTAATGTGCCGTTTTAATAAAAATGTCATACTACGCTGTGACAATTTAATGAATTTTACAAAGGATATTGGCGCAATGTTAATTGCTATTTTTAGACAATTTTTTTTACTAGGGTGCATGAGTTTTGGTGGCCCCGCTGCGCATTTAGGCTATTTTAAGCGCCACTTTGTAGACTCGTTAAATTGGCTAACTAACACGCGTTACGCACAACTTATTAGTTTAAGCCAAGCATTACCAGGGCCAGGCTCTAGCCAAGTTAGTTTTGCTATTGGTGTTGAGCGTGCAGGAGTACTGGGTGGTATAGCTGCTTTTGTAGGCTTTACCTTGCCTTCGTTTTTAATAATGGTGCTGCTTGCGGCTAGTGCCCATCAGTTTGACGCTGTTTACTTTGCAATTATTGCAGGCTTAAAGTTATTTGCCGTTGTTATAGTCGCTGATGCAACACTTAGTATGGCTAAAAGCTTTTGTACAAGTGGTGCGCTTAAGTTACTTGCGATAATGAGTACACTTGCCTTGGTGTTATTTCCAATGATGGGTACTCAAATAGCGATTTTAATCACTGCTGCAACAGTAGGTGCTATTTGGCCTTTATTAAAACTTGGCACAGTAGCAGACGATGTTAGCAGTAAAAACAGTAATATTAATTGGATTGCACTGGGGTTATTTGCACTCTTACTTGGGGTTAGCTTTATTCCACTAGGGCATGAGTTTGCTTTGTTTACCCCTTTTTACCAAGCGGGTGCAATGGTGTTTGGCGGCGGACACGTAGTACTGCCGGTACTTCAAGCTGGCGTACCAGCATTGAGTGATGATCAGTTTTTAAGTGCTTACGCGAGTGCACAGGCAGTGCCAGGGCCAATGTTTACTATTGCTACTTACTTAGGCGCACAACTTACTACTGAGCAACCTTTAGTGGGTGCCCTTATAGCTACACTGCTTATATTTATGCCTGGTTTTTTACTTATACTGGCGTTTCAGAAGAGTTGGATTAATTTGGCAAGTAAGCCACGTTTTGCAAGTTCAATAGCGGCGCTTAATGCAGCGGTAGTCGGTTTTTTAGCGGCCGCATTGTATTCACCAATTTGGACATCGGCTGTGCATAACCTTTGGCAGGTTGCGTTAGTAATAATTACATTTGCATGGCTGCGACTTAAAAAGCCACCTATTTGGTGGCTCTTAGCTTTATTTATTGCTGTGGGTCTTTTGCAGCACTATTTGCCATCACTCTAAATGTTGGCTTATCTGTTTGTTGCTCGTTAGGAGGGCTTAATTGCCCACTAACACTTTGATATGCCCTAAGCCCAAACACTGGCAATACTGCAAGTAAATGGTCCATTATTTCGGCTTGTAGATGCTCGTACGAAATCCAGCGTTTGTCTTCACTAAAGCAATAAAACTCAATCGGTAACCCGTGGTTCATTGGTTGTAGCTCTCGTACCATTAACGTAAGCGACGTATTAATTTTACTGTGCTGCTTTAAATAGCCCTCAGCATAACGACGAAACAGCCCTAAATTAGAAACTTGAGCGGGTAATGTCGTCACTCGGATATAGTCATGAAGCGGAATAGCCGCATCTATTTGCTTTCTAAATTCATCACTTACTAAACAAATACTGTGCATATCTATATTAAGTGAACGTTTAATACGTCTACCGCCCGACTCTTGCATACCACGCCAGTTTTTAAACGAACCCGCAACTAGCATATAAGTTGGAATAGTTGTAATGGTGTTATCCCAGTTACGTACCTTTACAGTGTTTAAACCCAAATCAATTACTTCACCATCGGCGCCGTAGTTTTCTACTTGAATCCAATCACCATAGGTTACTAGGCGATTTGCTGCGATTTGAATACTAGCTACAAAGCCTAAAATAGTGTCTTTAAATACTAATAACGTAACAGCAGCAATAGCACCAAAGCCAGAGAGAATATAAGTGGGTGACTTCTCAAGGAAAATACTTACAATTAAAATAGCACACACAATAAAGGTGATTAGCTTAACAACCTGAATTAAGCCCTGAATAGGGACTTCGCGTGCAAACTCCAATTGGTTATAAATAGAACCCGCAATACTTACAATACTGCTAAAAATAAAACCTACATGAATAATTAGTATGGCTTGGCCAACCGTTTTCAAAATTTCAGCGGTCAGCTCATTAACCGGATAAACACTGTCAAAGGTCGCCAAAAATAATACGCTGCAAAGCATACCTGCAATACGTCTATTAAGCTTATTAAGCATAGGCGACAACGAACCAATACGTTGAGGCGAAAGCTTAGTTACCACTTTTTGAATGCCTGGTAACATTAACCTACGAGTAAATAAGTAAACAATTAATAAAGAAAAAATCCCTATTGAAACTGCGGTAATAGAACTAAGAAAATCCGCATCGGGTACTTTTTCAAACCAAGGAGCGATTAACTCCTGTAGGTGGGTGTTGGTCATAGTGTTTCAATTTCCTTACTGATTTGTGGTTCAGGTAAATCTTGTTGAGCATAAATATCGGCAAGCTGCTGATCTTTCGCAACCCATAGCTCATTCACATAATGTTGAAAATTAGCTTTAAATACGTCATCGGTTTGATAGCTGCCCTGCATATTGTCATTAATGGGCGTTACGTCTATTGAAACATAAATAGAATCTAGCTCGCCTTTGAGTAAGTTCCGACAAACGTGATCTGTTTTACCGCTATACACTAAACTTGTATTTAGCATGGCATCAAATTGGTTGGCTAGCACTTCAAGCGCAAAAGCAATGCCACCCGCTTTGGGTTTTAATAAGTGCTTAAAAGGACTTTGCTGCAGATTATGCTTAGCTGGCGTAAAGCGTGTGCCTTCAACAAAATTAACGATGGTAGTAGGATAGTGACGAAAATTGCGACAGCTGTGCTTTGTGCGCTCTACATCCAACCCTTTCAATTTTGGGTTTTTAGCAAGCTGTGCTTTGCTTACCCGTTTCATAAACGGCATACCCATAGCCCACGCACCAGTGCCAATAAAAGGCACGTATTTTAATTCATCTTTTAAAAAAAACTTAGGGGCTGGTAATGCATGTAATGAGCTAAGCACGGTTATATCTAACCAACTCGTGTGATTACATATAAGTAAATACCAACTTTTTGAATTTAAATCGCCAGTTATATCAACCACAATATTAGGACAACCTAGCCACAAGCCAAACCGATTGCCATTACACCACCCTCGATAAGCGCTGTGCAATAAAGAGTTAACAACAGACAAAGGCAGTAATAACTTAATAAGCCCTAGTACAAATACTAGCGAGCCAAAAAGCATTACATTAGAAAACAATACGCAGCCCACAATTAAGCCGTTAAGCCAATTTGGTAACCACTTTTTTAGCATAACTGTAAGCTCATATTTTTGCCTTTTATTTGGGGTGTTTTTCGAGCGATTGTAATGTTTGCTCTTTATTTTCCCATAAACGATTTAGCTCGCTTTGAAAGCGTACTCTAAATTCAGAATCGCCGGTGTAGTCACCAATAAGCTCTTCGCTTACAGGCCTTACATCCACGTGTACGTTGATATTTTTTACCTTACCACCTGCAAAATCCATGAATGTAGGAATGCCATCAGGGTAATGAATTGTAACGTTAACCACTTTAGTAATTTGCTCGCCCATCGCTTGCATTACAAAAGCGATACCGCCCGCTTTTGGTTTTAATAAATGTGGAAACGGGCTATTTTGGCGCGCGTGCTTTTGTGTAGTAAAACGAGTGCCTTCTACAAAGTTAACCACACTTACTGGCATCTCTTTAAATTTTTCGCAGGCTTTACGCGTGGTTTCTAAGTCTTTGCCTCGCAGCTTTGGATTCTTTTTTAATTGGCTTTTACTCGTGCGAGTCATAAACGGAAAATCAAGCGCCCACCAACACAAACCTAGAATAGGCACGTAAATAAGCTCTTTTTTCAAAAAGAAGTTTAAAAATGGAATTTTACGGTTAAACACGCGCTGCAATACTAAAATATCGACCCAGCTTTGGTGATTTGCAATTACTAGGTACCAATCCTTTAGCTTAAGGTCTTCAAGGCCAGTTACATTAAGTTTAGTTTGCGTAAATAACTTTTGATTTAAGCTATTAAAGGTTACCCAAATAGTTGCAAATTGCTTTGCAGCCCAGCTCATAACCTTTTGTAGAGGCTTAATAGGTATAAGCTTTATAAGCCCACAAATAAAAATAGGCACAAACCAAAAAAGTGTGTTTATTGTGTAAAAAATAATACTAAATACACCGCGAATAACTGACATTACTTCCATTCCTTTAAACATTGCGCAGCCACTAATACTGCGCTTTCAGTTGCTTACAAATTAATCTTCAAAATAGGTATAGCCTTCAAGGCCTGCATTAAGCTCAGCTAAATAACCTTCTTTACACTGCGCTGATACATCAAGTTTATTAACTTGGTACGCAAAGTTGTCAGCTAAAATGGCGCTATCATAGTCAACAAACTTTAATACATCCTTAACGCTATCACCTTTTATGGCATTGGTTAACACATAACCTTCATCGTTAAGCTCTACATGCACAGAATCAGTGTCACCAAATAGGTTATGTAAATCGCCTAAAATTTCTTGATATGCACCCACCATAAACATAGCAATGTGGTATTGCTCACCGTGTTTATATTCTGGTATTGGTAGGCTGGTTTCGATACCTGCGCCTTCAACGTATTCGCGGATTTGCCCGTCAGAGTCACAGGTAATATCTTGAATAATCGCGCGCTGAGTCAATGGTTGAGTTAAGTTTTCGATTGGCATAACCGGAAACAACTGCTGAATACCCCATACATCAGGCAATGACTGAAATAATGAAAAGTTAACAAAGAGTTTATCGGCAAGCTTTTCGTTTAAATCGTCGAGGACTTCACGGTGCGCGCGCGCATTATTACTAAGCGATGCACGTACACGATGTAAAATAGTAAAGTAAAGCTGCTCTATTTTCGCCCACTCTAGCATGCTTACTAAGCCATGCACGTACTGATCGTGCGCTTCGCTAAATAAGTGCATAGCGTCGTGATAAATCTCAAGTGCCATACGCGGGTTTAAACGCTGTAAACACTGCCACATTTCATCAAGCACTAACGCGCTATTTTCAAGCGGTGGCTCTGGATTTAAATGATTGGGCGCTTTTTCTACGTCAATTACATCGGTAATTAATACCGCATGGTGAGCGGTTAAAGCGCGCCCCGATTCGGTGATAATGGCCGGATGCGTAAGGTTATGCTGATCGCACACCTCTGCAAATGCATTCACTACATTACGCGCGTACTCTTCTACGGTGTAATTCATTGAACACGCACTGCGTGAGCCAGAGCCCTCGTAATCAACGCCTAAGCCGCCGCCTACATCAACGGTGTTTAACGGTACGTTTAATTGTGTAAGCTCAGCAAAGTGGCGTGCACATTCACGCAAAGCACGGTGAATATCACGAATGTTGGCAATTTGAGAGCCAATATGAAAATGCACCATTTGCATTAAGTGCAGCTTATTATGCTTTTTCAGCACTTCAACAGCACTTAGTACTTGGCCTGCCGTTAAACCAAACTTACCTTTTTCGCCGCCCGTGTTTTGCCACTTGCCTTTGCCTACTGAGTTTAGGCGAATGCGAATACCAATAGCAGGTTCTATGCCTAGGTTGTCTATTTCTTCAAGTAGTGTGGTCAGTTCTGAAAGCTTCTCTACCACAATTTTTACGCTGTGGCCCATTGCTTGACCAATACACGCTAGGCGTAAAAACTCACTGTCTTTATAGCCGTTACACACTATTGTAATTGGCTCTTTTGCTACACCCAAAATAGCCATAAGTTCTGGCTTTGAGCCGGCTTCTAGGCCAACAAGTCCGCTTGGATGCGCTAATAGTTTACTTACTACAGAACGTTGCTGATTTACTTTAATTGGATAAACACAGGTATATTTTCCGTTATATTCACGATTTGCTCGCGCTTGCGTAAACGCGTTAGTGAGCGTATCTACACGATTTTTTAAAATATCGGTAAAGCGCACTAAAACCGGCAATGTTAAACCTTGTTGTTTAAACTGCTCAGTTAATTGCGTTAAAGAAATGGCCGGTTTTGTTTGGTCGCCATCTGGGTAAGCCACCAGTTCGCCTTGTGCGTTAATATCAAAATAACCATCACTCCAATGAGCAACGTTATAAGTGGCGCGTGCTGTTTCTAAACCCCAGGTCATGGCAACTCTTCTTTAGTCAATTAGGTATAAAGGCGCATTTTAATACGTCACTATCCACTAGGCTAACAAAAATTGAACTTTCACTCACTCCTAACTAACTTTATTCGTCAAATCAGTTAAAATGTCATTGAGCAAAACGCCAAGCACTGGCAGAATTGCCCCTTTTTCATACTCAACCTAAAAAAGTGTAATAGTAACTATGGCAAATTTAGATCAAAGTAAGTGGTTTACTGAAATTAGCGACCGCGATGGCAGCGCATTTTCATTACGTATTAATAAAAAGTTAGATGAAAAACAGTCTCCTTTTCAAAAGGTAGAAATGTTTGAAACCACAGACTTTGGTAATTTAATGATCATCGACGGGTGTACTATGGTAACAACCCGCGAAAACTTCTTTTATCATGAGATGATCAGCCACCCTGCACTTTTAGCGCACCCAAACCCTAAAAACGTCGTTATCATTGGCGGCGGCGACTGCGGTACTTTACGCGAAGTATTAAAACACCCAGGCGTAGAAACTGTAACGCAAATAGATATAGACGAAGTAGTAACGCAAATGTCGTTAAAATACTTCCCAGAGCTTTGTGAATCTAACAACGACACCCGTGCAACGGTTATGTTTGACGACGGTATTAAATACATGCGCGAAGCTGCTGGCGAATCTATCGACGTGGTTATTGTTGATGGCACCGATCCGGTGGGTCCAGGTGAAGGTTTATTTAATCATGCGTTTTACACAAGCTGTTTAGATGCACTGCGCCCAGGTGGTATTTTAGTACAACAAAGCGAATCACCTCTTATGCATATGCCATTATTAGTTGAAATGCGCGAAGCAATGCTAAGCGTAGGCTTTAACGATTTACAAACACTGCCATTCCCGCAACCAATTTACCCAAGCGGTTTATGGTCGGTAACACTTGCACGTAAATCACAAGCATTTGACGGTTTTAGAGAAGACGGCGCAGCACAAATAGCTGAGCAAAGTGAATACTACAACAGCGGTATTCATCATGGTGCACTCGCTACACCTAACTACATGAAACGCGCTTTTGATAAAAAATAATACTAATTCACTTTAGGCTTTGTTGACTTCTCAAGGTTAAAATTGCATTAAAAAAGGGACTTTTAAAGTCCCTTTTTATATTTATAATGACTATTCAAACTGAACTCGAGCTAACAAACAACATAAGTACAGTTATATTTTAAAACCTTAAAGAGCTATCTAACCAAATAATCAGCTTATTTAAACTTTAAATCGATGTACTAAGTGATTTAGCTCATCAGTCAATTGTTCCATTTTTTTAGATACATCCTCAGTAGTTCGAGCAAGCGCCCCCCCTTCTAAAGTTTGATCGTTTAATGATGATAGGTTTTGACTTATTTCATCTGCAACCGTTGTCTGCTCTTCAGTCGCTTGCGCTGTTTGCATCGCCATATCATTTACTTTAGTAGACGAGCTTTGCATTGCATTAAGCACATCATTAGTTTGACTAAACGAGCCAACCGCATCATCTGCAAATTGCTTACCTTCATCTATCGCTTTAATTGATTGTTCTACGCTCGTTGCAAATTGCTCTATCATTTTTTGAATATCGTTTGTGCTTACTTGCGTGCGTGTAGCCAATGTTCTTACTTCATCTGCTACCACAGCAAAACCTCTGCCATATTCACCAGCTCGCGCGGCTTCAATAGCAGCATTAAGCGCCAGCAGATTTGTTTGCTCTGCAATTGCACGAATAACCTCAAGTACTTTGGCAATGTTATCAGAACTTTGTTGTAGTTCTGTAGAGCGCGCCATAGCTTGCTCCATATTTTGCGACAAAGAAATAATACGAGAACTAGAGTGCGCAACCGCTGTTAGTCCTTGCTGAGCTAAATTTAACGATTTATCAGCTTCTGTTGATGATTGCTGAGCAACACCTGCAACTTCTCTACTTGCTACACTCATCTCATGCACTGCACTTACTATTGACTCAGAGGCTTGGCTGAGCGTTTGATTTACAGCATTGTTTTTATTTGCAACCTGACTTAACTCACCTCCTAATTCACTTAGCTCTTTTGATTGCTCTAAAATATCGCGAATTAATTGCTGTAAGTTGTCGAGAAATCGATTGAACTGCGTTGCAAGTTCAGAAAACTCATCTTTAGACGTTATAGCGATCCTGCCAGTTAAATCGCCATCACCAGAGGCTATATCGTTAATACGAGAAGTTACATAGTTAATTTGCTGTGTTAATTGCTTAGGAATAAGGTAACTAAACCAACACGCCACTAATAAAATTAATATGACAAAAATAAGCATAGTTAACTTAGTTGAAGCAATTGTGTCTGATAGTTTTTGAACTTCTTCAACCGATGTTTGCTCTGCTAATTCACCAGCTTGATCAAGCGTAGCTCTTAATTCGTCAAATGCTTTTTCTGATTGAGACTGTTTTTTTAGATTTGTTTTATCATTCATATAGGCCAGTGAAGCGTTTAACCAAGTATTATAAGTATCATCAAAACCGCGAAGCCCATTTATAGCTTTTGGATAATCCGATAACAAAGCTAAGTACTGCTCTAACCTTTGCGTTACTTGCTCAGCATTTTCTTTATGCTCTTGCAAATAAGCTTCTTTATTGTCGTTATGTGCGACTAAATTTAACTCAGCAACCTTTGCTTGATACAAATCCCTGTCTGCACTCAAAGCAAGAGACACAGCCTTAATAAATTTATCGGATTGCACATCTAATGCATTTTTTTGTAAGTTAATTAAGTATGAATACCCAATAATTAACGACAAGATAGCAATACCTAAAATAACAATAGGAAAAGAGACTTTGACGCGGATACTATTCAAATTCATTACTTACTCCAAAAAAAACCATATTTAATACCTACCTTTTTGATAATAAATCTAGTTTATAAAACCTAAAATCGCCATTGAGCGTTTAGCATTATTTGCTGCTGCGAGATTCGTTCATTAAATCCAATTGGCTCTCTATTTTTTGCAACACTTTTAAGTGCAGAACCTTCAACCCCTATTTGTAGTTTATTAGTGAGCTGGTAGCGCCATGTTGCGGTTAAACCTTCCCCATTGCTTGCATTAGGATCAAACGCAGTAGTGTCGTTATCTGTCACTTTAAAGTAATCGTAGCGTACAGAAACTCGATGCTTGCCTTCTTTATGGCTTAACATTAAATAATGGCTGTAAAAGGCATTATCTATTAAAGCATTAGCGCCCATTTCGGTTTTACCATTAAGTACCTGTGCTATAAAGCGGGTTTTATTATTAAACTTATAAAGCCAAGCGGCGCTTGTAAAGCGAGTATCCCAAGCATACTGCCCTGTACTAATATTAAGTGTGGTTGGGTCACCGTTATTGTTGTAATAATAAATTCGAAATTGTGATTTTTTTAAGTAATCCCAGTGTACGCCAGCGTAATAGCCAAAACGTCCGTCTACTTCTTCAAACGGTAAAACCTGATTAGCTTGCCAGCGTAATTCATACGCATTTAATGCCGCTACAGGCGCAAATTTAACACTTTCGCTAAATGTAGTTTGCCTATCGTGTAATGCAAAACCACGCCAAGCAAGTAAAGTACCGGCAGGGTCATTGCCTTTAAATGTAGCACCTACAAAACTAAAGCTATGAGCGCTGTTAAAACGTTTTGCTGGGCGCTTAATAGTTATCTCTGCGCCAACAGTGCGTACTTCCTCGCCAATCCAGCTATTAATAGCTGAGTTTGTATAGTTATAAGGAGAAGTCCACCCTATATCAGGGTTTTCAAGCGACATAAGTGGATAAAAGCCCCCTACACGCACATGCCATTTATAGTTGCTGTTAGATAGCGGCTGATACTTTACATAAGCTTGCGTAAAACCAAGGCCAACGTCAGGATCTTGATTCGCATTTAACACCCCATGAGCCGACCAACTAGATGCTAAATCAACATTAAAATCTAAAATACCTTGGGATAAAATAAGTTCGTCGCTTTTAGTATCGTGTCGATATAGCCCAAGGCCGCCCTCTTGGAAGCTACGTGTATCGTCACCCTGCACGGCTCTAATTTGTATCAAGCCTTTTACTTGTGCATACAATGCATTACTAAAACATAAAGCACCGGCTAAAAATATCAGCCTCGTTAAGCGATTAATAGTCATCAAATTCATCCGTAGCAAAGTCAATTTGCTCTGCAATTTCCTGCTTTACCTTATAAGTGATCGGGTTAGTAGCCACAGTAACAGTTTGAGATTCAACCTTACTAATATCACTAAACCCAGAATGCCAAACACTTAATGTGTATTCGCCTACATTGGCATTTAAATCAACATGACCATTTTCATCAGTGATTGCAAAAATAGTACTATCGACCACCACAATATAACCTAACATCCAATCATGAATATTACAGCCAAGCTCAACAACCCCTGTTTGATCAAAAGTAATGGGCGCTTTTGGGTGCTCCTTATATAGCTTTAATTCAAATGTTTTAGCTTTAGAAAATGAATAAACATGATGCATGATTGAGTCCGCATTCGGAAACTCCACCTTTGCATTTTGTGGGACAACTAAAATACGCGGCTTAAATTCTCGATTTTGCTGGGTCATCGCATAAGGTGCTTCTGGAGGAATAATGCTAGAGGAGTCTCCTGCAGTTAGCCACACAACAGCATTAGGTAATGGGCTATTATTAGCATTTTTAATTGTTATATTTGCTGCAAAAACTCCAGTACTAACACTTAGTAAAAATACACAAAGTAAGCTTTTTATCATTTTCTTGTCGCTATTATCAATTTGTTTACATTATAGACCGATTAAACCACTAAATTCTTTCTATTTTTTAAAACATTGAATACGTATGTAGGCAGTCGTATTAATCATCAACAGTCATTATCCTTAAATGTCACCACCGACTCATCTAAGGACACACCATGAGAATCCCTGCACTTGTGCTTTTAGCCTTTGCTAGTAATAGCTACGGACAAACTGTAGAGCTAAAATCGCCAGACACACAAATAACAGTAAGCATCTCTGACGAAAACAACACGCCAAGCTACGCAATAAAATTTAAAAACAAAGCGGTTATAAACAAATCTTTACTGGGGTTTGAATTTAAAACACAAGCGGCCTTTAGCGACGGTTTTAAAATTAAAAGCATTGAACAACAAAGTGTTAATACACAGTGGCAACAACCTTGGGGCGAACGCCAAAACGTTGTTGACGAATATAACGAAGTAGCCGTTACCTTTACAAAAAACGAGCCAAATAAAGGTACCTACACTATTCGATTTAAAGCATTTGATAGTGGTGTTGGATTTAGATACGAAGTGCCACAACAAACCGGCTTCGAACATACAGAAATAACCAAAGAGCTGACTGAATTTGCAATAAACAATAGCCATGATGCAACAGCATGGTGGATACCTGCTCGTGGCTGGAACCGCTACGAATATGTTTACAACACTACTCCACTTAACGAAGCTCCACTAGCTCACACACCATTTACGTTTAAAACAAGTGACGGTACTCATATTAGTATTCATGAAGCCGCTCTTGTTGATTACGCGGGTATGGTGCTTAATCAGCGCCGTCCAGGCACATTTACAGCAGACTTAACCCCTTGGTCAGATGGTATTGCCGTTAAAAAGCAAGGCGCTTTTAAAACACCATGGCGCACCATTCAAATAGCCGACAGCGCTGTTGGCCTAGTTAATTCAGATATAATACTAAATTTAAACGAGCCTAATAAACTCGGTGACGTGTCGTGGGTTAAACCTGGCAAATACGTCGGTATTTGGTGGGGTATGCATATAAACACGCAAACTTGGGGTAGCGGTAAAAAACACGGCGCCACTACGCAAACCACAAAATACTATATGGATTTTGCAGCGCAGTATGGTTTTGATGGCGTACTCGTTGAAGGCTGGAATATTGGCTGGGATGGCGATTGGTACTTTAATGGCGATGTATTTAACTTTACCAAACCGTACGACGATTTTGATATAGCAGCGCTGACTCAATACGGCGAAGAAAAAGACGTACAGCTCATTGGCCATCACGAAACATCAGGCAATGTAAGCAACTACCGAGACCAAATGGAAGATGCCTTTACACTTTACGAAAAATCAAACGTCAGCCAAGTAAAAACAGGTTATGTAGCCGATGGCGGAAATATAAAACGTATAGACAAAAACGGTATTGCGCGCCATGAATGGCATGACGGCCAATTTATGGTTAACGAATACCTTCATAACGTAAAGCTTGCGGCTAAACATAAAATTAGCATCAATACGCACGAGCCAATTAAAGATACAGGCCTGCGCCGTACTTACCCAAACTGGATCGCGCGCGAAGGTGCACGCGGGCAAGAATATAATGCATGGGGTTCGCCTCCTAACCCCCCAGAACACGTACCAATGCTTGCCTTTACCCGCATGCTCTCTGGCCCTATGGACTTTACGCCAGGTATTTTTGATATGAGCTTTAATGGTTTAGGAGGCGATACAAACCGCCCACAAACTACACTTGCCAAACAACTTGCACTTTATGTTGTGTTGTATAGCCCAATTCAAATGGCTGCCGACTTACCTAAAAACTATTTGGCTAAGCCCGACGCATTTCAATTTATTCAAGACGTACCAACAGATTGGCAGCAAAGTATTGCCCTTGATGGCGAAGTAGGCGACTTTATTGTATTTGCCCGTAAAGAACGTAAAAGCACTAAATACTCAGGAAATGATTGGTACCTAGGTGCTGTTACTGACGAGAAAGCCAGAACAATTCAGGTAAAGCTCGACTTTTTAGAGCAAGGTAAAAAGTTTGAAGCGCAAATTTATCAAGACGGTAAAAACGCAGAGTGGAAAAACAATCCGTACGATATAGCTATCGAAAAACGTATTGTAACTGCAAACGATAAACTTACGCTTAAACTGGCCACCAGTGGCGGTACTGCTATTCGCTTTAAAGCACTTTAGTACAATAAAACCCCTGCATTTATTGTGCAGGGGTTGATACCTTGATTGGCAAATATACTTGTGCACTTAAACCGCCTTCTGGGCGGTTTTCTAGCTTTACTTTACCGTCGTGCATATCAACAATGCGTTTAATAATAGCAAGGCCTAAACCACTGCCTTCACTTCCGCGAGCTGCATCGCCTTGTTTAAAGGGCTCAAACACAGACTCTAGTTCGTTTTCAGGAATGCCGGGGCCATTATCGTTTACAGCGATAACTACATACTTTTTGTTTGAATTAAAGTAGCTAAGTACTTCAATATCGCCCTCAGAATAACGCAGCGCATTACCAATCATGTTGGTAATTACACGTTTAATAGCTACAGAGCTTAAGGGTATATTGCCTATATTTGGATTACTTTTAAACGTAATAGTACGTTGATGCTGAAGCTCAGAATTAACAACCTCGGCAACTAAAGCATTTATATCTTCGCAGCTTAGTTCTTCACGTTTATGGTGGCGTAAATACTCAATAAACTGATCGATAATCCCGTTCATATCTTCTATATCGTAAATAATACCTTCACGAAGATAGTCATCTTCATCAACCATCATTTCGGTGGCTAAACGGATACGCGTAAGCGGCGTACGTAAATCATGCGATACACCAGCCATTAGTAAACGGCGGTCGTTTTCAAGTGCGGCAATTCCGCGCGACATTTGATTAAACGCGCGCGTTACTTCTATTACTTCTGTTGAGCCTTCTTCTTCTAACTTGGTAGAAAAGTCGCCTTTACCTACTTTTACTGCAGCTTGTTGCAGTGCTTTTAATGGCCTATTAAGGTGCCTTGCAAACAACCACCCACCCAGCACACTTAAAAAGCCAATACTTGATAAGTAAAAAGTTAAAAACTCTAAGTTATTCTCTTTAAAACCTTTAAGCGGTACTTTTACCCAATAACCTGGCGCTTGTGGTGCTTCAACCCAATAAATCAATGGATCAGTTTGGCTAATACGTACACGAGAATAACCACCAAGTTGCTCAGTCATGCTACGCGATAGCATAGAATATTCGCGGCTTTGCCCAAGTCCTTGACGCATTGCTTCGCGCTGCGTCATCACTTCAATGCCGGTAATTTCAAAAAACTTTGCAGATACTTCGTCGTTTATTTCAACGCCATCTTCCCAGTCAATAAATACCGTTTTAATTTGCTTAGCAAGCATCAAGTTAACCTGCTCAATGGTTGGTTTTACAACATAAAAACTAACCGTAACATAAGACACTATTTGATTTATGAGTAGCAGAGCCGCCACTAAAAAAACAGTTTGTCCAAAAGCACTGCGCGGAAACATGCCCATAAATATTACTTTTCACCGTCGGGAACAAACACATACCCCAAACCCCAAACGGTTTGAATATAACGTGGATTAGCAGCATCTACTTCAATCATGCGTCGAAGTCGCGACACTTGCACATCAATACTTCGCTCAAGCGCACTGTAATCACGCCCACGCGCTAAGTTCATTAGCTTATCGCGGCTAAGTGGCTCACGCGGATGCGAAACAAGCGCTTTTAGCACTGCAAACTCACCACTGGTAAGCGATATTGTTTTATCCCCTTCACTCATTTCGCGCGTTGCTAAATTAAGCGTAAATTTACCAAAAGCGATTAAGTTTTCTTCAGCAGCAGGTGCGCCTGGCACTTCTTTTGCGCGGCGACGTAAAATTGCTTTTATGCGAGCGAGTAGCTCACGTGGATTAAATGGTTTTGGAATGTAATCGTCAGCGCCAAGTTCAAGGCCAATAATGCGGTCTACTTCGTCGCCCTTTGCAGTAAGCATAACAATAGGAATTTCATTTTCTTTTTGGCGTAGACGGCGGCAAATCGATAAGCCATCCTCGCCTGGGAGCATTAAATCGAGAACCATTAAGTGAAAGTTTTCGCGCTCTAGGAGTCTATCCATTTGCTCCGAGTTTCCTGCGGTTCTAACAATAAAGCCTTGCTCTACTAAGTAACGTTCAAGCAAACTGCGTAAGCGCATATCGTCATCAACAACTAATACTTTTGTGGTCTCGTGTCCCATAATCTCTTTCTTATTTTTATATCCAATTACTAGTTAATATAAATGAAAAACTTAATAATCAAAAACTAATTACTTGCTTAGATTGTTACTGAACATTTCAAAGCTTCCTTACTCGTACTTTATTAAATTTTACGCTCGACAAATTTTGGCAAATTTAATAACGTGCACACCATTAGAGTTAATAAAGAATTGGCCATGAAAACAAATTTAGTTACCCGCGAAGGTTACTTGCAATTACAACAAGAACACGATCAACTATGGAACGTAAAACGCCCAGAAGTAACAAAAATAGTAAGCTGGGCAGCCAGCCTCGGAGATCGCTCTGAGAACGCAGACTATCAATATAACAAGCGATTGCTGCGCCAAATTGACCGCCGGGTACGCTACTTACGCAAACGCATACCTGATTTAAAAATTATTGACTACTCTCCCGTGCAAGATGGAAAAGTATTTTTTGGTGCATGGGTTGAAATTGAAAACGAAGAAGGTGAAGTTAAAAAGTTCAGAATTGTAGGTCCTGATGAAATTTACGACCGTAAAGATTACATATCAATAGACTCACCTATGGCGCGTGCGTTGATTAAAAAACAAGTAGATGACGAATTTGAAGTGACCACACCTCAAGGAAAAAAGCAGTGGTATGTAAACAGTATCGATTACCAAAAAAAGAAATAAAAAGTTTTGATTCAGATCATGTTAACTTTTGATTGTGTAAATTAAAGCAATAAGCTATAACTGAATTATTCAAGTTGATTTGTTTAATTTGAAAGCAGTTAATTAAGGTCGTGATTATGTCAAACATGGTACAGCGCATATTTAGTAATGCCGTATTGTTTGCACTTTTAATGAGTGTAAGTTTGACGCTGCATGCCAGCAACACTGACGTAAACCTTGATAACGCTAAACTATCTAATCACTTTATTACTTGTGATATTCCTGACCAAGCAAACCTCGATTTTGACGTGGACTCTCACGTTAACACTATTACCTTTAGGTCGCCTCAACCACTTCCTAATGTCGTAGATTCTTTTTATAAGAGCACTAATCTAAACAGACCTTTTAGCACTGCATACCAACGCGGACCACCTAGCTATTTAATTTAATTCATTATTTTACAACTTAATTAAATTTTATAACTACTAAGGTGACTACTATGTCTAACTTTAAAGAATTACGTACCCAAAATATTTCTCATGGCGTTATTGCTAGCACATTTGCAGATGATCAACCATTAATCGATTTATCTTCTCCAGCGCTAAAAATGGTGAATAACTTTACTCAAAAAACACCTATTCGTGCAGAGCATGGAACAACGATTACAGAGGCACTTAAACAAGTAAGTGCACAACAATCTGACTTTGTTTTAGTAACAGACGAACACCAAAAATTAATTGGCCTAGTTTCTAGCGCCGATTTACAAAGCTCTAAAATTACTATTATTGCAGAGCGCTTAAATATGCAACGAAGCGAAGTAAGCTTACGTGACATTATGACACCAGTTAACCGCCTTACAGGTGTAAGTATGCAAAGCTTAAGCTACGCATGCATTGGTGATGCGCTGCAAACGATGGAGCATCAGGGCACAATGTTTTTATTAGTTACAACAGCGAGTAACGAAATTTGTGGTTTAATTTCAGCTCGCCAAATAGCTAAAACATTACATATTCCTGTACATATCTCACCTATTGCTCACTCTTTCAGTGAGGTATTAGAAAACATTGAGCACCCTCACTAGGGCGCTCTTTTAGTTGAATTGATTTGCTCCCGACCCAACCATCTTAAAGCAAGTAAAATAGCTTGCTTTAAGAGCTTTTCATTACTACCTCCTGTGATATTATTCAAGCAATTAACAGCGCCAGTAACACGCTTCTGGTCTTATTTTATTGTATAAAAAGGTTTTTGCATGAGCGATATCTCTGCACGTTTAGCCGGTGAGTTAAACGCACAGCAGCAACAGGTTGTTGCTGCAACAAAGTTACTTGATGAAGGCGCAACTGTTCCTTTTATTGCCCGCTACAGAAAAGAAGTTACAGGCGGCCTAGACGACACCCAATTACGCCTTTTAGAGCAGCGTTTATCGTATTTACGTGAACTAGAAGAGCGCCGTAGTTTTATTTTATCGACAATCGAATCGCAAAATAAATTAACGCCAGAGCTAAGTGCCGATATAACCAATGCACAAAGTAAAACAGAACTTGAAGATTTATACCTACCATATAAAGCTAAGCGCCGCACTAAAGGCCAAATAGCAATTGAAGCTGGTTTAGAGCCTCTTGCAGATGCACTATTTAAAGATGCTAACCTTGACCCAGAGCAACAAGCGGAACAGTTTGTAAGTGCTGAAAAAGGTTTTGCAGATACAAAAGCGGTACTTGAAGGCGCTAAATTCATCTTAATGGAACGCTTTGCTGAAGACGCAAAATTACTTGCTAAATTTAGAAGCCACATTAGCCAAAATGGCGCAATTGAAAGTACTGTGATTAAAGGCCAAGAGCAAGCCGGTGCAAAATACCGTGATTACTTTGAGCATCAAGAACTTCTTAAAAAAGTACCTTCTCACCGTGCGCTTGCAATGCTTAGAGCTCGAAATGAAGGTGTACTTCAGTTAAATATAAACCCAGAGCCTAGTGCAGAAAATTCAGCACAATTATGTGCAAACATGATTGCTGAGCATTACCGTTTAGATATTAAATATAAAGCGGCAAGTCCTTGGTTATTAAACGTTGTTCAATGGGCGTGGAAAGTTAAGCTAGGGTTACACCTAGAGAATGAGTTTTTTGCAGCAATGCGCGAAAAAGCTGAAGCCGGTGCAATAGATGTATTTGCTAAAAACTTAAAAGATTTATTAATGGCTGCACCTGCAGGCCCTCGTACTACTTTAGGTCTTGATCCAGGCCTTCGTACTGGCTGTAAGATTGCCGTTGTTGATAGCACAGGTAAATTACTAGCTACACAAACTATTTTCCCTCATGCACCACAAAATCATTGGGATAAATCAGTGCGTACGTTAGAGCAACTTTGCCGTCAGCATAAAGTTGAGCTAATTGCGATTGGTAACGGTACTGCATCACGCGAATCAGATAAGTTGGTTGCAGAGCTTATCAAAGCAAACAGCGAACTTAAACTTAGTAAAATTATGGTTAGCGAAGCAGGTGCATCGGTTTACTCAGCTTCTGAATTTGCAGCTAATGAATTTCCAGATTTAGATGTTTCTATACGAGGGGCTGTCTCTATTGCACGCCGCCTTCAAGATCCTCTTGCTGAACTTGTTAAAATTGAGCCAAAATCAATTGGTGTTGGCCAATACCAACATGATGTATCGCAAAGCCAATTAGGCCAGAGCCTTATTTCAGTAGTTGAAGACTGTGTAAACTCAGTAGGCGTAGATTTAAACATGGCCTCGGTACCCTTACTTACACGCGTATCTGGCTTAAACAAAACATTAGCGCAAAATATCGTTAATTATCGCGATGCTAACGGCACATTTACTAAACGTAGTGAGCTTAAAAAGGTTGAGCGTTTAGGGCCAAAAGCATTTGAACAAGCGGCTGGTTTTTTACGTATTAACAATGGTAGCGATCCACTAGATAACTCATCAGTACACCCTGAAGCTTATCCTGTTGTTAAACGCATTTGTGAACGCAATAGCTTAGATGTCAGTAACCTAATTGGTAACAGCGACTTTTTAACTAAACTTGCTGCTAACGATTACACTGACGAAAAGTTTGGCTTACCAACCGTTACCGACATTATTACTGAGCTTGATAAACCTGGTCGAGATCCTCGACCTGAATTTAAAACAGCTGAGTTTAAAGCCGGTGTTGAAAAAATTAGTGACCTAAAACCAGGTATGATTTTAGAAGGCGTGGTTTCAAACGTTGCTAATTTTGGTGCGTTTGTTGATGTAGGTGTTCACCAAGATGGTTTAGTGCATATTTCAGCAATCACGAATAAATTTATATCAGATCCGCGTGAAGTTGTTAAAGCTGGTGATATTGTAAAGGTTAAAGTTGTTGAAGTAGACGCTGCACGTAAACGCATAAGCTTTACTATGCGCTTAGATGACGATATTGACACAAGTAATAAGTCAGCAGCTCCAGCTACGCAAAAGCCACAAGCACGTGCTAATAATTCGCAACCTCGCGCTGCAAAGCCTAAACGTGACAACGGTAATGCGTTAATGGGCAATGCATTTGCCGATGCGTTCGCTAATGCTAAAGTAAAAAAATAATACTTGTACAACTAAGCTAAAACGAAAAAAACCGCGTAAGCGGTTTTTTTGTGGTTATGTTTTGCTAATTATTAACTTAACGCTGAAAAACTACTTTGGCTCGCTGGCGATGTAGCCATTTGATAAAAGTTAGCAATACGCCCCGCCCGTGCTTCAACATCGGCATCACGTGTTTGCTCGTCACTTTTAGCTGTTTTTGTATCGCTGCTTTCATCGCTAGAGAATGACGCTTCAAGTTTACTTTTTGCGTCTTCGTCGTCTTCTTTTTCAGGTTGTGCAAGCTCAGCTTGAGCCGCTGCTAGCTTTTGCGTAGCATCTGCAGCAATAGAGCGATCAGCTCCTGAAGGCTCTGCAGGCGCTAATGCGGCAGCGCGTACCGTTTGCATTTTGTCTATAGTCGCTTGCGGGTCACCCGGAATTTCTGATACATCTATTTGTACTTCTCCGCCAACTGCGTAGTTAGTACCATCTGGGCCACGTTGATACTCATAACTTGGCGAGCCAGCATATTGCCCGCCTACAGAAGCGTGTGCTTGTTCGTGTATTCGTACTTCAGTATCCCGTGCTTTTAGTTCTGTAATTTGTTGTTGTTCTTGTTCTAATTGCAGCTCTTCTTGCTCAGATTCTTTTTTCTCAATTGCTTCACTTTCTTGCTCAGTGCCCTCAGGGTTTTCTGAGTTTCCATCGCGCTGCTGAACTGACTTTTCGTCTGCTATTTTTCCCGTTGCGCTATACGTCGCACCATCGCTACTACCTGGCAATTTTGCTTTTTCAGCATCACTTTGCGCTTTGGTTTCTGTGTTGCTTGCGCTACTAGATGCGGGAGCCGGAATAACTTCGCGTAGTTGGTTGTCACGCCGTGCGGTTTCCGTATAAACATTTGCGGTGTTTATATTAATAGACGGAAATGGCGTGACAATATTCATAATACTAAACTTTAATATCGATTAACGTGCCAAGTACATCATCGGCCGTTTGAATTGATTGCGTATTTGCCTTGGCATTAAACTCTTCAACTTTTAAGTTAACAAGCGCTTCATCAACACGAGCTGGTTGTGCTACTGGTGCAGTAATCGCTTCTTCAGGGCGTGCTGCCGTAAGCTGACGTTGCTGCGCTAATTGCGCGTCATCTTGTTGTTCTATACTGGCACGGTTAATCTCAGCACTGGCTTTTTCAATACCTTGGCTAGCTCGGTTAAACCCTTCTATACCACTATTAAATACTGATCCGATTGGCATATTAAAACCTCCACCAAATAAACATTGTTTAATTATCGCTCAGGTTCTGCTCAAAATAAAGCTTTAAACAGCGCTATTCTTAGCTCTATTTTAAAGCATTGATTTAACGACAGATAAAAACTCACTTTTATGAGAAATAAATGGTGCATGAGATGCTTTATCTAGTACTTCATATTCAAACTCAGTATTTAGTGCTGACATTTTGCTAATTGCTTTATAAGGTACTAAAGCATCAAGCCGGCCAAATACTCCTCTAATAGGGACTGGGCAATGAGTAAATAAGTCACGTAAATCGTCGTTTTGTAAAATATCTAAACCAGCACTCAGGGCATCGCTTTGGGGTGCGCGGTACTGATTTAGCAATTGTTTAAGCTGCTTTATATCATCGCGCGCCGACTCGCTACCCATTGCTTGAATAGCTAAGAAGCGCTCTATTGTTTTTTCTCGATGATTAACTAACTGCTCTTTAAACTGCGCCAATACATTCGCTTTTATTCCAGGCCAGTTATCTGCCTCAGCAAAAAAAGGAGTCGATGCTATTAAAATAACCTTAGATACTTTTTCAGGCCAATGCTTAGCAATATAAAGTGTAAGTAAACCACCTAACGACCACCCCATTAAAATGCTCTTCGGCTTTAATTGCTTACTTAAAATTTCTGCTGCATCATGCAAAGTATAAGGGCTTGGGCATACATCGCTATTACCAAACCCAGGTAGGTCAAGGCTACGTACATTTCCTGAATATAAAAACTCAAGTTCTGGCTGTACTAACTGCCATACGCCCTGATTCATTCCCCAACCATGTAATAACACTAACTCATTTTGCATATTTGCTTAACCTTTACCAAACTTAGGCTCATCATAACGTTTAGAAAGGCGATTGCAATGCAAGGAGCGAGTCTGTGAAACAAGCCGTTTTAAATTGGTTATTTCCCTCTTATTGCGTGCAGTGTCAAAGCTCGATTACGACCTCTTTAGGGCTATGTGATTATTGCCTTGAAGATTTACCATTGTTTGATTTTAGTAAGCATACGAGTTTATTGCATCGACCTGATATTATTGAGATGTTTCCTAATTGCGAGTTTGATAAATTATTTGCATGCGCTTTTTATCAACCTCCCTTTGAGCATTGGCTTAAAAGGCTAAAATTTAATAATCAAATTCATTATAAAAAGGCATTGCAGCAAATTATACAAAAACAGTTAACGCAGTTTTTTGAGCAAAGCCCTAACTTGCCAGATACCTTTATTATTTTACCTCTTCATAAAAGCCGCTTTATTACTCGCGGATTTAATCAGGTAAGCCAAGTATGGCAACCCTGTTTAGCTAATTACGCCCCACTAAGTAATGTTCTTATTCGCGATAAAAAAACACAAGCTCAGTCGGAGCTATCCCAAGCAAAGCGTATAAGAAACTTAAAAAATGCCTTTATTTGTACACAAGACATGGCAGGTAAAACAGTCGCTATTGTTGATGATGTGATGACGACAGGGGCAACATTAAACGCAGCTACTAGTGCACTAAAACAAGCAGGCGCTAAACAAGTGTGGGCTTTTACAACTTGCTTAACGCCTATTTAATTATTAAAAAGTATTAAACCAATCCGCAATAATACTTAATCATTTTGCGGGGCTAAACGTGTCGCTACCTGTGTTAAAAAATTCTCATTTACGACTGCATGGATGCAGAAGGTAGAGCAATCCAGGAGCAATTGCCGAGAACAACTAATTAGCGAATTTTTTGCCTAGCTATCAACACGTTTTTCCATCCTCAAAGTAGATTACTTAATTAAGCGAATTGGTATTATTCGCCATTTGCACGAAACGTATGACCAAAAAATAACGCATTGCTTAGTAGTCGACTAGTCCCATACCAGTAACCCCTAAATACAGGATCGTCGGTCATGCCTATTACTGTACCTCGTCCATATGAGTGCGCAATTAAGCCAGCACCACCAGCAACTTGCTCAACATTCACAGCATCGGTAAAACCCGCTAACAATGGCTTTTTAGTATAGGTAAGTACATTTACAAACGGTGCATCGGAAGCTTCTAGCAACCAAGTACTGTTTTTGAATACGGGCAATGTATTGCGTTTAAGTGAAAATGTAAGTGGGTGAGTTAAATCTACATTAGTATTAAAAATAGCTCCTGCAATGCGTTGACGTCCTGCTAAATGGTCCTTATCGCCATAACTTAAACCTGTCGTTTTAAATGCACTCGCTACATCTTGTCTTGATAGATAGCTTGCTTTGAGTAATTGCTGATCAGCTAAAAATTTAGCTCCGCCTTTGTGACCCCAAATAACGCCGCCTTTTTTTACCCAGCTTTTTATAGCCACTTTGTCGGTATCAGATAAGCTGTTGTAGTTACCATGAGCAAGTACTATATGGCTGTAATTACTGAGTTCAATAGAGTTTAAACGCTCCATTTCAACAATTGTTGGCGCAACACCTACAAAGCGATCGAGGTAATACCATACTTCCCCAGCTTCGTACTGGCTTACGCCTTTACCACCTACCAATAATACTTTTGGCTCGCTAACAACCGCCATTGTACGAGACCCTAAATCGGCTCCTTTGCTTGTAAGACCTGAGTTAATAGGCTTGATTGCAATTCCAAACTCGTTTTGTGCTTTATTTAATATTCCAACCCAATCATTATTCGTTTGTAAGCCTGCTGGCACAATAATACTACCAGCATCAAAGCTTACTTCACTTGAGTTTGATTTGGCTGTTAATGGGCTTAGCGCTACACGCGCTTTAATACCTTGCTTTAAAAGGCTGTTTAGCATTTTAGGTGCTAGGTAATCATCCCACGAAAAGCCAAACGCATAGCCTTGCTCAAGTGAAGCAAAAGAAGGTTTTACCGCTTTTTGCCACGGTGTACTTGCAACCTCTAAACCCCAACTGCTTTTTACTTTTGCAAAAGGTAAGTTAAACGCATGCGCTAAAGTCCAGCCAGATACGTCATAAAAGGTGTTATCAGCAAAGTTTTTTTGCTCGCTAAAAATAGCTTTTATTAGGCGGTACTGTGGCTGGGCTAAGGGCACAAAGTAACTATTGGTTGTATAGTTGTTGCCATTTGCCTTGAGTGATTTAGTAAGCGAAAAAGCATCTATTTGATGTTGTTTCAACAACCCTAAAAAATCTTTAATACGAGTGTTGTCATCCGCGCCCTCAATTACATAACCTTCAAAGCTTTCATCACTGGCTAAATCAGTAGCTTGATTATAAAACTTAGCTTGGTAATCAAGTAATGCTTGGCGGTTATCAACAGCGGCTTTAAAGGTAGATAAACTCGTTAATAGTTGATTTTTAATAGTAAAGGGAAAGCTCAAAGGTCCATTTATAGTGTCTTGGATATGCCCGCGAGAACTTGCTTGCTCAAATAAAATACCTACACCACCATTTACGTCGGGATAAGTTGAGCCTTTACCGTAATAGAAGTCGTCAAAGCTTTCTTCGGTAAAGTACAGTGCGTTGTTTTCATCTAACGTTTTTGCGTGATAGTTAGCAATCGCTTTAGTTAACGTTACATTTTCATCCGGTGTTATTGGGTGTTTACGACTAGGGATACCTGGCTGAAAAAAGTAACTGCTGTTTGGTCCCATTTCATGAAAATCTGTTAAAACATTTGGTTTCCACTGATGAAATTTAGCAATACGCGCGCGCGATTCAGGATGTTGTAGTAATAACCAGTCACGATTTAAATCAAACCAGTAATGATTGGTACGACTGCTTGGCCAGTTTTCAACATGTTCACGAGTTTTAGGGTCGCTTGATAAATTCATACCTCGGTTACTGTTGGCCCAATTAGCAAAACGAGCAAGTCCGTCAGGATTAAGCGAAGGGTCGAGTAAAATAACCGTGTTATTTAATAACTCATCTATTTCAGCGCCTTGTGCAGCAGCTAAGTAATACGCCACCAGCAAAGATGAGTTACTACCTGATGACTCATTACCATGCACACTGTATCCCATCCATACAACGGCAGGCTGTTTTGTAGAATTAGCATCTGATCCATCGTTACTTAAGCGTGCTAAGTGAGCTTGGCGTGTCTGCTCTATGCTTGATAACTTATCAGCTGCTGTAATTGTTAGCATGACAAGGGGGCGTTGTTCATGTGTGCGGCCAATCACTTCAAAATTTATACGGTCGCTTTTATCAGCAAGTATTTCCATATAACGTACGAGCTGATCATGTCTCACGTGCCACTCTCCTACTTCGTAACCGAGTACTTGCTCAGGAGTAGGAATTGAAGGGTCAAATTTTACATCTTGTTCAAAATAATACGAAAGTGGCTTAGCTACACTTGAAAAGCTAAGCAACACCACCATTAATGTTAATACCAAACGCATATAAATCACTCAAAAAATGTTCGTTGTTTGCACGCTACCATTGCTTAAAATAGATGCCAACTTTTTACGCTCAACACTAGCCGCAACACGATGAGCGGAGTATGATACGCAGTATCCGAGTAATTTAGTCAAGTATAGATGGTTTTATGATTTCTATTTCCGAAACAGCGCAAGCGCATTTTGCTAAACTATTAGCAGATCAATCACAACAAACCAATATTCGTGTGTTTGTTGTAAACCCTGGTTCATCACAAGCGGAATGTGGTGTGTCTTATTGTCCAGAAGACGCTGTAGAAGCGAGCGATATTCGCCTAAACTTTAACGGTTTTGATGCCGTTGTAGATGCAGAAAGTGCTCCATTTTTAGAAGAAGCTGAAATCGATTTTGTTACCGACAAAATGGGTACTCAGTTAACGCTAAAAGCACCAAATGCAAAGGCGCGTAAAATAGGTGACGATGCATCGTTAAACGAACGTGTACAGCACATGCTAGAAACCGAAGTAAATCCACAACTTGCTAACCACGGTGGTCAAGTAAGCCTTGTTGAGATTACAGCTGCAGGTATAGCTATACTTCAGTTTGGTGGTGGTTGTAACGGTTGTTCTATGATCGATGTAACACTAAAAGAAGGCATTGAAAAAGAAATGATAGCTAAGTTTGAAGAAATCACCGGTGTTGCTGATATAACAGAGCACGAAGCGGGCGATCACTCTTACTATTAGGCCTTGTAAATGCTAAAGCAGCTTATCTATCGCTTAGGGAGCAATCCTAAGCTGAGCTTAAAGCGCTTTTTTCGCGGCTTAGCACTGTTTGTGCTAGCCGTGATATTCATATCTATTGGGTATTACACCCACTACAGCTTACAAATAATTGGCGTTATAATTTTACTCCCCGCATTATTTTTTGCTGGTTGGGGCTACTGCGGTATTTTTGCTAATCGTTTTTCACAAGTTTTAAAAGATATGGGCCCTAAACACCACGACCCCGATCTCTGGAAATAAACCATTTATTTAATCTAATAGCTGATTATTTATTTTTAAGTGGTGATATTTAATTATTAATGTAACCCCGCGCATTAACATAAAACAGCTCATAGCCAGCCATAACCCGTTATTTTGCAAGTCTATAAACACCCAAAACACACCAAAAAAGCCAACTCCAGCTGAAAGCATCATACTGTTACGCATGTTCTTTGCTCGCGTAAGCCCTACAAAAACACCATCAAACAAAAAGCAACTCATGGCCAAAATTGGTAATACTACTATCCATGGTAAATAATGCGTTGCCTCTTGAATAACCTCTGGCACATTGGTTAAAAGCTTGATTATGGTGTTGCCAAATAATGCAAAAAATAGGCTATATAACACACCAAAAAGCATACCCCAAAATACGCTTATTTTAACCCACAGCTCTATGTTTTTAACACTTCCTTGGCCTTTCGCTTGCCCTACTTTTGCCTCAGAGGCGTAAGCAACGCCATCAAGAGCAAAGCTCACCAACATTAAAAAATTAAGTAAGACAGCATTAGCAGCTAATGTAGTTTCGCCTATACGCGCCGCGTAAAATGTCATAAAACTAAAGCATAATTGCAGTATTAAAGAGCGAATAAATATATCTCTATTCAAACTCAATAATTCAGCCATTTTGCTAATACTCAACCAATTCGGTACATTTAGATCAATGTCTTGTTTTTTAGCTAGTTTAGCCACTAAAAACAGTGCAAATACTAGTGCTGTATAGTCAGCAATAAGTGACGCCCATGCAGCGCCTGCAACTGCCCAATCTAAATAAACAACAAAATAAATATCGAGCACTATATTAACGATATTAGTGACGAGTAATAAATAAAATGGACCTCGACCATAATGCACACCAAGCATCCAACCCAGTAACACTAAATTACATAATGCTGCTGGAGCACTAAAAATACGAATGCTAAAATACTGATAAGCTTGGTTAAGTACGTCGCTATTAGCTGCGGAGAGGTAAGCTATAGCGTGCTTTATTAATGGGGATAACACAATTAATAGCACGGCCACTGCGCTTGCAAGCAATAGGCTTCGTTTAAGTAAGGCGGCAAGTTGGGTTAAATCGTTTTTTCCGTATGCTTGTGCCACGAGTCCCGTGGTGCTCATTCTTAAAAAACCAGCAAGCCAAAATAAAATAGATATAACTGCAGAGCCAAGGGCAATTCCAGCTAAGTAATGAGCGCTTCCTAAGTGCCCAATTACAGCAGTATCAACAATTCCTAACAACGGCACTGTGATATTTGATAGTATCATCGGACCCGCTAACAACAGCAAGCTTTTATGGTGTGCCTTATTATGTATAAGAAATTGTTTCATTTAGTGTTATTTATCCTCATTAGTATATCTGTGCGGGCTCAAGCAGCCGTTATTTTACAGTATCATCATGTTAGTGAAACCCTACCCGCTGTCACGAGCGTTAGCGCAAATACATTTACGGAGCATTTAAGCTATTTAAAAGAGCACAACTTTAACGTTATTCCTCTTAATGAGTTAGTTAGCGCGCTTCAACAAGGTGAAACTTTACCTGATAAAACACTCGCCATCACCTTTGATGATGGTTATAACAATAACTATGAACAAGCCGCACCTATTTTAGAAAAGTTTGGCTACCCGTACACTATCTTTGTAAATCCTAAATTAATAGACGAAGGTATGAGTTACGTAATGGGGTGGGATAAGCTCAAAGAATTATCTAAAAAAGGGGCATTAATAGCCAATCATAGCGGACAACATGATTACTTACACCTTAAGCTTGAAAACGAAACCGATGCACAATGGCAATCACGTATTAAGCAAGATATTCTTAACTCTCAAAAGCGCATAAAAGAAGAAATAGGCCACAACTATAAATACTTAGCATACCCGTATGGTGAGTTTAATAACGAGCTGCAAGCACTCGTGACAGAGCTTGGCTTTGTAGGTATTGGCCAGCACTCAGGCGCTGTAAATAAAGATTCTAATTTTAGCCGCTTGCCGCGTTTTCCTGCATCAGGCTTTTACAGCAAGCTAGAAACCCTTATTACTAAGCTTAACTCACGCGCGTTTAATATCACCAATTTAACTTATCAAGATAGCGTTACACAGCAAAATCCACCCACGCTCACAATGGAATTTAAGATGGGTGATTTTCATAAGAGCCAATTTGCCTGTTATGTATCAAGCGTAGGCCAAGCAGATTTAAAATGGATAACTAAAAATACTGTCGAAATCACCTCACCAAAGGTGCTTAATAAAGGGCGTTCTCGTTTTAATTGCACGGCCCCTTCTATTTCAAGCCCTGGTGATTACTTTTGGTTTTCGCAGCCTTGGGTAATTGAAGCGCCTAAACCTTAACGGCCTGATGTAAAAGCCGCTGGGTTATTTTATCCAGCGCAACTATCTCGTCAGCTGCATTTAGCTCAGCAGCTGCTTTAGGCATACCCCATACCACAGACGAATACTCATCTTGAGCCAAGGTATGTGCTCCGTTTTGTTTTAGTGCAAGTAAACCTTTTGCGCCATCACTCCCCATTCCTGTTAGTATGGCTGCAACTACGTTTTTAGCCCCAGTTTCAACTAATGAGTTAAACAACACATCTACCGCAGGTTTATGTCTGTTCACCGGCTCGCCATCATCAAGCTGGCAATACAAGCTAACACCTCGTTTTTTAATACTTAAATGAACCCCACCCGGTGCTATATAAGCCCAGCCTGCGCTAAGCTTATCGCCATGTTCAGCTTCTTTCACATTTATCGTGCATGTACGATTCATTCGCTCAGCAAATGAAGCGCTAAACACAGGAGGAATATGCTGAGTAATTACAATTGGCGGGCAATTTTGTGGCATTTTAATAAGCACTTCTTTTATAGCCTCAGTCCCCCCCGTTGAAGCACCTATCGCTATTACTTTATTAAGTAAAAACTGAGAATGAGTATTAATAGGCTCATTTGTGACGACCGTTTTTTTATAGCTTCTTACTCTTGCTCCAGCAGCTATTCGCACCTTTTGTTGGACAAGTGATGCATATTGGCTCAATTGCTCTCTTACGTTATTAGTAGGCTTAGCTATAAAATCAACAGCCCCTAATTCGAGCGCTTCTAGTGTGATAGGAGAGCCTTTTTGTGTCAGTGTTGAAATCATCACTACTGGCATTGGTCTTAATCGCATTAAGTTTTTTAAAAAACTAATACCATCCATTTTTGGCATTTCTACGTCGAGCGTTAATACATCAGGACTGAGTTTTTTTATCATTTCGCGAGCTTCGTAGGGATCCTCAGCACTCCCCACTACTGTAATGTCTTTAGCTTGTTGTAATATTTCAGTGAGCAAACGCCTAATTAAAGGGGAGTCGTCAATTATTAATACTTTAATCATGCATACTCCTAAAACAGCTCTATATCGGTTACTACTTCTTGCTTTTTAAGGTTTTGTAAGTAACGGACTTCGCGTTTTTCAATCGTATTATTATGTAGGTTTTTAAGTTTTTTCATGTGAACTTTACCGGTGTTCGGATGAAAAAATATTTTTCGCGGCCACGGGCCCCCCATATCATGGGCAACTAGATTTAATGCCTCTTCTTTAATATACGCTGCTGCAAAACTAATATTACCCAGCCCTATATCAGTCATCGCACTAATAATTTTCCCCCCGCCAAAAAGTTTTACTTTTAGGTTACACCGAGACGCGCCATTTTTTAAAACTTCGTTTATAAGATACTCCATAGCCCAATTACCGTACCGACAACTTAAACTATGCGCATTTTTAAGTTCTACTCCCTTTTGAATTGGTAACATAAAGTGATTCATCCCGCCAATACCAAGTACTTCATCGTATACACAAGCCGCAATACACGAACCCAGAACTGTAGAGATCAGTTCATTATTTTTAGAAACATAAAACTCACCCGGAAGTACTTTAGCAACAACGCTACCTCGGCCCGAATCCCAATATCGTTTAATATGTTCAAAGTTAGGTAATACCGGCCTGAACTCAGCGTGCATTTTGTCCCTTTTGGTACATAGTTTTCCCTAAGTTTTTGAATTGCGAATGCTCTTTACCCATACTTTCTGAGTGACCTAAAAACAAATAACCTTGTTCATTTAATATATTGGCGTAACGCTTAAAAAGCTGATCTTTTGTTTCTTTATCAAAGTAAATAACAACATTACGACATAAAATAAGATCAAATGATCCTTTCATTGGCCAGTCTTGTAATAAGTTTAAACGCTTGAAAGAAATAGACTCTTTTAGTTTATCTCTAACTTTATAATTTTCACCGTCTTTGCTTTTTAAAAACCAACGCTTAAGTTGCACGTCATCTAAGCCATTAACATTCGCTGCGGTGTAAATACCTTTTTGTGCTTTTGCCAATACATTAGAATCTAAATCGGTTGCTAGTATTTTTACATCCCAATTGCTCGGAAATGCGTTATTTAAAGTCATCGCCAAACTGTAAGGCTCTTCCCCTGTGGAGCAACCTGCAGACCAGATTCTTACTCGCTTACTGTTTTTATTTGCCTTTAAAAGAGCAGGTACAAGCTCAGATTTTATAAATTCAAAGTGATGTATTTCACGAAAAAAAGACGTTAAGTTCGTTGTTATTGCATTAATAAAGGCATCAAACTCCTGATCTTTATGACTATTCAGATACTCTAAGTAAGCTTTAAAATCAGTTAATTTACGCTCCCTAATACGTCTTGCTAAGCGTGAATAAACCATCTCTCGCTTATGATCCCCTAATACAATTCCACATGCGCTGTAAACTAAACTGGCAATTTCCTTAAAGTCGCGGTCGGTACACAAAAACTCTTTCATTGTCCGCTCCCAATTAAACCTAATGCTAACAAGTAGTGCCTCGCTGTAACTATTTTATTAGACGAGGCATAAAAAGGCTAAATATTAAAACTCTTCCCACTCATCAGCTGAGTCTACAAAGTTATCGCCCCTTGGCTTATTACTCACAAAACGGCTTTGCGGCTTATGAGATAGTTCAGGAGTTCGCATAGTTGATGACATCATTGTCATCTCTTGCTGATCTACTGAGAAAAAGTTAAGTAATCGGCGCATCTCATTAGCTTGCTCAGCCATAGACTCACCAGCAGCAGAGGCTTGCTCTACTAGAGCGGCATTTTGTTGCGTCATTTCGTCCATTTGAGAAATAGCTTTGTTAACTTGCTCAATACCCGCACTTTGTTCTTCAGATGCCTCCGTAATATCAGAAATCATTTGCGTCACTCTTTGCACCGACACAACAATCTCTTTAAGTGTAGCGCCCGACTCATTAACTAATTGAGAACCATCAGCTACTTTGCCTACACTATCTCGTATTAACTCTTTAATTTCTTTCGCTGCGCCCGCAGAGCGCTGCGCTAAATTACGAACCTCACCTGCAACAACCGCAAAGCCTCGACCTTGCTCACCCGCTCTTGCTGCCTCTACAGCGGCATTAAGCGCTAATAAATTCGTTTGAAACGCGATTTCGTCTATTACACCGATAATATCTGCAATTTTTTTGCTCGACTCATTAATTGCCGACATGCTCGTAACTGCTCTATTAACAACTTCACCACCTTGAATCGCTTTTTCACAGGTTTCTTCTGCCAAGTCGTTTGCTACTTTTGCGTTATCAGCATTTTGACGAACGGTACTGGTCATTTCCTCCATACTTGAAGCTGTTTCTTCAAGTGACGAGGCTTGCTCTTCTGTACGTTGGCTTAAATCAGCATTACCTTGAGAAATTTCTTCTGCACCACTGGCTACTAACGTTGCCGATGAATTTATGCGATTAATCACTTCTGTTAATTTATCTGCCGTAGCATTTGCGTCGCGTTTAAGTTTATCAAATGAACCTTTGTATTCTTTTTCAATACGTTTTGATAAATCACCACTTGCCATCGCATCGAGCATATTGCCAGTGTCGGCAACGGCATCATCAACTATTTTAACTAAGCTATTTAATCCTTGAGCCAAACGTAAAAAGAACCCTTCCTTCCCGTCTTCTGCAACTCTTGTATCTAATTCGCCATTACCTGCAGCACCAATAAGCTCAGCGATTTCTTTTTCAAGCGCAACTTCATTGGTTCTATCTTCCCACTCAACAATGGTGCCTAAATGCTTTCCGTCTTGACTGATCCAAGGTGAAGCAATCAAGGTAAAAGTGACACCTGCTAACAGTAGCTCGGCTTTATAGGGCTTATCTAGGTTTTTTAATAAATCACGTTGATGATTAGGGTGCTTATGAAAATCATCAACACAGGTGCCAATTAAATTATCAACAGAAAAGCTTGGCAATACGGTTTGTAATTCTTTTTCGCGGACTTTTAGCATTTGCTGAACACGGTCGTTCACAAATACTATTTTAAGGTTTTCATCAGCAATCATTACGTTTGCTTGGCAAACTTTAAGCGCATTTGCTAAATCGGCTGCTTTGCGAGATGCCTTTTCAAGCTCTTTTTGTTCAGTTATATCAGATGCATATTTAATCACTTTAAACGGCTTGCCGTTCATATCATAAATTGGATTATAAGATGCTTGAATCCAAACCTCCTGACCCTGCTTTCCTATTCTTAAATATTCCCCTGAATCAAATTCACCGCGACCTAGTTTGGCCCAAAATTCTTTATATTCGATACTATTTGCATGTTCGGGATCAATAAAAAGCCTATGGTGCTGGCCTTTAATCTCGCTAAGTTGATAGCCAAGCGCATTTAAAAAGTTAGCATTGGCATCAATAATAGTGCCATCTAAATTAAATTCGATAACCGCTTGAGATTTACTTATAGCACTAATTTGCCCTGAAGCTTCTGCTGTTATTAACTTTTGCTCAGTCACGTCGGTGGCAAACTTAACTACTTTTAATACTTGCCCTTGCTCATCAACAATTGGGTTATAAGTTGCTTGGATCCATACCTCAGTTCCACCTTTAGCATTACGCTTAAACTCATCTGAGATAAACTCGCCATTACGCAGGCGTTGCCAAAAGTTTTTATAATCGTTGCCCTGAGCTTCATCTGGGTCAACAAACATCGAGTGATGCTGACCTTGAACCTCCTCAAGACGATAGCCCATCGCGTTTAGAAAATTCATATTTGCAGTAATTATTTTTCCGTTAGGTTCAAATTCAATCACCGCTAATGATTTATTCAATGCGTCTACAATTAAATCATTACTTGATTTTGACTGCTTTGGATTACTAAACCATCCCATGCTCATCACCACCTTTAAGTTTATTATTCATTTAGTTTCTATTTGCTAAATATTCATTGTTTTTTGCAGGTCAATTAGCGCTACCATTTTTTCACCAACATTCACCAACCCAGCTACATATTCACAATTACTCGATTCAGACAAACTAGGAACCGCTTTCGCATCTTGCTCCGCAATACTGTAAACATCAGAGACGGCATCAACAGCAACACCTATAATTTTACTACCTAGTTCAAATTCTATTTTGACAACGATAACCACCGTTAATGGTCCATAGTCGACACTTGGTAATCCAAAGCGCAACCGTAAATCAATAATTGGCACTATTGTTCCGCGTAAATTAATAACGCCTTTTACAAATTCAGGTGCATTGGGCAGTACTGTAATTTCTTCCCAACTGCGAATTTCTTGTACTGTTAAAATATCAACGCCATATTCTTCATCAGCCATAATAAAAGTTAAAAACTGTTTTACACCTTGCTGTTGCTGAAGATTTAATTGGTTACTTAACTGGCTTTGATCTGAGCTCATAACGCCTCCAAAGTGGCTTGCGTTTCAATAGTTAGTTCTTGGCTACCTGGCTTTTTTAAGCCTGAGAGCTTTATTAAGCCGCTAATGTCCACAATCAGCGATACACGCCCATCTCCTAAAATGGTAGCACCCGATACGCCATCCACTTTATGGTAGTTTGCCTCTAAACTTTTAATAACAACCTGCTGTTGAGACAGTAAATCATCAACTAATAAACCCACCTTTTGGTTATCTGTTTCTACAACAACAAGCAGCGTTTTATCGAGTGATTCAATAGCATTTTTATGATTAAAAATATCGTAGAGTCTTAATATAGGAATGTATTCGTCTCGAAGCCTCAATACATCAAGGCTTTTACCCACTCGACTCACTTTTGCAATATCAATTTGCAGTGACTCCACAATAGAAATGAGCGGAATAATATAAGTATGCTGAGCCACCTTAACTAATTGCCCATCTAAAATAGCGAGAGTAAGGGGTAATCTAATAGTAAACGTAGAACCAACACCGGGCGCTGAGGTTACTTCCACTGAGCCATTTAATGATTGGATATTTCGCTTAACAACATCCATCCCAACTCCACGACCAGATAAGTCACTTACCTCATCCATTGTCGAAAAGCCGGGCATAAAAATAAGCTCATTTATTTCATCGTCACTGAGATGGTTATCAGCTGAGATTAATTCGTTAGCGATGGCTTTTTCTTTTATTTTTTTTGTATTTAACCCTTGCCCATCATCCATTATTTCAATAACGATGTTTCCACCCTGATGAAATGCATTTAAGGTTACTGTGCCAACGGGATCTTTACCTGCCGCCAGTCTTTGCTCAACAGTCTCTAACCCATGATCAAGTGAGTTTCTTACTAAATGCACCATAGGGTCAGATATTTTTTCCATTACTGTTTTATCAAGCTCGGTTTGCTCTCCAATCAGCTTTAGCTCAACCTGCTTATTTAGCTTTTGCGCTATATCTCGCACTAATCGAGGAAAACGACTAAATACAAAATTAATTGGGAGCATACGAATACGCATCACATTTTCTTGTAAATCACGCGTATTATGTGCAAGTTGTGCTAAGCCTTCTTGTAGTAAAGTGATTGTGGCTGGTGTGATTTCTTGTTCGCTGAGTTGATTTAGCATGGCTTGTGTAATAACAAGTTCACCTACCATATTTATTAACGAATCAACTTTATCAATGCCAACACGTATAGAGGTAGATTCTGGTGCACTTGTAGGTTTTTTATCTTTATTAGCAACGGGTTGCTGTGGCTTACTTGGTAACTCAGCTACTTTTATTGAATCGGGTTCTTCAAGCTCAACAGCTTTAGGTATCTCATCTTGATTAGGTTGTATTGGCTCATCATTGCCAAATAAGCCGCCACATAATTCAACTTTTATATCGGCATCGTCTTCAACCCATTCAAACACTTCTTTTATGGCTTTTTCATCATGGCTAGTGCTTAAAAAAAAGCGCCAATGTAAAAAACATTCATCACTACTTAAATCGGTGATTTCTGGAACTTCATCGTAAAATACTGTGGTTTCTAACTCACCTAGCTCTTCAAGCTCACTGATCATATACAGTGGCTCGTTTCCTGTTTTAAATAAATGATGATGAGGTTTAAAGTCTATTTGATAGGTATTACTACTTGTTTGCTCGCCAAAGCTTTGAGGTTTATTTTCTTGTGTTTCGTTTTTCATTCCAAGTACATGTTCAAATTGTACTTTTAACAAATCTGCTTCGGTTAAATCTGGCTCTTGTTCACCTTGAAGTGCAGCAAGTAAAGCGCGTAAGCAATCCACAGCTTTGAGTAATAAATTAACATGCTCGGTACTAAGCTCTCGTTCACCTTGGCGAATTTGATCTAGTAATGTTTCAAGTACATGAGTAAAGTCAGCAACGGAGCTAAAACCAAATGTCCCACTGCCTCCTTTTATTGAGTGAGCAGCTCTAAAAATAGTGTTGATAGTTTCTAAATCTTCCTCACCTGGCACTAAGTTTAATAGCTCAGCCTCCATGGTATCTAGGCCTTCAAAACTCTCTTCAAAGAAAACTTCAAAAAATTGACTTAAATCTATACTCACACTGCGCTCCTTAGCGAATAACTTTTTTAATTACCGCTAGTAGCTGATCGGGATTAAATGGTTTAACAATCCAGCCTGTTGCCCCAGCAGCTTTACCTTCTACTTTTTTTTCTAAACCCGACTCAGTTGTAAGCATCAGTAATGGTGTAAATTTATAACTAGGCAAAGTACGCAGCTCTCGTATTAATGTAATTCCATCCATTATTGGCATGTTTACATCTGAGATCACGGCATCAAAGTCTTGCTGCTTGGCAATAGCGAGAGCTTCACTGCCATCTTTAGCTTCGGTTACATCAAACCCTGCGGTTTTTAATGTAAAGCTCACCATTTGACGCATCGATGCTGAGTCATCAACCGCTAAAATTCTTTTCATATATACCCCTAACTTTTACTTTCGGTTGTTAAGTATTGGCTTAAGCCAAGTTTATTGATTGTATGTGTTAAGGCCTCGCTACTGCCTACCCAAATGATTTTGTGCTGTATGGTAAGTAGGTGTTTTTGTAAGGCGCATAAAAGTTGAATTGAGGCAGTATCAGCAGAAATCACATCGTTAATATCAAGACAGATATCATCGTTGCTATTGAGTTCGTGCAGTAAATCTTGATGTAGTGTTTCAACTTGCGTAATAGCAAGTTCGCTTGGAAGTTTTAGCATTTAGTAGGTGCATTCCCTGTCAATTCAATTCATAACAAAAGCTTAGCCCTAGTTATTAAAATTGCCATAAAATGCTTAATTAAATTTAAATCGTCGTTAAAAAACAAAAAAAGGAGCCTAAAGCTCCTTTCAAATTAGTAAAAAGTAAAAACTAGTTTTTGTAGTAATCAGCTATTTTTTTAAACTCTTCAGTTAAAGTAGTCGCATTAATTAATGGCACACTACCTTGTTTAAATTCTGGTTTAAAAATAGCTCTAACGGCTCCATTTTGATCAACCATAGCGACCGAGGCACTATGATCAACAGCATATTCTGATTCACTACTATCGCTAATGGCGTAAATTAAACCAAGCTCTCTAACAACAGGAAAAAGGTGTTTATGTTCCCCTGATACAGCTAAAAAGTCAGGGTTAAAGTAATCTATGTATTGCTTTCGTTTAGCTGGCGTATCGCGTTTTGGATCAACCGATAAAAACCAAACTTGCAGCGGATAATCTGCTTGTAAATTTTTATAAACAGCATTTAACTTAGCAAGTGTTAATGGGCAAATATCTGGACAGCTTGTGTAGCCTAAAAATACTAAATTCCACTGTCCTACAAATTGTTGCTTAGTCACTAATTCGCCGCGCTGATCGTTTAACGTAAAATCAGACAATGGCTTTGCATTTTCGTAAACTAATGCATCTACATCTGGTGGACTATTTTCATTTGAACATGCTGATAAAAACAAAACAAAAACAACAATTAATCCAAGCCATAACTGCTTCATAAAGGGAGCCATTTATCTATAAATAAGATTACAAAGAGTACCATTAAATGAATAATCGAAAAACGAAATAAGTCCATTGCAGTCTCATCATTTCCAGCAATTTTTAATTTGACGGCTTTATATATAAACACTGCATTTAATACACACGCACCTATTAAATATATTAATCCAGACATACCAATTAAATAAGGTAATACGCAAACTACAGCGAGTAAAACGGAGTAGGCAACGACGCACGTTTTACAAAAGTCGATTCCATGGGTTACTGGTAACATAGGAATTTTAGCGCGTTCATAATCACTTTTTCGCGCTATAGCCAGCGCCCAAAAGTGTGGCGGAGTCCAGGTAAATATTATCATTACAAGTAACCAAGGGGCTGCTGCCATTTGGTTTGTTTCTGACACCCAACCTAATAATGGAGGCATTGCGCCAGCCAACCCACCTATAACAATATTTTGCGGTGTAGCACGCTTTAAAAATGATGTATAAACAAATGCATAACCTACCAATGCAAATAACGTTAATATAGCGGTTAAGGTATTAGCCCACACCATTAGCATAATAAAACCCGCAACCCCAATAACAGCTGCAAAACTAAGCGCATGTGTTTTACTTAAACGCCCTTTAGCCACAGGACGATGACGAGTCCTTGCCATTTTTGAGTCTATCTCACTATCAACCACATGATTAATAACCGCTGCAGCAGCAGAAAGTAGCCCTATACCTAACAAGCTAATAAACTGTACAGCCATACCGCGCCCTACATCAGGAGCCAGCGCTAAACCAACCCAAGCTGTTAGTACCAGCATGGCTACCACTTTAAATTTACTAATTGCTAAGTAGTCTTGCAGCAAATTATGAGTACGCGAAATTAGCGATTGAGTATTAACGGGTAGCAGTATTTTTTTATCAATTATAAGTGCCATTATATTTCCCCTTTATGTGCGTGATTTTAGGTAATAACACAACCTAACCATGCTTAATAATAGTATGGCAGCCATCAAGTTATGCGCCAGTGCAACTCCCAACGGAATATGCCAATGTACTAAAATAAGCCCTAAGCTAATTTGGCAAAGCAGGGTAAGCAATACGCTCACCACGCAATTTTTAATTTTTTTAGAGTACGCTTGGCTGTATATTTTCCACATAATTAGCGCCAGAACGATGCAAGTAACCAGTGCCCAAATGCGGTGTAATAAATGAATAGACATACGCGCTTGCTGCGATAACACACCAAATTCATAATTACTGTGCTCAAGTGGTAATTGAAATACGCTACTCAATGAAAACGGTTGTGCGTAATTACACAATGGCAAACCACTACAATGAGGAGCGGCGTAATTTGCAGCCAGCCAACCACCAAGTGCAATTTGGATAATCAATACACTGAGCGCAACTAAACTTAAACCAAAATAGCGTTTTGCGCCGCTATCGCCACCCATAATAGGTTTTGCGGTTAGCCGTAAATATAAAAGCGTTATAAGTGACAAAATACTAAAGCCACCTAATAAGTGGCCCATTACAATAAGCGGCTGAAGGTTCATGGTTACTGTCCACATACCAAGGGCAGCCTGAAACACCACTAGTAGAAGTAAAGCCAAAGGCAATTTAACTGGCGTAGTTGGATATTGGCGCTTTAAAAAAGCCAACACAAATAAACCTAAAATAAGTAAACCTAAAGCACCTGCAAAGTAGCGATGAATCATTTCTTTCCACGCTTTTGCGGTTTCGAACATCATATCGGGGTAGCTTTGAGCTGCTAAGGCTATGTCAGCCTCATGCTTAGGTACCGTTAAAAAGCCATAACAACCAGGCCAATCGGGGCACCCTAATCCTGCATCACTTAAGCGGGTGTACGCACCTAAAGCAACTACAATCAAAGCGAGTAATCCTGTTATTAATACTAAGTTTTTATAATTTTTATACATCAGATACTCCAACTTAAGCTCAACTTAATTAGCTAGAACGAGAATAGTTAAGTAATTTTTTTAGATCTTTTAATAACCCTTTTTGTACTAAACGGTTTTCTTGTGGCTCGACCTTAAAGGGATATTCAAGTACCACTAACCCCATATGATCAATTAAATATAAACTTGCAGGGTTTAAACTCTGTTGTTCGGTAATAATTTTCCATGGTAGATTTTTATTGTCGGGGCTTCCCATTACAGCCATATCAACCTTGCCTTGGTTTTTACCAAGTGCCACATATAAGTTATTAAGTGCATTGAGCTGTTCGCTGCATGGGGTGTTACATTCGTTTGAATAATTAAGTGCGATAGTCCATTGTTTGGGATTATTTTGCGGCCAATTTTTAAGTTTTATTTCTTGGCTTAAAAACTCGCCATTATTAGTAATTGCAGTAGGCAACCAATCAAACTTTAATGCGCCATATGCCAAAATTAATGGGATAGCGCAGCAACCCACAAACAACAAAAGGGGATTATTTTTCATTATGTGTCCTTTTTTTACTCGCAAAAATAGCCACAACAGCACATGCAACAGCAATTAAAAACCATTGCAAAGCGTAGGCATTATGCTTTTGAGGGCTCATAACAACGGCCTCATAATGAGGTGTTGCAATCTCATCACCAGTACCTTGTCTGTAAGCCATAAAATTAATTAATGATTGCTGGCTTTGAGTGCTCAGCATATTCAAGTCGATAGATTGGATTCTTGTAGGTAAGTCGTTATTTGTCGTTTTATCTTCAAGCGTAAAGCTACTTAAGTTATTTTCTTTTATTTGCGCTTTAAGAATAAAAACACCTGTAGGCAGAGTAACCTTTGGCAGTGCATCTCTAGATATAGGCGCTTTTACCCATCCTAAATTAACTAAAATCACTTTTTCTTCGGTGTCTGGCTTTAGTAAAGCAAGTAGGTCGTACCCTACTTGTCCGTTATAAACTTGATTATCTAAAAGCCAATATTGGTTTTGTACAAACCGCCCTTTTAACTCAACCAATACACCAGTTTTGTTCCAGCTATCAGGCAAGTTAAGTAATTGAGACCAGCTCATCACACCACGAGTCTGTTGCTTAGCAATGGCGGTTAGTTGTTGCTGCTTTTGCTCACCTCGCTCCAACTGCCAAAACCCCAATCGCACACACACAAGTACAACAACCACAACCATACAAAGTGTGATTAGTGAGCTAAGCTTTTGTTTGTGCCATAAAACTAACTGCATAAAGGGTCAACTCAGTGATTATTAAAATTATTATCGTACTGTTGTTAATATTTATACTTTTTAACTTATTTAGAGCATTGTTTATTATGGTGTCAGGGAAAACAGGGGGACGACCAATGTCTCACTTTTTAGGTCGTCGCGTATTGTTTTCGGTCGTTGTTTTAGTTGTCGTTATTGCAGCGCTTAAACTTGGTTTTATTAAAGCAAATAATTCGCCAATAAACGCTACAGCACATATACAAATACAAACAAACACAGCCACACCACATCAACAAAGTGCCAATACCAAGCAGCTGCTTGAAAAGCAAAGTGCTTATCTTTAGTAAAGTGCCCTTTTAATATCCGTAAAAATATTACAAATAAAAGTACGGTTCCTAGCGTTACATGCATGCCATGAAAACCAGTCAATAAAAAGAACGTATTACCGTAAATACCCGCATCTAGCGTTAGATTAAGGTCATTATATGCATGCATGTACTCCTCAACTTGCAGCCCTAAAAAGCAAACACCCAGTAAAATAGTAGCGCCTAAAAAAACCTTAAGTGGAGTACGTTTATTGTTTTCCATCGCTACGTGGGCAAAATGTAAAGTAACTGAGGAAGTAAGCAGTATTAAGGTATTTATAAGTGGTAAGCCTTGCCAGCCCATAGCCTGAGTAGTTTCGCCAGCAGGTGTTGAAACTAGCGGCCAAACAGCTTCAAAAGTTGGCCATAAAACCTCGTTAGTCATTGCATTATTGCCTGCACCTCCAAGCCAAGGTACCGACAATACCCGTGCATAAAAAAGCGCACCAAAAAAGGCCATAAAAAACATAACTTCAGAAAAAATAAACCAGCTCATACCTTGTCTAAAAGAGCGATCCATTTGTGCTGAGTACAAACCTTGGTCTGACTCACTAATTACATTTTTAAACCAGCTAAACAACATATACACAAGCACAGCAATACCGGCATAAAGCAGATAAACCCCGCTACCACCTTCTTTACCTACACTCATAACAGTCAAGCCTGCCCCTACTGCAATAAAAAACAATGCAACTGCACCTACAATAGGCCACGGGCTTTGCTCAGGTACGTAATAATGCTCATATTCTTGATTCATTTTATTTACTCCTAGTTTCACACTAGTTTAAAAAGCTAGTTATTACTTGCCACCAGCTGTTCACTAATATCAAATACGGTATAAGATAAAGTTAATTCTTCAATGTCGCTTGGCAATGCGGTATCAACATAAAAAAGTAATTTAAATTCAAGCTCTTCCCCTGCTTTTAGAGGTTGCTGATCAAAGCAAAAACAAGCTATTTTATGTAAATACTTTGCCGCTTTACCTGGCGAGACTGATGGTACAGCCTGCATTACTTTATCTAGATTGCTGTTATTTTTAGCACTAAACATTACTTCACGCATTGCACCGGGTTTTACCACTACACTGTATTCTTTTGATTTAACTTTAAACGGTGCACCACTTTGTGCGTGAGTAGTAAAGCTAACGCCAACTTCTCGGTTTTGTACTATTTGTGTACTTTGCTCTGCTTGCTCAAGCGAAGGCTTTCCATTAAGCCCTGTTACATCACAAAACACGTCATACAAAGGTACTAAAGCAAAGGCAAAGGCAAACATGCCTATGCAAATAAGTACCAAACGTTTGAGTAGCGGTGCATGTGTCATTACTTAATAACCGGCGGCGTAGAAAAAGTATGATATGGCGCTGGAGAGTCAACTTCCCACTCAAGGCCTTCTGCCCCTTCCCATACTTTTGCAGGCACTTTATCACCGCCACGCGCGCATTTAATTACCACAGCTACAAACAACAATTGCGATAAACCAAAGGCAAACCCACCAATACTTATGATTGCGTTAAAGTCGGCAAATTGAAGAGCGTAATCGGGAATTCGACGCGGCATACCAGCAAGCCCTACAAAATGCATAGGAAAAAACAGTACGTTCACGCTCACCAGCGATAGCCAAAAATGCCATTTAGCTAACGTGATATTAAACATATTGCCCGTCCACTTAGGCAGCCAGTAATAAGCCCCTGCCATTATCGAAAATACAGCCCCTGTTACTAATACATAATGAAAATGCGCTACTACAAAATAAGTATCGTGATATTGAAAATCAGCAGGTGTAATTGCCAGCATCAATCCCGAAAAACCACCCAAGGTAAACAGCACAATAAACGCAATACTAAAAAGCATTGGCACTTCAAAAGTTATTGAGCCTTTCCACATTGTGGCAACCCAATTAAATACTTTTACTCCTGTAGGTACCGATATAAGCATGGTCGCGTACATAAAAAACAACTCGCCAGCGACCGGCATCCCAGTGGTAAACATATGATGAGCCCATACAATAAAGCTCAATAGTGCTATGGAGGATGTGGCGTATACCATTGAGGCATAGCCAAAAAGTTTTTTACGAGAAAAGGTAGGTACTATTGTAGATATAATGCCAAAGGCAGGAAGAATCATAATGTATACTTCGGGGTGACCAAAAAACCAAAAAATGTGTTGGAACATCACCGGGTCGCCACCGCCTGCGGCATCAAAAAAGCTGGTCGCAAAATACTTATCGGTAAGTACCATAGTGACAGCCCCTGCAAGCACTGGCATTACGGCTATTAATAAAAAGGCAGTAATTAACCACGTCCATACAAATAAGGGCAACTTCATCCATGTCATGCCTGGGGCACGTAAGTTCACTATGGTTACAATCACATTGATTGCGCCCATTATTGAGCTAATTCCCATAATATGTACGGCAAATACAAACAATGCAGTATTATCATTACTGTATGTTGTGGACAGTGGTGCATAAAAAGTCCAACCAAATGCAGGCCCCCCACCAGGCATAAATAACGATGCCAATAGGATTAGAAACGCAAACGGTAAAATCCAAAAGCTCCAGTTATTCATTCTTGGCAATGCCATATCTGGCGCGCCAATCATGAGTGGTATCATCCAGTTAGCAAGGCCTGTAAAGGCGGGCATAACCGCACCAAACACCATAATTAAACCATGCACTGTGGTCATTTGATTAAAAAAGTGAGGGTCGACCAACTGCAAACCTGGTTGAAATAATTCAGCTCTGATCACCATGGCCATTGCGCCACCAATTAAGAACATGGTCAGCGAAAAAATTAAATATAAACTACCTATATCTTTATGATTAGTTGTGTAAAGCCAGCGTTTAAAACCTTTAGCTGGGTGATGAGCATGATGAGCTTCATTGGCGTTAGGTTGTTCTACTATGCTACTCATTAGTTCGCCTCCACTTTGGCATCAAGTGCCGTCTGTATTTGACTCGGTTGAATAACATCACCCGTATCATTACCCCACGCATTACGTTTATAAGTAATAACCGCAGCTAATTGCTTTATAGATAACTGCTTGGCAAAAGCTTGCATTGCCGTACCGGGTCGTCCATGGATAACTACATCAATGTGATCTTTTATATCGCCAAGCACTATCGGGCTGCCTTTAAGTGCAGGAAATACGCCCGGTAACCCCATGCCAGTAGGTTGATGACATGCAGCACAATTAGCCATATATACTTGTTCGCCTAAAGTCATTAATTCTTCTTTTGGGAGGGTTTTATCAAGTAATGCGGCATCTGCTAATGCTGCTTTTTGTTTAGCCTGCTTTGCATCTGTAAGCCATGTTTTAAAATCAGCCTCAGATTTAGCGACCACCACAACGGGCATAAAGCCATGGTCTTTACCACACAACTCAGCACATTGGCCTCGGTAAGTACCTTCTTCGTTTATGTTCGTCCATGTTTCGTTTATAAAGCCGGGGTTCGCATCTTTTTTAACTGCAAAATCAGGTACCCACCAAGAGTGAATAACATCGTCAGAAGTCATTAAAAATCGTACTTTTTGATTTATTGGCAGTACAAGAGGCTTATCAACCTCAAGTAAGTAGTTAGGATTTTTATCTGCAAGATTCGCGATTTCATCTTGCGGGGTAGATAAAATAGAGTAGAACTCTACATCTTCGCCCATATATTCATAATGCCATTTCCATTGCGAACCCGTAATTTTAATAGTGAGATCAGCTTTGCTGGCATCTTCCATTGCAATTAGGGTTTTAGTGGCTGGTACTGCCATAGCAATTAAAATAACAAACGGAATTGCAGTCCAAAGTATTTCTACTTTAGTGCTTTCGTGAAATTGGGCAGGTACAGCCCCTTTAGATTTACGGTGATGAATAAGTGCCCAAAACATAATTGCGAACACTATCACCCCAATCACACAACATATTATAAATATGGTCATGTGCAGCTGATATACATTATTGCTTATATCGGTTACGCCTTTGCGCATATTGTATTGGCTGTTAGCCAAAACTGGGTGCGAAAAAACACATAATATAAGCCACAAGGTAGAGGTCAGTTTACCCATGTGACGGCTCCTTTGATGCTATTGCGAATGCAAAGCGAAGAGGCATACGGCTTAAACGCCAATTCGTTATTTTTATTTTTTTAGCCAATCTTATTTAATATTGATTGGTTTTGCTGCGCCAACAACGAGTTTGTGTATATTGTGTGTTCTCAAAACTAAAAAGCTGTGAGTTATTATTAGCTCAGCACATTAACAATTAGCTAAAAAACGAACAACAAGCAAGTTTTAGTATAAAAAACAATCAGGTGATATTGAATAATTAATAAAAATCGGTAATCAACTGGGCAACAGGAAGTTCAAAATATGAGCAAAACAAAGGGGTTTAACGCATTCGGAGGGGGAAAATATAAGTGCAAAAAAGTTTACAGCTTAAATAGTCAGTGGGCTGTTTACGCCCTATTTTTAGTACAAATTTTAAAACAAAAATGCGTACTAATTAGTACGCATTTATAAAACTGCTTCTTTAAAAGCTATTTTTAAAGTCACATCCAATCAGCGTTTCTTATAACGCCAACGGCTAAGCCTTCAATATTAAAAGACTCATTCTCAAGATCTACTTCAATAGAGTCAAAATCGTCGTTTTCAGCATGAAGTAATACTTTACGACCCGCTTTCTCAAGACGTTTTACAGTTACGTCTTCGTCTAGGCGGGCAACAACAACTTGTCCGTTTTCAGCGGTTTGAGTACGATGTACAGCAAGTAAATCACCATCCATAATACCAATATCTTTCATGCTCATACCGTTAACGCGTAGTAAAAAATCTGCAGCCGGTTTAAACATTAATGGATCGATTTTGCAGTGACTTTCAACGTGCTCTTGCGCCAAAATAGGTGAACCAGCAGCAACACGCCCTATAAGCGGTAAACCTAATTGTTCTGGCTCTTCTTCTTCAATTAATTGAATACCACGGCTTGCACCTGGTTTCATTTTAATTGCGCCTTTTTTAGCAAGTGCTTTTAAATGTTCTTCAGCAGCATTGGCACTTTTAAAACCTAATGTTTGCGCTATTTCAGCACGTGTAGGAGGCATACCAGTGTCTTTAATAAAAACTTTAATTAGTTCGAGTATTTGAGCTTGGCGGTTCGTTAATGGTCGCATACAACTGGTTTTCCATACAGTACATTTAACTGTGAGTATATACAGTTAAATAAAAATCGCAAATTTAAATTAAGCCTTAAAATAGCTAAAGTAATTTCACTTGTGTACATTTCAAGGATATAACTAAAGCTAAGTTTATAAATGATTAAAAATGCAAAGGAGACATTATGAGTATTTGGTACCAGCCCATCACCTTAGAGCTGTGCAAGCAGTTAGAGCAAGGCGTTAATGGCCAAGGAACATTAATGAAAACTATGGGGATAGAAGTCACAGAAATTGGCGATGATTATTTGGTTGCCACAATGCCGGCAATTCCTGAGCATCATAACCCGATGGGGATGGTACACGGCGGTGCTAACGTTGTACTTGCCGAAACAGTTGCCAGCTATGCCGCTAACTTTGTTGTCGATTTTACTAAATTTTACTGTGTAGGGCAGGAGATTAGCGCAAGTCATTTAAAAGCATCTCGCAACGGCACTTTAACAGCCACGGCTAGAGCATTTCATATAGGTAAACGTAGTTCAGTATGGGAAATAAAAATTACAAATAGCCGCAATGAGCTGTGCTGCGTATCAAAAATGACCGCAGCAGTCGTAGAGCGAAGATAGTTACTTTTCGATTGGGTAAATGGTAATTTCCATACCCGCACCAATCGCAGATATACGCAATAATGTATCTGCATCTAAGGCTTGATTAAAGCACTTAGGAGAAGTCCCTGATTCAAAACCAATATCAAACGTTCTACGTGAACAGCTTAACCATTGCTTTAGCGCGTTACGCGAACACGATTCAATAAGCTCACATATATGGTTTATGGCTTTATCAGGTGTGCTCACCTCACCTGTAGCTTCAATACGCGCTAGTTGACGGTATTCGTCTTTGTCATAATGTAAAATCGTCGCGACTTTTTTCAAGTCCGCCACTAGCAAACTAATATCTTGCTTTGATTCAAGCTCAAGATCTACATTTAAAAATTGAATTTCCGACATCGTTTCGTATTTATCCTCTAATAATTTCATTGCAAACTTTAACGCAGTTTTACCGTTATACCAAATCAACTATGCTCTATTAACCACTTTATATGGATATTTCGCAGCTTTTAAGTATTTTTTAGCATTTAAAGCTAGCTGGATATCAAATATTCAGCTCAATTAAACAGATAAGTCATGTTAGGAATTTAAGTGTAATCTTTTTTATTTTTAACTGATTACAGTAAGCTATAGTTTAAACTGCGACAAAATGTCGCAGTAACTTATCCTATTAATGTAATAAACTAGCCTCTAAAAATAATAAGACTAAAACATGAATAAAAAAATATTTAAACATGCTCGCAAGTTACATAAATGGTTAGGTTATTTATTAGCACTACAAATTTTAGCATGGTTACTAGGTGGTTTAATTATGAGTGCAATCCCTCTTGATAAAGTTCATGGGGAGCATCTTGCAACACGTACTCTTAATAACCCATTTACGCAGGCTGATTATGTTGCCTCCCTTGACGATATTGCCTCTCAGGTGGTTAATCCAACACAAATAATTTTTGAGAACTTCTTAACTACACCACTTATTACTGTGTTTAGTAATAACGAGCAGCAAAGCTTCAATGGAATAACAGGCCGACCATTTGAACCGCCAACTAAAATACAAATTACCGCAAATGCTAAAGCACACTTACTTATTGACGCTCAAGTAACAAGCGCTGTACTACTAAAGCAAGGTATGCGAGAAGTTGGATATAAAACCAATGTTTGGCAGGTACAATTTGACGACACATTTAACACAACACTGTACTTGTCAGAAAATAACGGCAAAGTTGTTACCGTTCGCAGCACGCTATGGCGAATATTCGACTTTTTTTGGATGTTACATATTATGGATTACGATGAGCGAGAGAATTTTAATAATCCACTGCTTATTAGCTTTTCAGCAACCAGTGTACTTTTTTGTTTAAGTGGAATATTACTACTTATACAAAATATACGACTAAAACGATTTATCCGAATTAAAAATAAGAATAAATCAAAGTAGTCATATTGGTTTTTGAGAGCTAGCGCCCACTTATCAAAGAGTAAATAAGCCTAGGGCTTATTTTATTCCAAGTGCTTAAATCGACTCAAATGTCGCTTTAACATTTCGTTTTCGAAAATCAACTCATCACGCTCATCCAGCAATTGTAAAACTAAAGCTATTGCCGACCAATCTAACGAAAAGTCATGTTGGATACGGGCCGCTTTTTTAACTAAGGTCACTGCAGATACCGTAAATTGCCACTGCGTAACATGATCCCCCTCAATTGGAACCGCAATATTATGCTCAACTAGCTCATATAAAATTGCTTCACTAATATCACTGCTCAAACATAGCTCTTTGCTAGTAAGTAAATCGTCTTTTTGTGTCACGATAATTTGCATTATGGCTTGCTCCAGTTATTACGGGGATCAAAGTGAGCTTTTTTGGCTAATTCTTCCCACAGTTTTTTACTGGCATCATCAACAGATGTTGGATTAACAATTTTAAGCACAGCAAATAAATCACCTTTAGCTTTTTTACTCATTAATCCCTTACCTTTAGTACGCAAGCGTTGACCAGACTGACTATTAGAAGGAATAGTTAATTGGATGTTTCCTGTCAACGTAGGTAAATTTAGCTTTGTACCAAGAGCCGCTTCCCATGGTGCAAGAGGGACAACTATATTTAGGTTATGACCCTCAATATCAAATAATGGGTGAGGCACTAAACTAATTTGTAAATACAAGTCGCCATTTTGCCCATTCGCTGACCCTAACCCGCCTTGCCCTTTTAGTCGAATTCGCTCGCCATTTACTGAGCCTGCAGGAATTTTCACTTTAAGTGATTTTTTAATTTCAGTAACACGGCCACTGCTGTCTCGCTGTGGTAACATAAACTCAACAGGCTTCACGGTATCAACTAAAGTCTCTTCAAGAAAAATTGGGAACTCTATTTCCACATCTTGTCCTTTTTGCGCGCGAGCGGCGTTACTTCTGCTCTGCTCGGAACGATCGAATCCACCAGCTCCGCCAAACATTGAATTAATAAAGTCAGAAAACTCTTGGTCGGTTTGAGGATCGCTTTGCTGATAATTACTTTGCGAAGAGGCATTGTTACCACCATAATGGCCTTGCTGTTGACGAGCACGATTTTGTTGGTGACGACGTAACTCGTCGTATTTAGTGCGTTCTTCTTTGTTATGGATGACTTCGTAAGCTTCTGCTATTTCTTTAAACTTATCTTCTGCTTGAGGCTCTTTGCTTACATCTGGGTGATATTTTCTGGCTAACTTTTTATAAGCTACTTTAACCGCTTTATCATCTGCATCAGGCGATATTCCAAGCACTGCATAATAATCAACAAATTTCATTTGCAATCCAAATCCTCATATTGATTAAGCTTTAAGCATACTCCTTAACGGGTAACCTTGTGTGGTTAAAATACGATAAATAGTGAGAAATAAATGAATAGTGAAAATAACTTTGAGTAAAAAATTAATCAGGCACTTTTTATTAATATAAGCGTAGGCCTTAAGTTAACTTTATCTTTTATCTTCAAGGCTTTAAACTGCCTATTCCTGTAGTTCACATTTGTGATGGATATGACTCGATTTATTCTGGCCTTATTGGCTTGTTGTGTGTGCGTTTCGGTATCAGCCGAACAATTTACCCGTTTTTCAACGGCTAAAAGACATTTAATTAAAACCCTACCTGACAACGCCAAAAGCATTTACTGCGGTTGCGACATTAAAAAAGAAGGCAAAAAACTCGTTCCTGACCCGTCTAACTGTGGTTACATTCCTCGAAATACCCTTACCCGCTCAGGTAAAGTAAATGTGCGAGCACTACGCATTGAGTGGGAGCACATTGTTCCGGCGTGGGAATTTGGTCACCAGCTACAATGCTGGCAAGATGGCGGGCGTAAAAACTGCCGTAAAGTAAGTGCTAAATTTAGAAAAATGGAAGCTGATATAAATAACTTAGCGCCAGCTATTGGCGAAATTAATGCCGATCGCTCTAATTATCGTTTTGGTATGCTTAGCGAAAACGCCACACAATATGGTCGTTGCGAAGTAAAAGTAAACTTTAAGCAACGTGTAGTTGAACCGCCTGTTTATGCACGAAAACGTATAGCTGACACCTACGCTTACATGCAAAAAACATACGGTTTAAAAATCTCTGATAAACAGCAAAAGTTATTTAATGCATGGCAAAAGCAAGCATTCGCAGATACAAGTAGTGCGAGCAAGCTCTAAGCTTTAACACTCATTTACATAAATCAAAGTTATAAATGTTGAATAAACGAGCGAGTGTTGTAATATTTTAAACAACTTATTTACAAAAAAGCCCTTAACTATGTTTAAAAATAATAAAACCTCGCTTGCCATTTTCACTGCATTTGCGGGCTTTGCTTTGACCGGTTGTGGCGGCGGCGGTAGCGGTATCGACTCAGCCCCTGTAGTTACAACACCTGTTAGTAGCAGTCCAACATGGACTGCGGGTGTATTTGAACCCTCTAACGATTTAAAAAACTTTTGCGAAACCCCGCGTACGGGTAACGATCCCTTTAATAACAACGAGCCTTACCCAGATCAAGCCGGTTCTGCCCTTTACGAAAAACTCTGGCTTCGTTCTTGGAGCGACGAAACCTACCTTTGGTATGATGAGATTGCCGATAACGATCCTGAAAGCTTTGCCACAGTAGCCGATTATTTTGCCCAATTAAAAACAGAGCAGCTTACCGACTCAGGAGCAAAAAAAGATAACTTTCATTTTTCAGAACCTACTAAAGATTACTTTCAAGAAGCGCAATCGGGCGTTACTTCTGGTTACGGTATAAATTGGGCGTTTATTGGCGATACAGCCGACCGTATTTTACGCGTCGCTTATCTTGAAGATGATTCACCTGCAAGCCAAATAGGCTTTCAACGTGGTGATACTGTACTTTCAGTTGACGGTGTTAGCATTAATACCAATACACAGTCGGGTGTAGATACGCTTAACGAAGGTTTATTTAGTCCTACTAACGGCGACTCACATACTATTGTTGTACGCAGTAACGATGGCGCCGAAAAAACATTTAATGTAACCGCTGGCAATATTGAACAAACACCGGTTCAAAATGTTAAAACGATTACAACCGCAAATGGTTCAAGCGTGGGTTACATGCAATTTAATAGCCATATAAGCATTGCCCAAGAAGGGCTTATTGATGCAGTAAATAAGTTTAAAACCGATGGTATTGATGAGCTTGTAATCGACTTTAGATATAACGGTGGTGGTTTATTAGCACTGTCGGCACAATTAGCTTATATGGTTGCCGGTAATGCCAACGTTAACAACCGCTTTTATTATCAAACTCAACAAAACGATAAACAACCCGTTGATTCACCTTTTCCATTTATTGGTGAAGAAATAGATTACTCTACTTTTTTTAGCACAGGTGAAAACCTACCTGATTTAAACTTATCGAAGGTTTATGTATTAAGCACATCAGGCACCTGTTCGGCATCAGAAGCTTTTATTAATGGTTTAAAAGGTATAGACGCAGAAGTTATTTTAATTGGCGATACAACCTGCGGTAAGCCCTATGGCTTTACCCCAACTCATAACTGCGCAACAACCTATTACACTATTCAATTTAGTGGGGTAAATAGCAAAGGATTTGGCGAATACGCTGCGGGTTTTACACCAACCCCTACGCCACAATTTGATGCTGATGTTCAAGGTTGTGAAATTGAGGACGACTTTGATCATCAGTTAGGCGACAGTGACGAGGCCGTTTTAGCCACCGCATTGTTTCATGTTGAAAATGGCAATTGCCCAATTAGAACGGCTGCTGCAAAAGCAGAGCCAGCTAATTTTTCAAGCTCTCGTGAATCTCTCATTCCTTTAAATATGCCTGAGCAATTTACCCAGCGTAATATGGACTTAACTTGGCCAACACTGAGTGAGGAAAGGTAATGGCTAAATTAGTACTCCCATTAGCTACCTTATTCGCTTTAGGTGGATGCCAAAGTGTAAATAGTGATCCCGCTAAACCCGCTATATTAACGAGCGTTAATCCTAGCGTTATTGCAACACTACAACAGGCAATTCAACAAGCTAAGGGAGGCGCATTAGTAACACTTTCCGATTCCGTATTTACTAAACGTAGCGAACTGCTAATTGATCATGCAATGAGTAAAGGGTCTGATGGCAGAGTAATTATGGGCGCGCATAATATAAAATCTGAGAAGTTTATTTTGCAACTACGTAATAACCAATGCGAGCTTTACTATCCTAAAAAAGAGCTTACTACAGTACTTGAAGGTGTGACCTGTAAAGAGTTATAAGGCACTTTATTAGCGTTTATAAAAAGGCGCGCAGCACATCGCTGTACGCCTTTTTCTATTTTAAAGCGTTATTACAAGTCTTCATGCGGACCAAACACTTCATAATGAATCTGCTCGTTTTTAACACCTAGTTCAAGTAACTGCTTTTTTATAAATGCCATAAAACCGGCAGGACCACATAAGTAAAAGTCGCCATTACTCAATGGTAGCTGTGCTTGTACTGCATTTAGGTTCATTAACCCAGTAAAGTCAGCGCCCTCTGTCGCTTGGTTAAACCACGTTATTGTTTTCAAGTGGTTATTCTGCGCTGTTAGATCATATAAATATTTTGAAAACGAATGTTGCTGAGTATTTTCGCAAGCATGTAAATACATAATCTCTTGATTAGAATTGTCACTTAATAACGTTTCAAGCATAGCCAGCATTGGCGTTTGCCCAACACCTGCTGAAATGAGAACCACTGGACTTGTGTTATTGCGTAAAAAGAAGTCTCCTGCCGGCGGGTATAACTCAACAATAGTGCCTTGCTCTAATGAGTGTAAATAATTAGACACCATGCCAGGCTTTGGCTGTAGCTCTTTTTTAACACTAATACGGTAGTTTTTAGCGTTACTTTTTTGTGAAATAGAATACTGGCGAATTTCCTCATATTCAGCGCCCTCTGGCTTAACTTTAATACCTAAATACTGCCCTGGTTTATGTGTAATAACAGCTTCGCCATCAACTGGCGTAAGTGTAAAACTCGTTACTAGTTCTGATTCGGCCTGTTTGTTGGTTATTTCAAATTGCCGAGTTCCCGCCCAACCACCGTGTTTATTTTTACTGTGCTCATACAAAGCAGCTTCTTCGGTTATACAAATATCAGCAAGTACGCCGTAAGCTTCGCGCCAAGCGTATTCAACATCGGGAGTAAATTGCTCAGGAAGAAGCTCTTTAAGCGTACCAATTAAGTGTGCACCTACAATAGGGTAATGCTCAGGTAAAATACTCAAGCTTGTATGCTTATGATTAATACGTGTTAGCGCTTCTTTTAATACGGCTAAATTATCAATATTTTGTGCATACGCAGCCAATGCATTAAAAAGTGCAAATTGCTGACGACCTGTATCTTGGTTCGCCATATTAAAAATATTTTTAAGCTCAGGATTATGACTAAATAAACGCTTATAAAAATGATCGGTAACAACCGTACCCGCCTGCGCTAATAGCGGAACTGTGCTTTTTACAATCTCAATGGTTTTATCAGATAACATATGTGTTTCCTATGGGTAAACTAACCACGACGCCCATCAACACGACGCCGCGTTAATATAGGTGTGCAGTGAATTAAAAATAATGAAAAAGCCACTAACCACAGCAAAGCACTTATTTGCCAAGCAAGGTGAGGCCCAATAATAAAAGGGAGTAATGAACGAGTAATAGCGGCCACAAGCAAAAACGTAAAAGCAACAGCCATGTAATGAGGAATAGCGAGTGTCCGCCCTGTATGACCATGTGATACACGCGTCATCATTGCTAAAATCATCATACCTATTGTGCCAATAGTGATTAAGTGCAGCGCATCTTTAAATTGTATTGCACTGCTATAAAAGCTAAATGCAACCATCATTAACCCTACGCCTAACGCTAAGTAGGAAAAATGTAAAGACCATAACAACGGCACTCTCAATACCTTGCTATCCCACCAACAACCAGCCCTAAGCAGGTGAAGCGCAGCAACAATTGCAACAACTAACGCAGGATTAATCGTGTTCAAAAACAACTTGTTGATGAAAAATAAAGTGATAGCCACAATAGATAAATACATAACAGCTTTATCTATTTTAGGAGTGCGAACTTGTGCGGCTAACCCCAGACCTTTAGCGGTAAAAAATGGTAAAACGCGGCCCGCAACAATGCCAACTAGTAAAGTAATAACCAGCACTGCGGTATCAACCACACCAAGTGCAAGCTGCATGTTTTGTTGTAAAACAAGTATTAAATACAATACATTGAGCCCACAAAGCACAGCTAAAATAGCTAAAAACGGATAGTTACTTTTGCTATTGGCTTTTAATAACATATTAGCCAACGCGGTTATGGCGCCTAGCCACCAAATAACTTGTAATGTAAGTGCAGCATATAAATTAAAATGAGCAATATCTGGCAGTACTACAAAAAATGCTAAGCGCGCTGCAAGCCATATAAGCGTAAGCCACATAAGGGCTTTGCCACTTATGCTCGGCACGCCTGTCCACGTTTGTGCTGCGGTAAGTAAAAAGCCAACAGCTACAACTCCTGCAAAGCCAAACAGCATTTCGTGCGCGTGCCATAATGTCGCAGGTATCGATAAGTGCCAACTTGCATGGCCTGTTAAAATAAGTAGCCAATACCCCACTGACAAAAATGCCAATAAGCCACCGCCTAAAAAGAAAGGCCTAAAAGCTAGCATCCATAACGGCCATTGAGATACTTGATGAATAGCAACGCGTGCTGGCATTGGCTCAGTTAAGTTTATAGGGCGCATTATTTTATTTCCTGCCCTACACCATACTGAGCAAAAAAGTATTCAGCGCACGCTAGTGCCCCATGCAGTGAACTAAACTGTGTTTGATTATTTAAATTATTCAGCATTAGTGTGTTCATAGCGATCTCTGTAACTAACTACGTTACTTAGCTATTACACATACTGTGCCAACAAGTTTAATTAATTAAATTCAACAAGTTAAATTAAATCACTTTACAGTGTGAGTCTTTATGACCTACTATAAATTAACTCATAAAAACACAAATAGGTCATTTTGACGTGAACCAGCAATTCAACCTTACACAAGTTGCTCTAGAGCTTGCTCAGAGTACACTACACGAGCATAGCTTTGATCAATTACTAGCAACGGTTGAGCGGGTTATTCCAAGTGATGCAAGTGCGTTATTAGTGCTTCAGGGCGAACAATTAAAACCACTGGCAATTAAAGGATTAATGCCCGACAGTTTAGGCAGACGATTTAAAATAGTAGAACACCCTCGCCTAGAAGCTATTTGCAAAAGCGCACTCGCGCTTCAATTTGCGCACGACTGCCCACTACCCGATCCATACGACGGATTACTATTAGCTAAAACCGGCGACATACCGGTACATGCATGTTTAGGTTTACCTCTTTATGATAAAAACGCGCTACTTGGCGTACTTACGTTTGATAGCCTTAACGCCAATGCATTTAACAGCATAAGCGCTGATACACTCAATACCTTACAAACGCTGTGTAGCGCGCACTTTAAAACGGCCTTAGAACTTGCCCATTACAAACAGCATGCACAGCACTCAAGTGCATTAGTACAAGAACTAAATCGTGAAGCATTAACACGTGACGGCGGTGAAATTATTGGTCAAAGTCCACTAATGCAAACACTTAAAAACGAAATTAAACTCGTTGCAGCATCTAACTTTAGCGTGCTTATATTAGGTGAAACAGGGGTAGGGAAAGAGCTTGTTGCGCGTAACATTCACTTAAATTCAGCTCGAAAAGATCAACCGCTTATTCACTTAAATTGTGCATCGCTTCCCGAAAACCTCGCCGAAAGTGAATTTTTTGGTCATTCTAAAGGGGCTTTTACAGGCGCACTAAATTCGCGCCAAGGTAAATTTCAATTAGCTGATGGCGGCACGTTATTTTTAGATGAAATAGGCGAACTGCCCCTGGGCATGCAAAGTAAACTATTACGAGTGCTACAAAGTGGCGAAATACAAACGGTAGGAGAAGACACGCCAAAGTACGTAGATGTACGCGTCGTTGCTGCAACCAACAGAAATTTAAAAGAAGAAGTAGCTCAAGGTCGCTTTAGAGCCGATTTATACCATCGCCTCAGTGTCTACCCTATTACTGTGCCACCACTTAGTAAACGCGAGCACGACATAACACTCTTAGCTGGTTATTTTATCGAGCAAACAGCCCGTAAATTAGGGATAAAACAATTAAAACTAAGCCCTGAAGCGCAAGTATTGCTTAATCAGTACAACTGGCCAGGTAACGTTCGCGAGCTTGAACACGTCATTAGCCGCAGCGCCCTTAAAGAAAAACAAAGCCAATGGCAAAATCCGATAATAACCATTACAAGCGAGCACTGTGACTTAACACCGAGTGCGCCGCAAAACTCTCTAGTAGCAAGCCAAAGTACAACCAACACCTTAATCAACCAACCTTTAAAGCAAGCTGTAGAATCGTTGCAATACAACGTAATTACCGAGCAATTAAAGAAGCATAACTACAACTGGTCAGCAGCAGCAAGAGTACTTGAATTAGATAGAGCAAACTTAGTACGCTTGGCTAAACGCCTAGGGATAGAAGTAAAAAAAATACTATAATCATTTAAAATACAGCTAAAACGCTGCTAAAACTATTGGTTAGCAGCTAACTTACTAAAGTGTGTTTTTAGCAACCCTGCAAAAGCTTGTACTTTAGCAGTGCGATGCACTAAGTGATGTGTGACTAACCATACATCGGTAGGCCAGCTTAACTCACTGTGTAATATAGGCACTAAATCAGGATATTGCGCCGCTACGTCATGTTGTAATCCGCCAATGCCTAGCCCTTTAATGATTGCACGAGTCGCTTCTGCAGTTTCAGATACTCGCAGCTTTATTTGCGATGCAGGAATGTGCTCATCAGCCCATGCAAAATAAGGCACGCGGGCATTAAAACCAGCCACGCCCGATACAAAGTTATGTTGTTGTAAATCACTTAATAATTTAGGCATACCGTATTTATTAATGTAACGTTTATTAGCGTATAAACCCGATGAAAGCTGCGCCAAATGCTGAGCAATATAATCGCCTTCATCAGGCCTTGGGCCTGCACGCACTGCAATATGTGCTTGTCCGTGATCGAGCCTTAGCCTTTTTTGTTCTAAAATAACCTCAAGCTGCACTTGTGGATGTAGCGCCTGAAATTGCTCACATACATCACCAAGGACATCCATGAAGCCACTTACCGTCGTTAGCAACAAACTACCTCTAAGGGTGCTATCGGCCGCTACTATATCGTTATGTAACTGCTCTAAGGAGCTATGGATTGTTTGTGCTGTTGCAAATAACTTGGTGCCAATTTCAGTAACCTTGTAGCCACGAGCATGGCGATGAAAAAGCCGTGCATTTAAGTTTTTTTCAAGATTATTAATTCGCCTAAGCACTGTGCTGTGGTGCACATTAAGCTCCTCGGCCGCTGCTGTTAGCGTGCCTAACCGTGCTACTTCGAACGCAACTTTAACGTCTTGCCAATCTTCAAATTTTATCGCCATGCTGCCTACCTTTTACTTATGTGCATATACGCACATAAGTGTTGCGTTTATTAGGGTTTTCTACAAGTGAAATTTTGCTACATTAGTCATGTAACTTAAAACATTAAAAGGCCACTACCATGTCAGCACCAAAAATTATCGCCCTAGCTGGAAGCCTTCGCCAAGAAAGCTTTAATCAAAAAATTATTAATGAGGCAGCACGTTTTGCTCTACAAACAGGTGCTGAAGTAGAAGTAATAAAACTAAATGAATTAAACATCCCACTATTTAACGAAGATATTGAAGCGCAAGGTACACCAAGCGATGTACAGCTTTTAAAAGACAAGCTACGTACAGCCGACGGTATTTTACTAGCAAGCCCAGAGTACAACGGCTCTATTACCGCAGCGCTAAAAAATGCGATTGATTGGGCATCGCGCACAGAGCAAGGTGCTGTTCCTGCTTTTCGTAATAAAGTGGTTGCTTTATTTGCAGCATCGCCTGGTGGGCTTGGCGGCTTACGCGGTTTAAATCATGTCCGTGATATATTAAGCGGCATTGGATCGTTAGTACTTGCCGATCAACTTGCAGTACCCGCTGTGCACACACTGTTTAATGAGAATGGGCAAATAAATGAACCTGTAACGGCTGAAAAAGTATCAGCCCTCGCTCATCAGTTAGTAAGCGTTGCAAGTAAGTTAAGATAACTTGCACGCCTAAATAACTAATTACTTTGTCGCTGCTATTTTGGCGGCGATAAAGTCGGTATGCGTTACATATAAAAGCCCTGCTACTTTACGTATAACGTAGTCTTCTTGGGGATCTATTTCTCCATCGGCATACGCTAAGCGCCATAATAACTCTATTATTTCTATTCGCTGCTCCGCGCTACAATGCTCATTAATCTGTTTTGAAAACTGAAAGTAATCTATCGAATCATCTAAGCTACTTGCCGCATTATTAGTAAGCTCATTAACCTCAGTGTCTGTTAAATTAAAGTACTTTTTTAAGGTTACAGTCAGGGTTCGTTGTTCATCATGTTCAAGCTTGGTATCTGCGCGCATAACTTCAATTAATAATGCAGCAACCGCTGTTTTTAAGTCGTGCTCTTGCATACTTGGCTGCTGTTCATCGAATACAGCAAAAAGTTGTTTTATTTGTTTGAACATCACACTTTCCCTTTTTGGGTGTTAGACTAATACGTAAAGAAATCGACCTTATTACTCTTATTAATGGGTATAAAGTTCGCAAATTAAAGGATACATTTTATGAAAGGAATAAACACACCACGCTTATTTATAGGCGCTACGCTGGTGGCCCTTTCGAGTGCAAATACTGCACTTGCTGAAAAAGCCGAAACCGAGAAGTTCTACGACTTTGATAACAAAGTACATTACTACCAAACACAAATTGGCGAAGACAACTATAAAATAGAAATCCAGTCAGACGATTACAAACACTTTACCAATCAAAGTGTATTTTTGTTACGTCATGCTGACCGTCTATGCCGCGGCAATACCTTTATGTTGAAAGTACTTGAAGGCGTGCAAGAGTACGAACGCTTTCCAACAAAACCACGCGCTTACCAACCAGATTTAAGTGTTTTACTCCAATGCGAAACTAAAGAAGATACAAGTAAAGGTAAGTAACCTTAGTCTTTATAACCCCAAGGTGCTGATGGTGGAATAATCGGTTTAGTTAAATCAAAATCCACCTTAAACTCACGTCCTTGACGAATTAATCGATAAGTAAATACTTCTGGGTAAATATACATTTGCCATGTATTACCTACAGACTGCGCAAGACCTTGTTTTACAAATAACTCTTTAGAGTATTGGTCTGCTGGAAACGACTGCATTTGCGCAAACCCTGCATCAAGCGTATGGCCACCATACATAGTTGATGCGTCGTCTGTTTCATCTCTATGACGATGATCGTGCTTTAAACTCAAGCCGCTACCCGTTTTAGTTATGATCCACGTACGTGATGCATCGTCTCCTACATGAAACGGTACTTGTAACTCAGTCTCACTACATTTACGTACATGCATAACCAGTTTTTTATCTGTAAATGAGCTTGGGCCTTTCGCGTTATCTACCGCTACTTCACCTTCAAAAGCTTTACCGCAATGCGCTGCAATACTATTAAAAAAGGCATCATGAGTAGGAATAGACACTAACGGTGCAGGGCGTGCAAAAGCTGTCGATGAAGCAACTATTAAAGTTGCTACAGTTAATAATTTCATTTGTTTCTCGTTATAGTTATTTTAAAACACCTGTAATAGTACAGTTTTCTTAAGTACTTTATTAGAAGTATCTATATAAAAATGAGAGCGGGACAACTAGATAAAATTTTAAGTAATGATTAACGACTAAAAACCTCTGCACTCATTAACAATCCTACTTTTATAAATATTAATTGCACACTTCTAGATGTGATTTTAACGTCGGGAGTCGCTACGCTCGCCCGGCCTACGAGATGGGTGTTGCTGTGAGTGGATGATAATTGCGCACATTTTACTTTTCTGCAGACGTAAAAAAGCCCGACTATTTCTAGTCGGGCTCTCTACAATTTGAAGCCTGGTAATGTCCTACTTTCACATAGCAAATGC